>NZ_DATMRX010000054.1:0-18634 GCF_035565855.1 Pseudorhodoplanes sp.
TCCACCATCGCGCGGCCGCGGCCCTCCGCGCGCGTCTTGTGCACCAGCATCGCCAGCGCATCGACCGGCTCGCAGTTGACGAGGATCTGCATCTTCACGAGGTCGGACGGGCGATAGTCCGTCAGATGATAGTCGAACGAGGCATAGCCCTTCGACACCGACTTCAACCGGTCGTAGAAATCGAACACCACCTCGTTGAGCGGCAGATCGTATTTCACCATCGCGCGGTTGCCGACATAGGTCAGCTCTTTCTGATTGCCGCGCCGGTCCTGGCAGAGCTTGAGCACCGAACCGAGATATTCGTCGGGCGTCAGGATCGTGGCCTCGATCCACGGCTCCTCGATCTCCTCGATCTTGACGACGTCCGGCATGTCGACCGGATTGTGGATCTCGATGTGGCTGCCATCGGTCAGCGTCATCTTGTAGATGACGCTCGGCGCGGTCGCAATCAGGTCGAGATTGAATTCGCGCTCCAGCCGCTCCTGGATGATTTCGAGATGCAGGAGCCCGAGGAAGCCGCAGCGGAAGCCGAAGCCGAGCGCAGCCGAGGTCTCCATCTCGAATGAGAAGCTCGCATCATTGAGGCGCAGCTTGCCCATCGCCGCGCGCAGATCCTCGAATTGCGCGGCATCGACCGGGAACAGTCCGCAGAACACCACCGGGATCGCCGGCTTGAAGCCGGGCAGCGGCTCGGAGACCGGCTTTCGCGCGTCGGTCAGCGTATCGCCGACGCGGGTGTCGGCCACTTCCTTGATCGAGGCGGTGAGGAAGCCGATCTCGCCGGGGCCGAGTTCGCTCACCTCGACCTTCTTCGGGGTGAACACGCCGACCCGGTCGACGTCATAGACCGCGCCGGTCCCCATCATCTGGATGCGGTCGCCTTCCTTCAGCGTGCCGTCGACAATGCGCACCAGCACGATGACGCCGAGATAGGGGTCGTACCAGGAATCGACCAGCAGTGCCTTGAGCGGCGCGTTGCGGTCGCCCTTCGGCGGCGGCAGGCGATGGACGATCGCCTCCAGCACGTCGGGGATACCGATGCCGGTCTTGGCGGAGATCGGGATCGCATCCGAGGCGTCGATGCCGATCACGTCCTCGATCTGCTGCTTGACCTTCTCCGGCTCTGCCGCCGGCAGATCGACCTTGTTCAGGACCGGCACGATCTCGTGGTTGTTGTCGATCGCCTGATAGACATTGGCGAGCGTCTGCGCCTCCACGCCCTGCGAGGCGTCGACCACGAGCAGCGAGCCCTCGCAGGCGGCGAGCGAGCGGTTCACCTCGTAGGCGAAGTCGACATGGCCAGGGGTGTCGATCAGGTTGAGGATGTATTCCTTGCCGTCCTTGGCGCGATAGCGCAGCCGTACGGTCTGCGCCTTGATGGTGATGCCGCGCTCGCGCTCGATGTCCATGGAATCGAGCACCTGCTCCTTACCGGCCATCTCCCGCGCGTCCATCGCCCCGGTGAGCTGGATCAGCCGGTCGGCGAGCGTGGACTTGCCGTGGTCGATATGCGCAACAATGGAAAAATTGCGGATATTGTCGATGGTTGCCGCTGTCATGGGCGGCGGGATAGCATTGCCGGAAAAGGCCCACAAGCAACGATAAGCGGCCGGGACCGGCCGACAGGAGGCGATCTGAGGTGGCGACAATACGGCCCGCAACGGAAGCCGATCTACCTGCGATTCTCGCGATCTATAACGACGCCGTCACCAAAACCACGGCGATCTGGAACGAGGCGCCGTCCGATCTGGAGGGCCGCCGCGTCTGGTTTGCCACGCGGCGGGAGGCCGGTTTCCCGGTCCTGGTCGCTGACGAAGGCGGCGTGCAGGGCTACGGCTCTTTCGGGCAGTTCCGCCCCTTCGAGGGCTACCGGCACACCGTCGAGCATTCGGTCTATGTGCTGGACGAGGCGCAGGGCAAGGGTTTCGGCCGGATGCTGCTCCAGGCGCTGATCGAGGAGGCGCGCCGGCTCGGCAAGCGGGTGATGATCGGGGCGATCGACGCCTCGAACTATCCGTCGCTGGCGCTCCACGAAACCATGGGCTTCGAGGAAGCCGGCCGTCTGCCCGGCGTCGGCGAGAAATTCGGCAAGCGGCTCGACCTCGTGCTGGTACAGCTCAACCTGTAGCCCCGGCGCTCAGGCCCGCGACTTGCTTGCGCGGCCTTTCTCGTTGAGCGCCACGGCCGCGCGGACGAGCGCCTTCAACGCCGCTTCGTCGATCGTCTCGCCTTCATGAATGTCGATCGCGCGCCGCACATTGCCGTCGAGTCCGGCATTGAATAGGCCGGACGGGTCGAGCAGCGCGGCGCCCCTGGCGAAGGTCAGCTTCACCTTGTCCTTGTAGGTTTCGCCGGTGCAGATGATGCCGGCCTTTTCCCAGACCGGAACGCCGGCCGGGTTGGAGGGCTTCTGCCATTTCACCGTCTCGACAATATCGGAATCGGCCTCACGCATGATCGCGCGGACACGCGCGAGAGTCGCGGCGCGCCAGTCGGCGGAGGATTTTGCACCCGCCGTCTTTTGCGGCTTCACCGTCTTCTTCGCTGCCTTCATGAGGTGCTCTCCCTGTCCGTGAACTGTGGATCACCGACTTCGACGCAGGCCAGCGAGCGGCCGTCTTCGGTGATCCGGTTCATGCCCACCTCTCACTGGTTCAGGCTGCGCGGGCGGCCCTGACGATCGCCTCACATCTTCTCGCCGGGCAATGCGCTCGCCTGCTTCACCCAGCTGACGAACTGCGCCTCGTCGAAACGATCCTCATAGATGTCGAGATAGCGTACGCGTTCCTGCTTCGACGTGCCGGGCGGCAGCGGATCGAGCAGGGCGCCGCGGAAGAACGCGACCTTGATGTATTTCGCGAAGCAATGAAAGCTGAGGAACCAGACACCTTCCTCCATGCCGTAGAACGGGGAATTCCACTTCACCGCTTTCTTCACGCCGGGCACGGCGCGCACGATCAGTGCATCAAGCGTGCGGCCGAGATCGCTCTTCCAGCCCGGCATCGCGGCGATATAGGCCTGCACCGGCGCATCGCCATAGCCCTTCGCGATTTGCGGATTGCCGCCGGACAAAAGCTTCGGCTTTGCGGCCTTGGCGGACGCCGGCTTCTTGCGCGCAGTCGATTTCGCAGTCTTCGCCGAGGTCCTGGATGGTTTCTTCGCCATCGTGTCCTCCGTTTGAAGACAAGCATAACAAAGAAATGGCCGGGCAAAGCCCGGCCATTTCGTATTCCCGATTCACGGAAGAAGAAATCAGTAGCGGTAATGGTCCGCCTTGTACGGGCCTTCCTGCTTCACGCCGATATATTCGGCCTGGTCGGGGCGAAGCTTGGTCAGCTTCACGCCGATCTTGTCGAGATGCAGGCGCGCCACCTTCTCGTCGAGGTGCTTCGGCAGCGTGTAGACCTTCTTCTCGTACTTGCCCGGATTGGTGAACAGCTCGATCTGCGCCAGCGTCTGGTTGGTGAAGGAGGAGCTCATCACGAAGCTCGGATGACCCATCGCGTTACCGAGATTCACCAGGCGTCCTTCCGACAGCAGGATGATGCGGTGGCCATCCGGGAAGGTGATCTCGTCCACCTGCGGCTTGATGTTGTTCCACTTCAGGTTCTTCAGGCCCGCGACCTGAATCTCGTTGTCGAAATGGCCGATGTTGCAGACGATCGCGCGATCCTTCATCGCCCGCATATGGTCGATCGTGATGACATCCTTGTTGCCGGTGGCGGTGACGAAGATGTCGGCGATCGGCGCCGCCTCTTCCATGGTCACGACCTGATAGCCTTCCATCGCGGCCTGCAGGGCGCAGATCGGATCGATCTCCGACACCAGCACGCGGCAGCCGGCGTTGCGCAGGGAGGCGGCCGAACCCTTGCCGACGTCGCCGAAGCCCGCGACCATCGCGACCTTGCCGGCCATCATGACGTCAGTGCCGCGGCGAATGCCGTCGACCAGCGATTCCTTGCAGCCATAGAGGTTGTCGAATTTCGACTTCGTCACCGAGTCGTTGACGTTGATCGCGGGCCACAGGAGCGTACCGGCCTTCTGCATCTCGTAGAGGCGATGCACGCCGGTCGTGGTCTCTTCCGAGACGCCCTTGACCGACTTTGCGATCTCGCCGAACCAGCCCTTCGGCTTCTCCTTGAGGAGCCTCTTGATCAGAGCGAACAGGATTTCCTCTTCTTCCGAGGTAGGCTTGTCGAGGAAGGCGGTGTCGCCCTTCTCGGCGCGCACGCCGAGATGGATCAACAGGGTGGCGTCGCCGCCGTCGTCGAGGATCATGTTCGGGTAGCCGCCGCCGTGCCAGTCGAACAGCTTGGCGGTGTAGTCCCAGTAATCCTTCAGCGTCTCGCCCTTCACGGCGAAGACCGGGATGCCGGCCGCGGCGATCGCCGCGGCGGCGTGATCCTGGGTCGAATAGATGTTGCAGGACACCCAGCGGATATCGGCGCCGAGCGCCTTCAGCGTCTCGATCAGCACCGCGGTCTGGATGGTCATGTGCAGGGAGCCGGCGATCCGCGCGCCCTTCAGCGGCTGCGACTTGCCGTATTCCTCACGGGTCGCCATCAGGCCCGGCATCTCGGTTTCGGCGAGCGAGATTTCCTTCCGGCCGAAATCGGCGAGGCCGATGTCGGCGACGATGTAATCGGAAAAGCCCGGCTGTTTCGCTGCTGCTGCGGTCATGACGCTCCTTGACGCTGTGTCTTGCCTAGATGTCTGGAAAACGGACGCGACCCGCAGGTCAGGCCGCCGGTTCGGGCGCGGCTATAGCAGGGTCCGCCATGGGACGCAATGTGGATATAAAGATTTCTTTATGTCCTTTCGAAAGCCTTTAAAAGGCCACCCGCCGCGAGCGCCCGGCGGCGCCTTCGCCTTGCGGGCTGAAGGGGGCTATCACTGAGGGTGGCAGACGGCGCCTAGCGCTTGCGGACGGCGCCGGCCGAGGCAAACCATTCGCCCTCGTCAGGGGCGGCTTTCGGCGTGCGCTTCGCCTTCGGCCTTTTCGCCGGCGTTGCGGGCTTCGCGGTCGGCTGGACGTCACCGCGCACCAGCGCCAGGAAATGCTGCCGCCTCCAGGCGGCATCGGCCGACTTCAGATCGGGATGATGCTTGTCGAGCCGGGCGACGATCGTCTTCAGCTCGCCGTCCTTCAGGCCGTCCACCAGAAGACCGAAGACCTTCTTGCCGAGCGCCTTGCGAGCTTCACAGAAGTCCGACAGACCAAGCGTCTTGGTCTTCAGATATTTGGTCAGGGCGCTGCGCGCCGACTTCGCCGCCTCCGCGCGCAGCGAGGCGAAAACATCCGGGCTTTTTGCGATCGCACTCCAGGCGTCGAAGCCGTCGAATTCAAGAGCCATGAAGGACCTCTCTCACCTCTTTGACGAGGTCCGCCAGCATGATGTCGGTCCCGTCACGCCACTTCTGCGAAAAGGTCGGATGCACGTGAATTGTGCCGAGCGCCTGTGCGATCGCGGCACGCTCGGGAATCTCCGTCGCGAACACGGAAAATCTTGTGTCGTCCTTTGCGGATTCCGAGCGCAGCCGCACTCTCGTTCTTTCGTGATCCCGTGTCGGGCGGCGGCGCGTGATCAGGACATGCGGCAGACGCTTCGGCTGCTTGAGATTGCTCTGACTTGCGATCGGCCCGCTCCAGAGATTGCTGCAGAAGGACTTGAGACCATAGGTCGACAGAAAATCGGGAATGGTCGGCACGATGACGAGATTGGCAAGCCGGATGCTGACTTCGGTCAACACCGAGATGCCCGGCGCACAATCGAACAGAATGTAGTCGTAGGACTTCCGCGTCCGTTTCAGCTCGTCCTTGATGATCTGGTAAAGCGCCTCGACGATCCGATCGAGCGACATCCCCGACTTGGTCAGGGTGAAGATCATGTTGCGCTCCACCAGACGAAGCTCCGAGCTGGAGGCGAGCAGAGCCAGCGGCAATTGGCGGCCGAGATGGGTGACGTTGCTGATATTGGTGCGGATGCGTTTCTCCAGGGCCGCGTCCTTTTGGCCCCGCATGAAGCGGTCTTCGAGGAAAGCGTCGATGGTGTTGCCTTGTTCGATGATGGTCTTGAGAAACTGATCGCCCGCCAGACAGATCGAGGCATTGGCCTGCGGGTCGAGATCGACCACAAGCGTGTCCGCGCCTCTTGCCGCCAGGCTTTCGGCGAGGCCAATCACCGTCGCGGTCTTGCCGACGCCGCCTTTCATATTGGCAACGGCGATGACCTTGCCTTTCATGCGGACGCACCGTTGAGCAACGATCTGATCTGCTTACGCTGGGCGTCCTGCAACCGCTCGTCAAGAAAGACATCGATTTCGGCGGCGGGTGTCGCCTTGCGGGTGGGCTCCAGCAGAATGTCCCAGCTATCGAATTGCCGCGGATCGCGCGCACGAACGAAGCCAAGACCATAATGGTCGCATTGCCGCTGGATGTCGGGGAGCTTCTTGCCGAATTTCGACCCCTCGGGCAGGTGCCAGACCAGATAGCCGAAATTGGTGAAGCGGGTTTGCGCCAGCGTTTCGAACACCGCGAGATCGGTGGCGCCGCCGCTCTCGGTCTTCAGTTCGAAGCTGTGCACGTCGACCTCGACGCCCGGCAGCAACCTGAATTGCTTCACACTGATCAGCGTGAAATCGGGCCGCGCCCATTGCGTGCCGGTCCGGCCGATCTTCGAGGTGTCGCAGGTGATGCATCGGGCGCCGCGCAGCAAGTCGAGGTCTTGCTGAATCGGACCGTCGAGATATTTGCCGAGCCACGGCATCAGGCTCGCCTCGCTCCAGGCGTCTTTCGCCGCAGAGCCGCGGGCTATGCTCCGCGGCGTGGCGTGCGGCGTACGGAAAAGGCGCCCGCCGGGGCCCTGCTTCAGGCCGACCTGACCGCGCTCGATGAGCTTGGCGCGGGCAGCACCGTAACGATCCTCCGGGATGTCGCATGACAGCGCCCGCGCCAGCATGACCCGCATCACGCGGTTCAGGACCGGCGTCCCGTCCTCAGGCAGCAGGACAAGAATCTGCTTGGCAATATCTTCAATCGAAACCGGCACGCCGCACGACGGCGCGAACCATCGCGCCCCTCCCCTAATGGGGCGGGATTATGACGGGAACTCGTGACTTTTTCTACTTTTGATTGCAGGGCCGCAGGCGCCGGCAGCGGAGCGCGCCGGTTGGAAAGTCAGTCGTCCTCGTCGAAACGGCCGCCGATGAGGCTTTCGATGGCATCCATCACAGCCTCGGCATCATTGCCGCTGGCTTCGACTGTAATCGTGGAGCCGGGGCCGGCACCAAGCATCATCAGCCCCATGATGGAATTGCCGCCGACCGTCTCACCATTGCGCGTCACCTTCACGTCGGCATCGAAACGCTCGACGGTCTGCACGAACTTGGCTGACGCGCGCGCGTGCAAGCCCTTCTTGTTGCAGATTTCCAGAACGCGAACGATCGCGCCGTTGGCGGTCATTTTCCGGCAAGCACCCGGCTGGCAATGGTCACGTATTTTCGTCCGGCATCCTGGGCGGCCGCAACTGCCTCCGGCAATGGCTGATCGCTCCGGACCTTGGCAAGTTTTACCAGCATCGGCAGATTGATCCCCGCAACCACCTCAACTTTGGGGCGGCTCATGCAGGATATCGCAAGATTCGAGGGCGTCCCACCGAACATGTCGGTCAGGATCGCGACACCATCCCCCGTATCAACGCGCTTGACGGCTTCGATGATGTCCTTGCGACGCTGCTCGACGTCGTCGTCGGGACCAATCGTAATGGCTTCGATCTGCTTCTGCGGACCGACCACGTGCTCCAGCGCCGAGCGGAACTCCACGGCGAGGCGGCCGTGAGTGACGAGAACAAGGCCGATCATCAAGGACTCCGGCGGGCGCTCTTCGCATCGCGGGCGCCGCTCGAAAGGGCGCTCATCTTGACCATCCGAAAACCCATTGCAAGGCCCGCCACAGCGTTTTCGGGGTCATGTTGCATCGCGATAGGTAAGAAAGCCACAGGGTTTTTGCGAGAGGGCTCGCAGAGCCGCGTTCCGGCCGCTTAAGCGCTGTCCCATTGGCACTTTTCGTCGAGCCGCGCCAGAAGCGCGACCCGTGCGTCCACCCCGGGTGCGACCGGAAGCCGCGCCAGCCGGACGCCAAGGAGGTCGGTGGTCAGCGACACGGCTTCAGGGAGCCGGGCCGAATCCGAAGCATCGAGATCGACCACGAGATGAGCGACCGCCACCGGCTCGAACGGCAGGCGCGCGATGCCCTGCCCGCGGATCTCGATCCGCCCGGCAAGCGCCTGCGCCGGCCGCATCAGCAGCCGGCCATGCATCGCTTCGAGATGGATACGGTCGTCGCCGATCAGGCGCACCAGCTCCGGCCCGTGAGACTGAAGAAGCGACAGCGCGAGCCGCGACTTGCCGGAGCCGGACGGTCCGCGGATCAGAATGCCCCGGTAACCCCAGAGGATGGCGGTGGCATGTATCGACGGCCCAGCCATGCCCGCCGTCTGTCCGATCACGCGGCCGGCAGTTGCACGACAAAACGTGCGCCCAGGATCAGCGGGTCGGCGCCGTCATGTGTCGGCACGCCGCGACGGTTCTCCGCCCAGATTTTCCCGCCATGCGCCTCGATGATCTGTTTCGAGATCGAAAGACCGAGTCCGGAATTATTGCCGAAGCCCTGGTGCGGGCGATCCGTGTAGAAGCGCTCGAATATCTTCTGCATCGCATCCGGCCGGATGCCGGGACCGTCGTCATCCACGATGATCTCGACCATGTCGCGCACGCGCCGTGCAGTAACCCGCACCGTACCGCCCGGCGTCGAGAAGGACCGCGCGTTGGCGATCAGATTGTCGATCACCTGGCCAATCCGCGAATCGTGGCCTGGCACGACGAAGGCCTGCGGCCCGCCACCTTCGAACGCGAGCGCAACATGGACGCCCTCGTCCTGACGCACTTCGTTGGCGACCGTAACGACCGTTGTAAGCAGCGTATGCAGATTGACCGGCGCGGATTCCTGCCGCTGCAATTCAGCGTCAAGCCGGCTCGCGTCGGAAATATCGGAGATCAGCCGATCAAGGCGGCTGACGTCGTGCTGGATCACGGCGAACAGCCGCTCCTTGCTTTCCTGCGTCTTCGCCAGCGGGATGGTTTCCACCGCCGAACGCAGCGACGTGAGCGGGTTTTTCAATTCGTGCGCAACATCGGCGGCAAAGCTCTCGATCGCCTCGATCCGGCTGTAGAGCACATTGGTCATCTCGCGAAGCGCGCCGGACAGATCGCCGATTTCGTCCTTGCGGTGCGTGAAGTCCGGAATCTCCACGCGAGACCGAATCCGCCTTCGCACGCGTTCGGCGGCATCGGCAAGGCGGCGTACCGGCCCGGCTATGGTGCGGGCAAGGAACATCGACAGCACGGTCATGATCACGGCGGCGACCAGGAACACCTTGAAGATTGCCAGCCGTTCCGCCGCGATACTGTCTTCGATGTCGGCGCCTTGTGTCGACAGCAGCAGGACGCCGCGCACGGCACGGAACCGTTGCAGGGGCGTGGCCACCGAGACGATCACTTCGCCGCGCTGATTGATCCGCACGACGGAATTGGTCTTGCCCTCGACCGCCGCTGCGACTTCCGGATAGGCGGTGCCCTCCTCGCCCGGCCCGAGCTCGCGGTACACGGGCAGGTCGCCGCGTGCGAGCCATTTGCGGATGGAGTTGATCTGCTTTTCGAAAAAGCCCGGCTTGACGGTTCCGTCCTGCAGATCGAACCGCAGCACGTCGCCGCGGCCATACAGGCTGCGGCTGTCGAGCAGCAGCACACCCTCGCGATCGTAGATGCGCGCGCGCGTGTTGGTCGGTGAAATCAATCGCCTCAATACCGGGGCGACGCGCTCCGGGCTGATCGGAAATTCGAGGGCGGCTTCGTCGGGCCCGTAGGTCTGGCCAAGCTGCAATTCGAGCAGCCGGTCCGGATCGATGGTGATCGAGTCTGTCTCGACGGCCGCCGAGGCGGCAATCGCGCTGGCGATGATTTCGGCCTGCACCTGCAGACTGCGAATACGCGCCTCGATGAAGAATTGTCGGGACTGCGACAGGTAGAGAATGCCGACGAACAGCGCGAAAAGCCCGGCGACATTCAGGAACACGATCCGCCGGGTGAGGCTCGACGAGCCCTGCCCCACGAAATACTGCCAGTATTCGGAAAGCCTCCGAAATACGCCGCGAGCGGCCGAGCGCGGGGCCGCTTCGCCAGCCGGCCTTTCCTCGGCCGGGCTTTCCTGTGTCAGTTGCTTGGTCCGGTCGAGCACGTCACCTGCGCCCTGGGTTTCGCACCGCCGGGGCCTGGATGCCCGCGGCGGTGGCCCCAATCTAGTGCCCCGCGTCCGATCTTCCTACACCGGCCGCCGCATTTGGGCTGCGGCGCTGGTCGAGCCGGTCCGCGACTGCGCCGAAGTCCGTAGCCGCGATCAGGCTTCCTTGAAGCGGTAGCCGACGCCGTACAGGGTCTCGATCATGTCGAAGTCGTCGTCTACCACCTTGAACTTCTTGCGCAGTCGCTTGATGTGGCTGTCGATGGTGCGATCGTCGACATAGACCTGATCGTCATAGGCCGCATCCATTAGCGCGTTGCGGCTTTTCACGACGCCCGGACGGCTCGCCAGCGCCTGCAGGATCAGGAATTCGGTCACCGTCAGGGTCACCGGCTCCATCTTCCAGGTGCAGGTGTGACGCTCCGGATCCATGCGCAGCATGCCGCGCTCGAGGACCTTCGCCGTATCGACTTCTTTCGGCGCAGTCCCGTCCTTCGGTTGGCCACGGCGCAGCACGGCCTTGACGCGCTCCACCAGCAGCCGCTGGGAGAAGGGTTTGCGGATGAAATCGTCGGCGCCCATTTTCAAGCCGAACAGCTCGTCGATTTCCTCGTCCTTTGAGGTCAGGAAGATCACGGGCATGTCGGTCTTTTGCCGGACGCGGCGGAGCAGCTCCATGCCATCCATGCGCGGCATCTTGATATCGAGGATCGCAAGGTCCGGAGGCGAGGACTTGAAGCCGTCCAGCGCCGAGGCGCCGTCGGTGTAGGTCATGATCCGGTATCCCTCGGCCTCGAGCGCGATGGAGACGGATGTGAGAATGTTGCGGTCGTCGTCGACGAGAGCAATGGTCGGCATGACCCCTCTTTTCTTCAGCTCGGTGTGGAATCCCCGAGTGGCTTGAAGCCCGTAAAGCTGGGCCGAAATGTGACTATTCGGCAACAACTCAATGATTCCGCTGTATTGACGACCATATCCCTCTTTTGTTCCCACCGCCAGCACGGGCCCCGTGCAGGGGAATCCAGACCGACAGGTGACCACCGATGAAGCCGCAATCCGATTTCGATCCCAAGATCGCCGCGAAGAAACTGCTGCGGGAAGCGCGTTCCGGCGCCCTGGCCACGCTGATGGCCGGGTCTGACGACCCCTATTGCTCGCTGGTCAATGTCGCGACAGCGTTCGACGGATCCCCGCTCCTCCTGATCTCCAAGCTCGCGATTCATACAAAAAACGTGATGGCGGACAGCCGCGTCTCGCTGATGCTGGACGAGCGCAAGGAGGGCGATCCCCTGGAGGGCGCGCGGGTCATGCTGATGGGGCGGGCGGCGGTGACCACCGACCCGCATGATCGCCGCCGATACCTGGCGCGCCAGCCGGAAGCTGCGATGTTCGCCGACTTCGCCGATTTCGCTTTCTACCGGATCGAGATTTCGGCGGCCCATCTGGTGGCGGGCTTTGGCCGCATCGTCGACCTCAAGCCGCAGGACATCCTCGTCGACGTCCGTGGCGCGGACGATCTGCTCGCCGCCGAAGACGGGGCGTCACGGCACATGAACGAGGACCATGCCGACGCCTGCCGGCTTTACGCGACCAATCTCTACGGAGCGCCGGACGGCGACTGGCGTTGCGCAGGATTCGACCCGGAGGGCCTGGAACTGCAGAACGGACGCACGGCCTTGCGCGTCGCCTTCCCGCAACGCGTGGCAGGGTCTGGGCCGTTGCGCGCGACCCTCGTCCAGATGGCCCAGCAGGCGCGCGCCGGCTGAACCGTCTGTCACATCGGCGCGACCAAGTTGTGAATCCGGTTTGTCCGCAGGTGCTGCACCCCGCAGCCCTGCCGTGATATGGTTGGGTGTTCCGATTGAGGGTTGAACCGATGATCCGCACGGCGAAATTCATTATCGGCAGCATCGCAATAGCGTTCGCACTGGCGGGCGCCACTCCGTCCTATGCGCAATCGAGCCGCATCGAAGAAGCGCTCACGCCGAAGACAACCAGCAGCAAGACACGGAGCCTGACGCGGTCGTTCGATCCGAAGGCAGCCGCGTCGCAGAACGCCTTGCAGAAAGCACGCACCCGCGCGATTTCGATCGAAGCGGTCACACCGGCGACCAAGGAAGAGCGTGAAGAGATCGCCAAGGTGATCGAAGACAAGCCGAAGATCGATCTTGCGATCTTCTTCGATTACAATTCCGATGTCATCGGGCCGAAGGCGGCCGCGGCAGTCGACGAGCTTGGCGCCGCTCTGAAATCGCCCAAGCTGCAGGGCGCCAATATCGTTCTCAACGGACATACCGACGCCGCCGGCAGCGCCGAATACAATCTCGGCCTGTCACATCGCCGCGCGCAGTCGGTGCGCCGCTATCTGATCGAGCGTCACGGCATCGCTCCAGACAAGCTTGCGGTATTCGGCTTCGGCTTCGAAAAGCTGAAGGTGCCGAGCCAGCCGCTGTCCGGCGAGAACCGGCGCGTCGAGGTGGTCAACATCGTCGATTGATCGGAATTTGTGCAGGAGGAGACAAAGGGCGGCCGGTGACGGTTGCCTTTGTCTGCCGCCACCGCCTGCAAGTCCGCAATCCACGCAAGTCACCCACATCCTTAACGCGTCTTATGCCCCAACTTACCGTTATTTGCTGCGGTGCAACGCGATTCCGCGGCAACCTTTACGGTCTCAAGGGACTTGGCAGCGCGACGGCGCGGCTCTAAGACACCGCGCGGCCCACGCGGCCGCGATTGAGCTATCTCAAGGGCCACACTCACATCGGCGTGTGACAGAAGCTGGCCGCAGCAGCGGTCGGGGCGTTTTGGAGGGCATTCCGTGCAGGAAACGGGCGTACGCAATAAAGCCTATGGTGCAGACAAATTTGGCCTGAAGGATCTACAGGCTGTCCACTGGAATCTGACCGACGCGCCGCTTTACGAGCACGCGATCCGCAACGGTGAAGGCAACATCGTCGCCGGCGGGGCGCTCTGCGCCGAGACCGGCCATCACACCGGCCGCTCACCCAAGGACAAGCATACCGTGGTCGACGACCTCACCCGCGACAGCGTGTGGTGGGACGGCAACCGCAAGCTCTCGAAAGAGCATTTCGAAAATCTGTACCAGGACTTCCTTGCGCACTGCAAAGGCAAGCAGCTTTTCGCGCAGGACCTCTATGGCGGCGCCGACAAGACCTATCGCATCAAGGTCCGCGTCTTCACCGAGCTGGCCTGGCACTCGCTGTTCATCCGCACCCTGCTGATCCGTCCGGAGCAGTCCGAACTCGCGGGCTTCGTGCCGGATATGACCATCATCGACCTGCCGTCGTTCGTTCCGGACGCCAAGCGTCACGGCGGCCGCGAAGGCTCCGACACGATGGTGGCGATCGATTTCACCCGCAAGATCGTGCTGATCTGCGGCTCGTCCTATGCCGGCGAAATGAAGAAGTCGGTGTTCACGACGCTGAACTTCTATCTGCCCGCGCAGGGCGTGATGCCGATGCACTGCTCGGCCAACGTCTCGAATGACGGCAAGGAGAGCGCGCTGTTCTTCGGCCTGTCCGGCACCGGCAAGACCACGCTCTCCGCCGATCCCAACCGTACCCTGATCGGCGACGACGAAACTGGCTGGGGCCCCAACGGCATCTTCAATTTCGAAGGTGGTTGCTATGCCAAGTGCGTCGACCTCACCTATGAGAAAGAGCCGCTGATCTGGGACGCCACCAACCGCTTCGGCGCGGTGCTGGAGAACGTGGTGTTCGATCCGGTCACCCGCGTGCCGGACTACACCGACATTTCCAAGACCGAGAATACCCGCTCGGCCTACCCGCTGGACTCGATCCCGAATGCCTCGCGCACCGGCTGCGCCGGCCATCCGAAGAACGTGATCTTCCTCACCGCCGACGCCTATGGCGTGATGCCGCCGATCGCGAAGCTGACGCCCGCGCAGGCGATGTATCACTTCCTGTCCGGCTACACCGCGAAGGTCGCCGGCACCGAGAAGGGCCTCGTCGGCGTGCAGCCGGAATTCTCAACCTGCTTCGGTGCGCCGTTCCTGCCGCGTCCGCCGGCGGAATACGGCAACCTGTTCCGCAAATACATCACCGAGCACAATGTCGACTGCTGGCTGGTCAATTCCGGCTGGACCGCCGGCAAATACGGCGTCGGCCACCGCATGCCGATCAAGGCGACGCGGGCCCTTGTGACCGCGGCGCTCAACGGCTCGCTGAAGAACGCGACCTTCCGCACCGATCCGTATTTCGGTTTCGCGGTGCCGGTCGAAGTGCCCGGCATCGACACCAATCTGCTCAATCCGGTGTCGACCTGGAAGGACAAGAAGGAATTCGACGAGACCGCGCGCGCGCTGGTGAAGATGTTCCAGGACAACTTCACGAAGTTCGAAAGCAAGGTGGATCCGGATGTGCGCGCCGCCGCGCCGGAGGTACGGCTGGCCGCGGAATAATCCGCACCACCCATTTCAGAAACGACAAAAGCGGCCCATTCCGGGCCGCTTTTTTGTAGGCTTGAGCCATGCAGGTTCTTGTCATCGGGGCGGGCGTCATCGGACTCGCCACAGCCCGCGCGGCCGCGCTCGCAGGTCACGATGTGATCGTGGCCGAGCAGGCGTCCGCGATCGGCACCGGAATCTCCTCGCGCAACAGCGAGGTGATCCACGCCGGTATGTATTATCCGACGGGCTCGGTGCGCGCGCGGATGTGCGTGCGCGGCAATCGCATGCTCTACGCCTTCTGCGAGGCGCGTGGTGTGCCGCATCGGCGCTGCGGCAAATTCATTGTCGCGACAAACGACGCCGAGCGCACTCGTATCGAGGCGATCGCAGAACAGGGGCGTATCAACGGCGTCGAGGGGCTCGAGATCATCGGCGGCAACGCCGCGCGCGATCTGGAGCCGGAATTGTCCTGTATTGCGGCCCTCGTCTCCCCCACAACCGGCATCATCGATGGTCACGGTTACATGCTTGCGCTGCAGGGCGACCTCGAAGCGCATGGCGGCGCAATTGCCTTCGAAACACCGGTCGAACGGCTCGCGCCCGGCCTTCACGGCTGGCGCGTTACGTTCGGCGGACGCGAGCCGGGCCATCTTGATGTGGATGCGGTAGTGAATTGCGCCGGACTGTCGGCACAGGCCGTGGCGCGCAACATCGAGGGCTATCCGGCGACGCGCATTCCCAAACAGGTGCTGGCGAAGGGGAATTACTTCGCTTACGCGGGACGTCCCGCCTTCACGCGCCTGATCTATCCGACGCCGGTCGACGGCGGCCTCGGCGTTCATGTCACGCTCGACCTTGCCGGCCGCATGCGCTTTGGGCCGGATGTCGAGTGGATCGACCGCGAAACCTATGACGTGGATGCGCAGCGCGCCGCGTCCTTCTACGCCCGCATTCGAACCTATTGGCCGGCGTTGCCCGACGGCTCACTGGTGCCGGACTATGCCGGCATTCGCCCGAAGCTCACCGGCCCCGGCGAACCCGCGGCCGATTTCATGATCGAGGGGCCGGCGGAGCACGGCATGGCTGGGCTGATCAACCTCTTCGGCATTGAATCCCCCGGGCTCACCTCGTCGCTGGCGCTGGCCGAACTCGTGGTGTCTCACCTCGACGCCTGACGGGGAACGGGCTCCTGTCGATCCGCCGGCGCCGCGCCGGTGGTTTCCGCAGGTTTGCTCGCCGAAGGAGCCGGCTGAACGTTGGTCTCTGCCAACCGGCCGCGCATCGCCTTGGGCAGCCCCTTCATGTCGAGCGGCACGAAATCGGCCTTGCGTCGCGTGTCTCCGCGGTACGACATGAAACCCTGTTCGGTGGCGAGAATATCGCCGCGCTGCAAGCTGTCGTCGTCGGCAATATTCTGCCGGACCAACCCGATCGGGCTCTTGCCGTTGCAGGTGCAACCGTCGACCAGGCGTTCGCGATATACAAAGGCATTGGGGGTGTCGGAATAGCGCTTGCCATCCGAGGACACCGCATCGTCGATCGAGCTTCCGCTGAAGATTTTCGTCGGGCTGGCAGGGCACATGGCGTTGCACAGGTCAGCATCACCACCGCGATAATTGATGGGAAAGTGCCGCCCGTCGCACAATCTCACGCAATAGGTGACGCCACCGGAATGTCTGTGCTCGCGACGTTCGGCACGCGGCGTGTAGCGTCGGCCGTCATGGTGAGGGTCGGCGTAGGACCGCGCTGCAGGCGGTGCGCTGCGCCCTCGGCCAAAGAACATGTCGAAGAAGGCATCCGCGCCGGTGCCGGAAGCGAGCAGCACTGTTGCTGCAACAGCAAGATTTGCGCGAAATCGCAGCACGGCCCGACCCTTCGAGACAAGGAAACCGCCTTGTCAACGAAGGGGCACTGACTTCGTTTCCCGAAATCGCGACAAAATTGAAATCAGGGGGCGCAAAATTAGGGCGCTCGACTGGCTTATCGCAACGCCTGCGCCCGCTGGTTCACCGGCGGACGTGCCGGCGCGGCCTGAGGTGCAGGCGGTTGAGGAGCCGCATCCGGCCCAGGCGCGACTCGCGTCTGCGTCAACTGCTCTTTCATCTTCGCGGACAAGCCAGGCATGCTCGCAGCGGGAACGAATTCCGCCTGACGCCCATCGCTCCGAAAGCTCATCAGTCCGCTCTCGGTGGCGACGATGTCACCGTTGCGGAGCGTAGGGTCCTCGACGTCATCGAACGGCACGAGACCAAGCGGCCCCTTGCCGGTGCAGCTGCAGTCCGCCACGACCTTGTCGCGATACAGGAACGCATTGGGCAGATTGCTGTAGCGCTGCCCGTTCGGTGCGACGGCAGTTGCGATGTTGCCGCCGGAAAAGAGCTGTGTCGGCGCGTGCGGGCAAAACGCGCGGCACATTTCGCTGGCGTTCATCTTGCCCCGTCCGCTGACCGGGAAATAGCGCCCGTCGCAAAGCCGCACGCAATATCCGGAGGATGGCCCGCCCTCTCGCATGTCGTGGTTGGGGTCGTATGACTGCAGGCGCGGCGTGAAGGCCCGGCGGATGCCGCCGAACAACGATTCCAGCAGGTTCTGAGCGGAGGCGGGAGACGAGGCCTCTACCGCGAGGACGGCGGCGAATCCCGCAAGCGCGGCAAACCGCCGCCAGCGCAACAATACGCCAGCTCGAGCCACGACGGCTCCTTTCATCCGCGAGAGCCCAGGCTCCCTCCAACGCTGATCACGGCTTAATTGCGTTAGATCGGGACAGCTCCGGGCGCCCTACGCCACGGGTTCGTAACAAACCGCATTATGAGCCCGTGCGGTAAACGAGCTGATAACCACGGCAACAAAAATTCGCCGTCAGTCCTTCAGGAATTCGGCCGCGCGGTACAGGGAGCGAAACTCTAAGCCGGCATCGCGGAAAGCCTCGGCCGCGCCCTCCTCGCGATCGACCATGGTGAAGACCATGACGATGTCGGCGCCCGAATCGCGAACCGCGTCCACCGCCTTGATCGCGGAGCCGCCCGTGGTGGTGACGTCTTCCACGATCACCACGCGCTTGCCCTGGAGCGATTCGCCGGGAGCAAGTCCTTCGACCGACAGCCGGGCGCCATGCTCCTTCGGCTTCTTGCGCACGAAGAACGCCTGGATCGGCGTCCCCTTCATGAAGCTGAGCTGCGCGATCGCGCCCGCGATCGGCACCGCGCCCATCTCCAGCCCGCCGACATAATCGACGCGCTCTCCGGCAAGGGCGTCGAGCGTCAGCTCGGCAAGGAGCGCCGCGCCCTCGGCGTCGAGCATGGTCGGCTTCAGGTTGAAATAGAAGTCGCTCTTGCGGCCCGAAGCGAGCGTGATCTCGCCGCGCCCGAACGATCGCTTGCGGATGATGTCTTGCAGGCGGGCGCGCTTGGTGCCGATGGTCTGAAGGGATGGTGCCGGTGTCGTGCTCATGAGCGCCTCCCTAACATCAATGCGCCGGTCCCGCTATTTCCTGCAGGCGGGACCGCACATTTTCCCCAAATCAACGCGTTCCCGAATGAACGCGGCCCGTTTGCCGGCGCTCAGGCAGGACGCTTCGGGATCTCGAGCCCGCGTTGCACCGCCGGACGCGCCAGCGCCGCCTCGAGCCAGCGCGGCACCTCCTTCAGCGCATCGTATTCGACCAGTTCGCGGGCGCCGTAGAAGCCGATCAGGTTGCGCACCCAACCGATGCTCGCAACATCGGCGATGGTGAAGTCCTCGTCCATGATCCATCGCCGACCCTTGAGCCGGCCTTCCAGCACGCCGAGCAGGCGCTTCGACTCGTTGACGTAACGGTCGCGCGGGCGCTTGTCCTCGTAGTCCTTGCCCGCGAATTTGTGGAAGAAGCCGACCTGCCCGAACATCGGGCCGATGCCGCCCATCTGGAA
>NZ_DATMRX010000055.1:0-13809 GCF_035565855.1 Pseudorhodoplanes sp.
TGGAGTGAATCATGTTGTTTCCTCTGCTTCACGCGCACGCCAGATGACCCGGCATCCCGCGCCGCAGCGGAGTTCGCAAAGGACGTGCCAGTTACTGAAACTGGTCCAAGGCGTTGAGTCCGGACAGGAAATTGCGGGAAACCATCGCCTGCAAATTGGGCATCAGAAACCGGATGTCTAAATCCCGGCCGATCTGCTTATATTTTGTGCAATAATTGGGAACTCGGTTCAGTTGGCAGGCTCGCAGCATACGTGCGTCTCCAAATTTCGCGCCCTGATTGATCCAGGAAGGAGCGGCACGCGACAAAGGCTGACGGTACTCGTCCGTGGGACCCCGGTCATGCCGACGCGGATCGCATTTGTGGCCCTGACCGCGGCGTTTCTGATCGCCGCGCCCTCCGCACAGGCGCAGAGGCGAAGTCAGGAGGCGGAAAACTCCGGCATTTTGTCGGAGAGAGCTGCGCAGGCGGCAGAGGCCGGCCTCTACGCAGCGGCCGAAAAGCTTTTCCTCCGCGCAATCGCGATCCGCGAACGAGCGGACGGCCGAAGCGACGCCATCGTCGCGATGATCATCAACATCTCGGCGTGATGTACGAGACAAGCGGACGCTACGCCGATGCGGAGCGCGCGGTCTCCGCTTTCGCGGGGCGACAGGAGATGGATGACGCGGTCCTCGCGCGCCGTGCGCTTGCCCGACTGATTGTTGAGCTTCTACCGACCGGCCTCCGGGTGCTATGAACCGGTCAGCGGGCGACCGGATCGAGGAGTCATGCGGAACCATATTGCTGCGAGCCTGGCGCTCGCCGTCGCCCTGGCGATCGCGTCTCCCGCCTTCGCGCAAAAGGCGGACGACGCAGATTCCCTGCTCACGCGGGCAGTCGAACTGTACAACGCCGGAAACGCCGCGGGCGCGCTGCCGCTCGCGCAGCAGGCGCTGGCCGCGCTCGAACGGCAACACGGCCCCGATCACCTCGATGTCGCCTTCACCCTCAATTACATCGCGGTGCTGCAGCAGCAACTCGGCCGGCCGCAGGAGGCAGAACCTCTCCTCTTGCGGGCGCTCTCGATCCGTCAGAAGGCGCTCGGATCGGACCATCCGCAAGTCGCAGCGCTCGCCCAAAACCTCGCCATGCTCTACCGGGCGCAAGGGCGGCGCGACGAGGCGGAGCTTCTGTTCAAGCGCGCATTGTCGATCAACGAAAAGGCGCTTGGCCAGGATCACCTCGCGGTCGCGGCAAATGTCAGCGCGCTCGCCGCGCTTCATCAGGATGCGGGACGCCCGCGCGATGCAGAGCCGCTCTACAAGAGGGCCATCGCGATCAACGAAAAGGCCTTCGGCGCCGACGACCCGCAGGTGTCGCCGTCCCTCGTCGCGCTGGGCGAACTCTACCGCACCTCAGGCAGGCTCGCGGAAGCTGAGCCTCTCTTCAAGCGCGCGCTCGCAATCAGCGAAAAGTCGTTCGGGCCGGACCATCCCGACGTCGCCACCTCGCTGCACGAACTCGCAATGACCTATTGGGTGCTGAACCGGATCGACGAAGTCGAGCCACTGTTCAAGCGGGCGCTCGCGATCCGCGAAAAGACCTATGGGACCGATCATCCCGCCGTGGCGCAAACCCTCAATACGATGGCCGGCTTCTATCGCGATCAGGGCCGGCACGCCGACGCCGAACCGCATTTCAAGCGCGTCGCAAACATGTACGAGAAGGCGCTTGGCCCGGATCATCCCGGCGTCGCGACCTCAATCAACAACCTTGCGGTGCTGTATCAGGAGATGGGCCGCCCGACCGATGCCGAGCCGCTGGCCAAGCGGGCGCTCGCGATCCGCGAAAAGGCCTTCGGAAAAGACAGCCCGCAGCTTCTGAACACTATTCATAATCTCGCGGAGCTCTATCGCACGCTTGGGCGCGACAGTGACGCGGAGGCGCTGAACAAGCGGGCCGAGACCATCAAGCAAAAGGCAAAGTGAATTCCACGCCCTGACATCGGTCCGGCATGCCGAAGGCGCGGGTTGCAACTGCCCTGCAATGCCCTTGTGCGGGACGAGCGGATGTTGCAAATCCCCCCGGAATTCTTGAACGCCGGAGACGCATCCCATGTCCCAGAAAACCGGGCTCGTGATCACTGCCCACCCGGGCGATTTCGTGTGGCGGGCAGGCGGCGCGATCGCGCTGCATGCCAAAAAAGGCTACCGCATGAAGATCGTCTGCCTGTCCTTCGGCGAACGCGGCGAGAGTCAGTTTGCCCGGAAGGAAGCCGGCGCGACGCTGGAAAACGTGAAGGCCGGCCGCAAGGACGAGGCGGAGCGCGCCGCCGCCCTGCTTGGCGCCGAAATCGAGTTTTTCGATTGCGGCGATTATCCGCTCAGGCTGAACGATGAGCATTTCGACCGCATGGTCGATATTTATCGCGAGACCAATCCCGCCTTCGTGCTCACGCACGCGCTGAAGGATCCCTACAATTTCGACCATCCGAACACGGCCCACTTTGCGCAGGAGACCCGCGTGGTCGCGCAGGCGATGGGACACAAGCCTGGCGCCAAGTACCAATATTCCGCACCGCCGGTTTACCTGTTCGAACCGCATCAGCCCGAGCAGTGCGACTTCAAGCCGGATCTGATCCTGAAAATCGATGACGTCTGGGAGACCAAGTACAAGGCGTTCCAGATCCTCGCCGCGCAGAAGCATCTCTGGCATTATTACGAGCGCGTCGCGCTCAACCGCGGCATCCAGGGCTCGCGCAACACCGGCATCCCGATGACCTACGGCGAGGCCTATCAGACGCTGTTCCCGCGTGTCGTCACCGATACGCTCGGCTGAACAAGGAAGCTTCGAGATGAAGACCGTCGTCGTTCGCAACATCCAGCGCGCCGATGCCGATGCGTGCAGGATTCTCGCGGGGCTTGGCGTTTCGACCTCGCATGAGGCGCTGGGCCGTTCCGGCCTGATGAAGCCCTATATGCGGCCGATCTGGCCGGGCGCCGCGATCTGCGGTCCGGCGGTGACGATCATGGCGCAGCCCGGCGACAACTGGATGATCCATGTCGCGATCGAGCAATGCAAACCCGGCGACGTGCTGGTGGTCGGCGTCACCGCCGATAACACCGACGGCATGTTCGGCGACCTGCTCGCGACCTCGGCCAAGGCGCGCGGCGTTCAGGGTCTCGTCATCGACGCGGGCTGCCGCGATGTCGCCACGCTGAAGGAGATGGGCTTTCCGGTCTGGTCGAAGGCGATCTCCGCCAAGGGCACGGTGAAAGCGACGCTCGGCGCGGTCAATATTCCCGTGGTCTGCGCCGGCGTGAATGTGATGCCGGGCGACGCCGTCGTCGCCGACGACGATGGCGTCGTGGTGATTCCGCGCAAGCTTGCGGCCGAAGTCGCGGCCAAGGGCCAGAAGCGCGAGGCCGACGAGACCGCCAAGCGCGAGAAGCTCGCCGCAGGCGTGCTTGGCCTCGACATGTATAATATGCGCGAGCCGCTGGCGAAGGCCGGTCTCGTCTATGTCGACAATCCGGAAGACGTTTAGACCATGCTCACGCTCTATTTTGCGCCTGAGACCTGCGCGCTCGCCTCACTCATCGCGCTCGAGGAGGCCGGCGCCGATTACAAGACCGTGCGGCTGAACTTTGCCGACGGCGAGCAACGCAAACCGGATTATCTCGCCGTCAATCCGAAAGGCCGCGTCCCCGCCCTTGTCACCCAGCGGGGAATCCTGACCGAGACTCCCGCGATCCTCGCCTTCATTGCGCAGACCTTCCCGGCTGCGCGCCTCGCCCCTCTCGAGGACGCATTCGCGTTCGCGCAGGTCCAGTCTTTCAACAGCTATCTGTGCTCCACCGTTCATGTCGCGCATGCGCACCGGCTACGCGGCTCGCGCTGGGCCGACGACCCGGCTGCGATCGAAGCGATGAAAAAGAAGGTGCCGCAATCGGTCGGCGACTGCTTCACGCTGATCGAGGGAGAGATGTTCGCCGGCCCCTGGGTGATGGGGTCTGATTATACGATCTGCGATCCGTATCTTTACACCGTCGCGCGTTGGCTCGAAGGCGACGGGGTCGATATCGCGCGCTTCCCGAAGGTGCAGGATCACTTCAGGCGCATGGAGCAGCGCCCCGCGGTGCAGCGGGCGCTGTCATATCAACTGGCAGCGGCCGCGTGACGTTTGCGATCACCAGAAGCGGCCGGTCGATCCGGCGAGCACGGTGATCACGCCCAGCACGAGATTGATCCCGACCAGCATGCGGATAACGGCGAGCTGCTTGCCGGCATTCGGCCAGTCGGCGGCGCCGACATATGTCCGAAAGCGGCGCCACGGCGCGAAATAGAGATGCAGGTAGATCAGCATCATCAGGATGCCGGTCCCCTGCATGACATGGATGTAGATCGGCGCACGGAAGCCGCCATACGTCGCGAACATCATCGTATAGCCGCTGGCCAGCAAGACAACGATCGATACCCCGACCCAGGGCAGGAAGCGCGCGAAAACATTGCGCCAGAGCGTTAGGCGGGCTGGCCCATCGAGCGCGCCTGCGGCCGGCCGCAGGATCATATAGGCGAAGGCCATACCGCCGACCCAGAACAGTGCCGCCAAAAAATGCGCGGCCAAAAGGACGATCAGCATCGCTTGGTCTCCATTGCAATCTGCCGCAAGGCACTATGTGATGCAGGCCGGGATGTCTACAAAGGGCGACCATGACCGGCAGCCCCTCTCAGAATCCGATCGACCCGATTGCCGACGGCGATCTGCGGCTCGATTCACCGGCTTTTCATCGCAACTGGCGTCCGATCTGGGACGAGCTGTTGCATTATCTGCAGGACCGGCAGGGCAATGTCCTGGAGGTCGGTAGCGGATCCGGTCAGCACGTCATCGCATTCGCGAAGCAGTCGCCGCATCTACTCTGGTGGCCGACCGACTATGACGAACGCAACCTCAAGAGCATCGACGCCTGGCGGCAGCATGCGCAGGTTCAGAATGTCGAGGAAGCGCGTTATCTCGACCTGTGCGCCCTGGAATGGGGACTGAGTGAGTCCGATTCAGCGACGCTCAGCGACCTCACCGCGATCTTCTGCGCCAATGTGCTGCACATCTCGCCGTGGCGCACGACGCGCGGGTTAATGTGGGGCGCGTCGCAGCGCCTGCATCCCGGCGGGCTCCTGTTCATCTACGGTCCGTTCAAGCAGGACGGTCAGCACACGGCTCCCAGCAACGAAGCATTCGACGCCTCGTTGCGGGTGCGCAATCCGGAATGGGGCGTGCGCGATATCGCCGACATTCAGGCGGTCGCGCATGAGCATGGGATGCTGCTCGCGGAGATCGAGCCAATGCCCGCGAACAACATGCTGCTCGTGTTCGAGCGGAAGGGAAACGAGGACGCCGGCTCGACAAGCCGTCTCAGGCGCTGATCACGCCATCCCGATTGATGAAGACACGGCTCTCGTCGATGCCTTTCGGCAACGCGGCGACAACGTGTTTCCGCAATTTGCTGTCGGGCTGGTCGTCGGCAGACCAGACCGTGACGTAGATGTCGTTACCCCACACCGCAACATCGAAATCCGCGATCATGCCGGAAGCGGTCATGATGGCGAGGGCACCGACTGCTGCCTTCAGGGAATTCGTCATCACATACTCCTGGATCACGGACCGTCATTCGAGGCGTTTGCCGCTGGTGTCGCATGCGAGGGTGTACGGATGGTAAGCGACGTCACCGTGTCGGGACCGTGTCAGAAGCGCGACCGATCTCACGCCTGTGTGAATCCGGCGCTGCCGCTCAAATTTCGGCGGCCAGAACGGGCCATCGGTGGTAACGCGGCCCGCAGGTAAACCATCGACGCGCGACGCCCCGCATGTTAGGTCGCTGCCATCAAAACACCACAGGCGACCTTACGGCCCATGATCAAAGAGCCCATCCTCGATATTGCCCACCTCGCCCACCTCGAATTGCTGACGCCCAAGTTCGAGCAGAGCCGCGATTTCTTCGTCAACGTCATGGGCATGACCCAGGCCGCCGAGAAAGGCGACAGCGTTTATCTGCGCGCGTGGGACGATTACGAACTCTACTCGCTGAAATTGACGGCCTCCAAAACCTCGGGGCTCAAGCACGTCGCCTATCGGTGCCGCTCGCCGCAGGCGCTGGAGCGGCGCGCCGCCGCGCTGAAGGGCTCGGGCTTCGACGTCGGCTGGACAGATGGCGATGTCGGTCATGGCAAGACCTTCGTCTGCAAGGACCCGGACGATCACGTCGTGGAACTCTATTACGAAACCGAATGGTACCAGGCGCCGCCGGACAAGAAACCGGCCCTGAAAAACCAGGCGCAACGCTTTCCGGCTCGCGGCTGCAATGTGCGCCGGCTCGATCACTGGAACGGCCTTGCCGTCGACATCAAGGCGAACCGGGAATTCTACGAAAATTATCTCGGCTTCCGTCTGACCGAGACGATCATCCTCAACGATGGCTCGGAAGCGGCGATCTGGATGACGGCGACGAACAAGAGCTACGACTTCGCCTATACGCGCGATCACACCGGCACCAAGGGCCGTTTCCACCACATCACCTACGCGCTCGATCAGCGTGAGGAAATTCTGCGCGCCGCCGACATCTTTCTGGAGAACGGCGTGCATATCGAGACCGGGCCGCACAAGCATGCTATCCAGCAAACCTTCTTCCTCTATGTCTATGAGCCGGGCGGCAATCGCGTCGAGGTGGCGAATGCCGGCGCGCGGTTGATCCTCGCACCGGACTGGAAGCCGATCGTGTGGACCGAGGACGAGCGCAAGAAGGGCCAGGCCTGGGGCCTGAAGACCATCGAGTCGTTCCATACGCACGGCACTCCGCCGGTCGAGGTGAAGGGGCACTAGGTCTATCGCCCTCATCCTGAGGAGCCCGCCGCAGCAAGGCGAAGGCGAGCGTCTCGAAGGATCAGGGCAGATAGGTGGCAGCCTCACCCTTCGAGATGCGGCTTCGCCGCTCCTCAGGATGAGGCTGAGCTGACGCTATCGCTGAGGTGACGGCAATCCGCATGCCCATCCCCACAACGCGCCTCCCCTCCGGCGAACCGATCCCGGCCTTTGGACTCGGCACCTGGATGATGGGCGAAAGTGACAAGAAGCGCGGCGACGAAGTCGCGGCGCTCAAGCTCGGCCTCGACCTTGGCGCGACGCTGATCGACACCGCCGAGATGTATGGCGACGGCGAGGCCGAAGAGATCGTCGGCGATGCCATCGCCGGGCGCCGCGACAGCCTGTTCATCGTCAGCAAGGTCCTGCCCGAGAACGCCTCGCGCGCAGACACCATCGCCGCCTGCGAAGGCAGCCTGAAGCGCCTGCGCACCGACCGGATCGACCTTTACCTGTTGCATTGGCGCGGCTCGACACCGCTCGAACACACGCTGGAAGGCTTTGTTCAACTTCAGCGCGACGGCAAGATCCGGCATTGGGGCGTCAGCAACTTTGATACCGACGACATGGAGGAGCTGCTCGCGCTGCCGGGCGGCAACGCCTGCGCAACCAATCAGGTGCTCTATAACCTGAAGCGCCGGCGCATCGAATTTGACCTCGTGCCGTTCTGCCGCGCGCGCAACATTCCGATCATGGCCTATTCGCCGATCGAACAGGGCCGGCTTCTTGGCGCTGCCGCGCTGAAGGAGGTCGCGCAGCGCCACGGCGCGACGACGGCTCAGGTCGCGTTGGCCTGGTTGCTCGAACAGCCGGCAACGATCGTCATTCCGAAGGCGACGAACCCGGAGCATGTCCGCGAGAACTTCGCCGCGCTGGACCTTCGTCTTACGGACGAGGACCGCGCGATCCTCGACCGGGCCTTCCCGCCGCCAAGCAAGAAATATGCGCTGGAGATGCTGTAGCGCCGCCGCCTGCACGCTGTCCGCAATTCGCGTATAAGACTAACAACAGGCGAAGGCGCACATGACCGATCTATCGAAAGTTTTTATCGGCCTGAAAGGCGAGGCACACATCCGGGTCGGCGAGGAGCAGACTGCGCCGCGCGTCGGATCGGGCCGCGTGCGCGTACTCGCCACGCCGGTCATGATTAACATGATGGAGGCTGCCGCGCTCGATGCAATCGAACATCTGCTGCCTGCCGGCCATCAGAGTCTCGGCACCCACCTCGATGTCGGCCATTATGCCGCGACGCCGGTGGGCATGACGCTGCGCGCCACCGCCGAGGTGACGAAGGTCGATGGCCGCAATGTCACATTCCGCGTCGAAGCCTATGACGACAGGGAGCGCGTCGGCGACGGCACGCATACCCGCGTCGTGGTCAATGTCGAACGCTTCGACGCCCGCGTCCAGAAAAAGCTGAAGAGTGAAGGATGAAGCCACGGATCGCGTTCATTGGTTTTGGTGAAGCCGGCCAGGCGATGGCGGTCGGGCTACGGGATGAAGGCGTCGGTGAGATCGCAGCCTGGGACATCCTGTTTCCGGATGCCGCCGGCGCCAAGCTGATCGAAGCCGCGAACAAGATCGGGGTGCGCATCGCTTCGTCCGCTGAAGACGCGGCGCACGACGCGGAGATCCTGATCGCGGCGGTGACCGCCGCCTCAAGTTACGAAGCCGCGCAGCCTCTTGCCGGAAAGCTGACAGGCAAGCCTCTCTATCTCGACGTCAATTCCGTCTCGCCCGGCCGCAAGCAGGCGACGGCAGGACTCCTCGGTGACGGTGCGCGTTACGTCGACGTTGCGATCGTCTCGCCAATCCTTCCCGCCCGGCACAAATCGCCGATGATGCTGGCAGGCCCGCATGCCTCGGATGCTGCGCCGGCGCTGAGCGGGCTTGGCATGAAGACGGAGGTGGTGGGCGCGGAGATCGGCGCGGCGGCCGCGATCAAGATGATCCGCAGCGTGATGATCAAGGGCATCGAGGCGCTGTCGTTGGAGTGCTTCCTCGCCGCGCACCGGGCGGGCGTCGTGGATCAGGTCGCCGCATCGCTCCGCAACAATTACCCCGGCGTCGATTGGGCCAATATGTCCAGCTATAACATCGAGCGCATGGCGAGCCACGGCATCCGGCGCGCGGCGGAGATGCGCGAAGTCGCAGCGACGCTGCGCGAACTCGGGGTCAGCCCGGTGATGACCGAAGGAACCATCGAGCGCCAGCAACAGCTTGGCGAGGTCGGGCGAGACCCGCAGACCAAGAAAGCCGTGGCGAAGGGACGAACCGACATGCTCGCGGCGATCGACGCCGCTTTGCCGGAACGGCGATAGCCGCCGCTCCGGCCTTTTTTCTGCCGCAGTTTAACGCGGCGGAATTTGCAGCAACTCGCCGAGTTGTTCCTTGGTCAACGGCTTGTCGAGGAATTTCAGCTTCACCGCATCGGCGACCGCGCCGTCGAGATCGGCCATTTGATCGGTCTGCATCGCAGACTTCGGGTGGAATTCGGCGAGCGATTCCTTCAACACGGCCTCGTCCGCCTTGATCTTCTGGGCGTACATCGAGAGGGCCTTGGGATCGGAATACATCCAGTCCACGGTTTCGCGATAAGCTTTCACGAAGCGCATGATCGCGTCTTTCTTGTTCTTCAGCGCATCGGCGTTGACGATGATGGTGCGCACCGTCTGCCCTTTCAGCGACGGCACGTCACTGCCGCGGGCGATGATGCGGATCTTGCCGTCCTTGATCTCCTTCACGCCGAACGGCGGCGCCGCCCATCCGATGTCGATCTGCCCGCTCATCACCGCCGTCAGCGTGCCGGGAGGGCCGCCGGTCGCGGTCGGCTTGGCCTTTGCGCCCAGCTCCTGCACGAAGGCGACCACGATATTGTTGGATGACGATCCACTGGTCGAATAGGCGATGGTGTGCTTGTCGGTCGTATCCTTCAGGCTCTTGATCGGCGAATCCGCCTTCACATACCAGTAGAGATCGCCGGTCCCGGTAAACGCCGGCAAGAGGATGCGCACCGGCGCACCGCGCGAGAAGGCGCGCATCACGCCGGCGACGCCGACGCCAGCGCCGAGATCGGCCGAGCCCGAGATCACCGCCTGGATGGTCTCGCCCGCGCCCTGCGTGCCGACCGCCTCGATCTTCAGATTATGCTTGGCGAAAATGCCGGCGTCCTGCCCGAGCGTCGGCGCCTGATTTTCCCAATTGTTGATCTGGCCGATGGCGATCTTCAATTGATCCTGGGCGGAAGCCGGTGCCGCGGCGGCCGCTACCAAAGCGATCGCGCCGAATATCGCTCCAGCGTGCTTCATCGTTTTCTCCCCTTGGTTTTCTTTGTCGGTTTTGAGGTCTTGCGGGCGACGCTAGCACGCTTGGACGAAGTGCCAACCCTGTTTTTACCGCTGCGCGGCAATCCACCGCCGGCCTTTTCCAACCGTACGGACCAATATTCCCACGTCCTGAAATTGGCCGTCGGCATCGCGTTGATCTGCGCCGACTTGTCGACCTCACCGGGCCGGAGCGGCACGACCTTGCCGAGCATTTGCGCTGCGAACTGATATTCGGCATTGCGGCAGGAATAGATCGCGCGGAAGACCAATTCCTGGATCGACGAGCCGACCACGGTCGCGCCGTGCCCCTTCATCAGCACCAGCGGCGCCTCACCGAGCGCGCGGGCGAGCGAGGCGCCCTCCTCCGGCTTCACCAGCAGGAGATTGGTGTCGCCGAACTCGTCGTATTGGTCCCACATCGGCACCTTGTGACCGATAATCGCCCCGAGATGCATCACGGGCTTGAGCTCAACGCCGCTGATGCAGAACGGCATCACCGCCGGGGCATGGTGATGCACGACCGCCATCACATCGGGACGGGCCTTGTAGATCTCTCCGTGAATCACCCGTTCGGCATAAAGCCGCTGATCGGTCTTCTTCACCGGATTGGAATCGAGGTCGTATTCCAGAATATCGGCCGGCTCGACGAGTTCCGGCGCCCGCGAACGCGAGAGAAAATAGCGGTTCGGATTGGTCGGGTGGCGCATGCTGACATGGCCGAAGGCGTCGAGCACGCCCTCATGCGCCAGAATGCGATTGCCGAGCGCGGTGTCATATTTGATCTGATCGATGGCTGAGGCCACAGCGGACGTTCCTCCAAGCTTTTCGGGGAGGCGAACCATACATGCCTTCGCGGCGGCGGCAATCTCCTCGCGGAGCCGGTCTGATCCCGGCGTTTGACACTCCACCGACCCCTTCCTAAACAGGCACTCGAGCGCGCCTGCGCAATCAGCGCCGGGCCCGCAACGCGCTGAGGAATCTGCTGTGCCGGACGTCGTCGAGTTTCGCCGCGAAGGTGCGATCGCGGTCATCACTGTCAATCACCCGCCGGTCAACGCGCTCAATAACGCGATGCGAAAGGGCCTTGTGGAGGCCCTGGATCGCGCGCGCAACGACAACGACATCAAGGGCGTGGTGATCGCCGCGGCCGGCCGCACCTTCATTGCCGGCGCCGATATCACCGAGTTCAACCAGCCGCCGGTAAGCCCCACGACGATCGATGTCATCGAAGCGATCGATGCCATGCCGAAGCCCGTGGTTGCCGCTCTCCACGGCACCCCGCTCGGCGGCGGTCTCGAAGTCGCCCTCGGCTGTCATTTCCGCGTGGCGGCGCCGGGAACAAGGCTCGGCCTGCCTGAAATCAAGCTCGGCCTGATGCCAGGCGCGGGCGGCACCCAGCGCCTGCCGCGCCTGATCGGCATGGACAAGGCGATGGCGATGATCCTGACCGGCGAGCAGATCACCGCAGACCAGGCGAGGGATTCTGGTCTGGTCGATCAGATCGTCTCCGATGATCTGGTTTCTTCTGCGGTGGCCTTCGCCAATCGCGTGGTTGCCGAGAACCGCCCCCTCATCCGGGCCCGCGACCGCGACGACAAGCTCGCGGACCTGCGCGCCAACCCGGCAAAATTCGACGAGCTGGCCGCGCCCTATGCCAAGCGCGCCCGCGGCCTGCACGCGCCGGCAAAGGCGCTGGAAGCATTGCGCTGGACCCTCGATGTCCCGGTTGCCGAAGCGCTGATCCGCGAACGCGATGCCTTCATCGAGCTGAAGAACGGGGCGCAATCGAAAGCCCAGCGTCACATCTTCTTCGCCGAGCGGGAAGCTGCGAAAGTGTCCGACCTGCCCAAGGACGTAAAGCCGGTCGACGTGAAACGCGCGGCGGTGATCGGCGCCGGCACCATGGGCGGCGGCATCGCGATGTGCTTTGCCAATGCCGGCATCCCGGTCACTGTGGTGGAGACCGGCGCGGATGCATTGAAGCGCGGGCTCGATCTGGTCGCCAAGAATTATCAGGCCTCGGCCAAGCGCGGCGGCATGAGCGCCGAGGATGTCGAAACCCGGATCGGCTTGATCCACGGGACCATCGACATCGGCGAGATTGCCGATACCGACATGGTGATCGAGGCCGTGTTCGAGGATATCGGCGTCAAGCGCGAGGTGTTCGGCAAACTCGACTCAACGGTCAAACCCGGCGCGGTGCTCGCCACCAACACCTCCTATCTCGACGTCAACGAGATCGCGCATTTCACCAAGCGGCCGCAATCACTGCTGGGCATGCACTTTTTCAGCCCGGCCAACGTGATGCGGCTTCTCGAAATCGTGCGCGGCGCAGACACCGATCCGCAAGCGCTTGCGACCGCCATCGGCATCGCGCGAAAGATCGGCAAGGTGCCGGTCGTTGTGGGTGTCTGCCACGGCTTCGTCGGCAACCGCATTCTGCGCGTGCGCTCGACCGAAGCCGAACGGCTGCTGCTCGAAGGCGCCTTGCCACAGGATGTCGACGGCGCGCTGACGGCCTTCGGTTTCCCGCTCGGTCCGTTTGGTGTCACCGATCTCGCCGGGCTCGATATTTCCTGGCGCATGCGCAAGGCGCAGGGCGCGCGCGCCGAGATTGCCGATCAGCTTTGCGAGATGGGCCGCTTCGGCCAGAAGACCGGAAAGGGCTTCTATCTCTATGAAGCCGGCTCGCGCACGCCCAAGCCCGATCCCGAGGTCGAGGCGCTGATCGTCGCCACCTCGCAGCGGCTCGGCATTCCGCGCCGTGCGCTGAGCCGCGACGAGATCACCGAGCGCCTTCTCTTCCCCATGATCAACGAAGGCGCCCGCATTCTCGAGGAAGGCATCGCGCAGCGCGCCGGCGATATCGACGTCATCTGGGTTTACGGATACGGCTTCCCGGCCTGGCGCGGCGGCTTGATGTATTACGCCGATCAGGTCGGCTTGCCCTATATCCGCGACCGGCTCACAGAATTCGCAAAGCAGGCCGGCGACCCGAAACACGAACCGGCGCCGCTTCTGAAACGGCTCGCCGCCGAAGGACGCGGTTTCGGTTCCCTCGGCAAGGACAACTGACATGATTCCGCCTCCGTCACCGCGAGCGCAGGATCTTGCGAAGCGGCTGACGGACTTCATGGAGGCGCATGTCTATCCGGCGGAAGCCGTATTTGAGCGCCAGCTCGCGGAGGCGAAAGATCGCTGGGTCGAACTGCCGATCACGGCGGAACTGAAGGCCAAGGCGAAAGCCGCAGGCCTCTGGAATCTCTGGCTGCCGAAGAAGCATTACCCTGAAGGCCTGAGCAATCGCGATTACGCGCCGCTCTGCGAAATCATGGGACGCTCGCCGATCGGCCCGGAAACCTTCAATTGCTCGGCGCCCGATACCGGCAACATGGAGACGCTGATCCTCTACGGAAACGAGGAGCAGAAAAAGCGCTGGCTGCCGCCATTGATGGATGGCGAGATCCGCTCCTGCTTTGCCATGACCGAGCCGGATGTCGCTTCCTCCGACGCCACCAACATCCGGACCGAGATCCGCCGCGACGGCGACAGCTACGTCATCAACGGCCGCAAATGGTGGACCACC
>NZ_DATMRX010000056.1:0-1616 GCF_035565855.1 Pseudorhodoplanes sp.
CATGAATGCACGGCGACAGGCGTGATGCGCCTGGCGAACGCGCTGCCCAACAGACCGACGAGTTCTTCTCTCGCGAAAGTGAAGAACGCATCCAGCCCGCCGCGCTCCAGATCCTCCGCAAGCGTCCCGCCAAAATAGCACTCGATGAGCGGGCGCCCGAACGGACGCATTTGATAGGCGCCAGTACCGATGACATCGGTTCGGCCGAACAAGCGGCTGTCGGCCGGGAATTCGTCGGCCCCTTCGAGCGAGAGAAACAGCTTGTCGTCATGGCCGAGCGGCAGGCCGCTTGCGGCCGCGACCTTGTCCGGCAGCGCGGGCGCGAAGGTGATCGCTTCGCTGGCGATCAGCGCACTCGGGATCGTGACGATGGCAAAGGCGGCCGTGAGCGATCCGCGATCGGTATGAACTTCAATCGAGCGCCCGGAATGGACGATGCGCCGCACCGGCGTATCGAGCGCGATCTCAAGTCCTGCCGCATGGCGCGCGACCAGAAGCCCATAACCGTCGACCACGCGCCAGTTGATGCCGGTGTCGGCATAGCGCTGCAGATCGATGGCGGACACGTTCTCCCATCCAGCGCCCGCAACAAAGGTTGCGATGGTGCCGATCAGAGCGTTCCAGCGGCCATTCTCCGGCAGCGCATCCGAGACCGGCACGTCGCGGCCGTCTGGCGCGAGTTTATCCACGCGATCGTAGAAGTCATCGAGCGCGGCCCGGAACGCTCTCTGGTCGTCGGGCGAAAAGCCGATCGGCAGCGACGTGCGGGTCCAGGGTGGCGGGGTCTTGTCGATCGCAAGTCCGAGCGAGGTTGCGATATCGCACCAGGGATTGCGATCGGCGGAATGCAGCCATCCGCAGCCGAGATCGAGGGGGAAGCCGGCGGCTCTTTGGGTCCAGGCGCGTCCGCCGATCCGCGCGCGGGCCTCGAGGACAATCACCCGCTTGCCGGCATCGCTCAACCGGCGCGCCGCGGCGATGCCGGCAGCGCCCGCTCCAACAACGATGACGTCGTATGACATTGACAAAGGTCGCACCATGCAGCGAGCGAAATATCCGTTGCGGCTCAGCCGAACGGCGGTCGCAGGTCATGATGGCTGACGCAGGAGCAAAATATCAGGCGAGAATCGAACGGCAAGTGCGCGATGCGCTCCGTTTCCCTCCGGCTCCGACAAAGCCGCTCAGACGCTGAGCAACCCGAACAGAATGAGGCACGCCAGCGCGCCGATCACCAGGCCGTTGCGAACAACAAAAGCGCCGCTGACCAGCGCCAGAAAGGCAACGTCATCAGCAAAGGTTTCGCGAGCCATCCCCTCATATCCCTGAATTGGAGTGTGGATACGGCTTGGTCGCTCCAAGGCGAGTTTCGGTTCGGACCGCGTCCGGTTTCAGGGCTCACGGGGGCGTGATGGAAAAGGGCGACGGGCGCACGCACGACCGGCGACGCCGCAGAAGACCGCTGTTCCTGGGAAGTGATTGGTAGCGGGGGAGGGATTTGAACCCCCGACACGCGGATTATGATTCCGCTGCTCTAACCAACTGAGCTACCCCGCCACGCGTCAGGCGATCCGTGACGGCCACCCGAAAGCTGGCCGGATATAAGGTTCACAGAGAAA
>NZ_DATMRX010000057.1:0-31233 GCF_035565855.1 Pseudorhodoplanes sp.
TTGATCACCGCCGCCGGCGTGAGGTGAGACTGTCCGAGCGTCATCTTTTCGTCGGTCACGGTCTCGTCGTTGACCTTCAGTCCGCCGCCCTTGATCTGTCGCCTGGCTTCGCTGGTTGACGCGACAAGTCCGGCCTGGACGAACGCGGTCAAGACGCCCACGCCCTTGTCCAGTTCGCTGGATGCGATGGTGACTGTCGGCAAGCTTTCCGCGAGAGCGCCTTCCTCGAAGGTGCGCCGCGCGGTCTCCGCGGCCTGCTCGGCGGCGTCGCGGCCATGCATCAGGGCGGTTGCTTCCGTCGCGAGAGTCTTCTTGGCCTCGTTGATTTCCTGTCCCTGCAGCGCCGCGAGTCTCGCAATCTCGTTCAGCGGCAATGTCGTGAACAGCTTGAGGAAGCGTTCGACGTCGCCGTCCTCGGTGTTACGCCAGTATTGCCAATAGTCGTAAGGGCTGACGAGATCGGCATTGAGCCACACCGCGCCCGCGGCGGTCTTGCCCATCTTGGCGCCGGACGACGTCGTGATCAGCGGAGAGGTCAGCGCAAAGAGCTGCGCATTCATCAACCGCCGCCCGAGATCGATGCCGTTGATGATGTTGCCCCATTGATCGGAGCCGCCCATCTGCAAAACGCAGCCATAGCGCTTGTGCAGTTCCACGAAATCGTAGGCCTGCAGGATCATGTAATTGAATTCGAGGAAGGACAATTCCTGCTGACGCTCGAGTCGCAGCTTGACCGAGTCGAAGGACAGCATGCGATTGATCGAGAAGTGCCGTCCCACGTCGCGCAGAAAGTCGATGTAGTTGAGCGTGTTCAGCCAATCGGCATTGTTCGCCATGATGGCGTCGCCGGGACCCTCGCCGAAGGTGAGGAATTTCGAGAAGGTCGTCCGGATGCTGCGCAGGTTCTCGTTGATCACCTCTTCGGTGAGAATCCTGCGGCTTTCGTCCTTGCCGGACGGATCGCCGACGCGTGTCGTGCCGCCACCCATCAAGGCGATCGGCCGATGGCCGGTCTGCTGCATCCAGTACAGCATCATGGTCGGCAGCAGGTGGCCGACATGCAGGGAGGGGGCGGTGCAGTCATAGCCGATATAGGCCGTGATCTGCTTTGAGCTCGCCAGCGCATCCAGCGCCTCGGGCTCCGAGACCTGATGAATGAAACCGCGCTCCGACAGGACGCGCAAGAAATCTGACTTGAATTGGCTCATGGTAAGACCGTATTCGCCCGCGGCGCAGGTGGTGTATCAGGTTCGCCATGGGATTGAAACGGTGCGGCTCTTTGCTTCCACGAGATCGGACCGATTGAGCGATCGTCGTTTCGCCGACCTCTGATCCTGCTCACGCCGCTTTCTTTTCCGGTCCGGACTTGCGCGTTCCAGAATTGTCCGGTCCGGATTTGGCGCGCCTCAACAAACGCTGCATGAATCTGGGCTGTCCGGGCGGGCGCACCAGCAGGATGTCGCTGACCAGTTTTGCGCCGCCGCTATCCCGCCGTTCCAGAGTCAATTTGCGCGAGTGGAATTGTTCGAGCTCTGGCCGGTGGCCGACGCTCAGGATCGTGAGGCCCTCCATCTCCTCGGACAAGAGCTTCATCAGCGCGTCCTGGCTCTTCGGATCGAGCGCGGCCGTCGCCTCGTCGAGGACGATGATATCGGGACGGTGCAGCAGAACGCGCGCGACGGTCAGCCGCTGCTTCTCGCCTCCCGACAGGGTCTGATCCCAGGGCGCTTCCTCTTCGACCCGCTCCTTGAGGTGGCCGAGGCCGACGCGGTCCAGCGCATCCCGGATCGTATTGAGGTCCCAGTCCTCGGCCGCGCCGGGATAGGCGATAGCACGGCGCAATGTACCGGTCGGGACATAGGGCCGCTGAGGCAAAAGGAACAGCCGCGAGTCGCGTTGCACCGCGATCTCTCCGCCACCCCAGGGCCACAACCCTGAAATCGCGCGAACCAGCGTGCTCTTTCCCGAGCCGGAAGCGCCGGCGACGAGAACCCGCTCGCCTTTCTTGATCACGACGTCGGTGTCGTCGACCACGGCGGTGCCGTTATCGAGCGCCACCACCAGATCCTTCATGCGGATCGCCGCGTCATCGCTTTCCACGCGCTTGATCCGGTTGATGCCTTCGCCGGTCTCCGCCTTCTCGAGCGCGTCGACCGACACCATGAGAGAGGAGATGCGCCGCGCGCCCGCGGTCCATTCCGCAAGCCGCGGATAATTGTCGACAAGCCAGGCGAACGCCGCCTGCACGATGGTGAAGGCCGAGGCCGCCTGCATCACCTGGCCGAGCGACATCGACCCATCGAGGAATTTCGGCGCGCACAGGATGATCGGGAGCACTGGCGCGATGATGCCCGAACCATGAGAGACGACCGTCGTGCGCATGTGCTGCGCGCACAGCGCGCGCCACTTGCGCAGCACCTCGACAAAGGACCGGTTCAGGCCGGCGCGCTCTTCGGCTTCGCCGCCAAGCAGCGCGATGCTTTCGCCATTCTCCCGCACGCGGGTGAGGTTGTAGCGATAATCTGCTTCGGCCTGGTTCTTGGCCTCGGAGACAGCAACGAAGCTTCGGCCGACGATCGCCATCGCGCCGCTCGCGATGACGGCATAGAGAATGGCCGCGATGACCAGGAAGCCGGGGATGGTGATCGCCGAACCGCCGAGCGGAACGGTGAGGGCGCCTCCGATGGTCCACAGGACCGCGATGAAGGTCAGCGCCGAAAGCGTGGCCGTGGACACGCCGACTGCGAAATCGATCGGAGCGTCGGTCGAGACGCGCAGATCCTCGGTCAACCGGCCTTCCGGATTCTGATGATCGCCGCTCACGAGATTGAGCTGGTAATAGCGTCCGTTCTTCAGCCAGCGGTCGAGCACATGGTCGCTGAGCCAGGCGCGCCAGCGCCGCTGCATCGACATGCGTCCATAGACGCTGGCAACGCCGACACCGACGCTTGCAGCAGCAAGCGGGAAGAAAACCAGGGCCAGCGTCAGGACGGATGCGGAGTCCCGCTTTTCGAGCGCGTCGAAAATCTTGCGATTCCAGACATTGATGCCGTATTGCGCGAGCACTGCAAGGATCACGAGCAGCGCGACCCCGATCGTCAGCGGCCAGGCGAGGCGGTCGCCCTCACGCGGATTCCAGAAGCCTCTAGCCGAGGACCAGAACCGGCCCAGCAGCGCGCGACGGCGCAACTTTTCCTTTTCAGCCTCGGCATCGGTGTCGCTGTCGGGCGAGACCGGCGCTTCGGGCTCGGCAGCGGCGTCGTCCAGCGAGACGTCGGAGGCGTCGTCTTCGCGCCTGTCAGGGCGCGCGGTTTTTTCAGGGACGGTATGTTCCGGGGCGTCCTGGCCACGCCGATCGGACGCCGGACGATCCGGCAGACTGGACGTGGAGTTCCTTTCGGACATGGCGCATGGCCCCGAGCGAGATGCGGGGCACAACGCGGTGAGGAAAGTTCCGTTCCAGAATGTCGCAGAGCTTGCGGCGCACTCTGCAGATCGCGCGTCAGAGCTTTTGTGGTCTGCGTCAGAACTACGCCGCGCTCGGCTTGCGTCCGGTCGTACCGAGACGCTTGTCGAGATACTGGTTGACCGACTGCATCAGCGCATCGATCTTCTGATCGAAGAAGTGGTTGGCCCCGGTCACGACCTTCTGCTCGATCACGATGCCTTTCTGGGTCTTCAGCTTGTCCACCAGCGTCGTGACGTCGCGGTGCGGCACCACGGCATCCTTGTCGCCATGAATGATCAGGCCGGACGAGGGGCAGGGCGCGAGGAACGAGAAGTCGTACAGGTTGGCGGGCGGCGCGATCGAGATGAAGCCCTCGATCTCGGGGCGGCGCATCAGCAGCTGCATGCCGATCCAGGCGCCGAACGAAAAGCCGGCGATCCAGCAGGATCGGGCTTCCGGGTTGATCGTTTGCGCCCAATCAAGCGCGGCTGCGGCGTCCGACAATTCGCCGACGCCGTGATCGAACGATCCCTGGCTGCGGCCGACGCCGCGGAAGTTGAAGCGCACCACCGAAAAATTGCGGTGCACGAAGGCGTAATAAAGCTGATAGACGATCTGGTGATTCATCGTCCCGCCGAATTGCGGGTGCGGATGAAGGATCAATGCGAGCGGAGCATTCTTCTGCGCCGCCGGGTGATATCGGCCCTCAATGCGACCGGCCGGGCCGGTGAAAATGACTTCAGGCATGAAAGACCTCGGCTGGATACGGCAAGGTCTCAAAGACCAGGCCGCGCAGGTTTTGTTGGTGCGCTTGACGGATCGATCAGCCGCACGTAACCTTTTAGAATTATTCTAAACAGGAGCGGTTCCGGTGGATTGCCAGCCGGGATCGGGCCGTCGGAGGCGGCGGCGGTTTCTACCATAAGGCATGGGGCGAAATGCAAGCTTTCCGTGGCCCATGCTACGCTAAACCTCTGGCCAGCCTCTGCCCGTCGGTAATGCGGTGACATGACTGAGCGTGCCTATCTTGATTGGAATGCCAGCGCGCCGCTGCGCCCGGAGGCGCGCGCCGCCATGGTCGCGGCGCTGGACCAGATCGGCAATCCGATGTCGGTGCATGGCGAAGGTCGCACGGCCCGACAGCTCGTCGAGCGTGCGCGGGGCGAGGTGGCCGCGCTGGTTGGGGCCGAAGCGGACTCGGTCACGTTTACGTCCGGCGCCACCGAGGCCAACGCGCTGGCCCTCTCGCCGGCGTGGTCGCGTGCCGCCGGAGACCCACCCTTTGCACGGCTTCTCGTATCCGCCATCGAGCATCCTTCGGTCCTGAGCGGCGGAGGATTTTCCCCCGATCGCGTGAGTGTCATACCGGTTGACGGGCAGGGCGTCGTCGACCTTGAGGCGCTGCGGCGCCTGCTGGCCGGTGAGCCAGCCATGGTTTCCGTGATGCTGGCCAATAATGAGACCGGCGTTCTTCAACCGGTTTCGGAGGTCGCTGAATTGGTCCACGAGGCGGGCGGTCTTCTGCATATCGATGCGGTGCAGGCGCCGGGACGGATTTCTATTGATTTTAGTAATTTAGCAGTAGATCTTCTGACGCTGTCTTCACACAAGATCGGCGGCCCGAAGGGCGCGGGCGCGCTGCTGCGCCGGAGCGGCCTGCACCTCGCCGAACCGCCGATCCGCGGCGGCGGTCAGGAGCGTGGACTCCGTGCGGGCACCGAAAATGTCGCGGCGATCGCCGGATTTGGGGCCGCTGCGTCTGAGATACCCGGGACGCTCGCCGAGGAGAGCCGCCATACCGCGCAGCTGCGCGATGGCCTGGAAGCCGGGCTGCGTGCCATCACACCGGACGTCGTCGTCTTCGGTGACCGGGTACTGCGGTTGCCCAATACCACCGCGTTCACTCATCCGAGCTTAAAAGCCGAGACCGCCGTGATTGGCTTCGACCTCGCGGGCGTCGCCGTGTCGTCGGGCTCTGCCTGTTCCTCGGGCAAGGTTCAGGGCTCGCATGTGCTGGCGGCGATGGGCGTGGAACCGGCGCTGGCCCGGGGCGCCATCCGGGTGTCCACGGGGCCTGCGACCACGGAAGACCATATTGAGCGCTTTCTAAGTGCTTGGACAAAGCTGTCTGAATCACTACTTAAGGGGCGAAGATTTATCGCCGCTTGAGCGGCTGCGCGGAGGGAAACCGACGCAAGGCTGATCGACCATAACCGACAGATCCGCTGCGGTCCTTGAAACCGCAAGGGGAGACAAGAATGCCGGCCGTACAAGAGACCGTCGAACAGGTTCGCCGTATCGACGTTGATCAATACAAGTATGGATTCGAGACCCAGATCGAATCCGAAAAGGCCCCAAAGGGCCTCTCCGAGGACACCGTCCGATTCATCTCGGGTAAGAAGAACGAGCCGCAATGGATGCTCGACTGGCGGCTTGACGCCTATCGGCGCTGGCTGACCATGCGCGAGCCGACCTGGGCGCGCGTCTCCTATCCGAAGATCGACTTCCAGGACATCTACTATTACGCAGCGCCCAAGAAATTCGTCGCCCCCAAGTCTCTCGACGAGGTCGACCCGGAAATCCTGCGCACCTACGAGAAGCTCGGCATCCCGCTGCGGGAGCAGGAGATCCTGGCCGGCGTCGAGCGTCCCGAGGGCGAGCGGCGCGTCGCCGTCGACGCGGTGTTCGACAGCGTTTCGGTCGCCACGACCTTCAAGGCCGAACTCGCCAAGGCTGGCGTGATCTTCATGCCGATCTCGGAGGCGATCCGCGAGCATCCCGAGCTGGTGCAGAAGTATCTCGGCTCGGTGGTGCCGGTGACCGACAATTTCTATGCGACGCTGAATTCGGCGGTGTTTTCCGACGGCTCCTTCGTTTATGTGCCGCCGGGCGTGCGCTGCCCGATGGAGCTGTCCACCTACTTCCGCATCAATGAGAAGAATACCGGTCAGTTCGAGCGCACGCTGATCATCGCCGACAAGGGCTCCTATGTGAGCTATCTCGAAGGCTGCACCGCGCCGATGCGCGACGAGAACCAGCTGCATGCCGCAGTGGTCGAACTTGTCGCGCTCGATGACGCCGAGATCAAATATTCGACGGTGCAGAACTGGTATCCGGGCGACTCCGAAGGGCGCGGCGGCATCTACAATTTCGTCACCAAGCGCGGCGACTGCCGCGGCAAGAATTCCAAGATTTCGTGGACGCAGGTCGAGACTGGTTCTGCGATCACCTGGAAATATCCGAGCTGCATCCTGCGCGGCGACGGCTCGCGCGGCGAATTCTACTCGATCGCGATTTCGAACGGCATGCAGCAGGTCGATTCCGGCACCAAGATGATCCACCTCGGCAAGAACACCACGAGCAGGATCATCTCCAAGGGCATCTCCGCCGGTCGCTCGCAGAACACCTATCGCGGGCTCGTCTCGGCGCACCGCAAGGCGACCGGCGCACGCAACTTCACCAACTGCGACTCGCTCCTCGTCGGCGACAAATGCGGCGCGCATACCGTGCCGTATCTGGAAGCGAAGAATTCCTCGACGGTGTTCGAGCACGAGGCGACCACCTCGAAGATTTCCGAGGACATGCTGTTCTATTGCCGCCAGCGCGGATTGTCGGCCGAGGAAGCGACCGCGCTCGTGGTCAATGGCTTCGTGAAGGACGTGCTGCAGCAGCTGCCGATGGAGTTCGCCGTCGAGGCACAGAAGCTCATCTCGATCTCGCTCGAGGGGAGCGTGGGATGAGCGCTGCATTTCGAGATGCGGCCACGTCCTGTCTCGCGCAGAACAAGCCCGCGGGCGATCTTGTCGACTGCATCGCCGAGCATTTCCCCGATGTCGAGGTCTATCGCGAGAACGATGACCTCATCATCAAGGGCGGCGCCCGCTTCCTCGTGGTGCGCCGCGACGGGCCAGACGCGTTCCGGATCACCGAGAATGTCGCCGTTCCTTCGACCAATGCCGTCGATGCGGGTGGCGGACGCCAAACGACACTGAACGAGCTGATCGACGAAATCGTCACGCTCGACGACTGACTGGATAGACCGATGCCATTATTGGAAGTGAAGAACCTGCACGTCGAGATCGGCGGCAAGAAAATCCTGAACGGCCTCGACCTGACTGTCGATAAGGGTCAGGTCCACGCGATCATGGGCCCGAACGGTTCGGGCAAGTCGACGCTGTCCTATGTTCTGGCCGGCAAAGCGGACTATGAAATCACGGAAGGCGAAGTCCTGTTCAACGGCGAGAACATCGCTGACATGGAGCCGGACGAACGTGCGGCCAAGGGGCTGTTCCTCGCCTTCCAGTATCCGATCGAAATTCCCGGCGTCGCGACCATGACCTTCCTGCGCACCGCCGTGAATGCGCAGCGCAAGGCGCGTGGCGAAGGCGAGTTGTCGACGCCCGAATTCATGAAACAGGTGCGCGAGGCGGCTGGCGAACTCGGTATCAGCCAGGAGATGCTGCGGCGTGCGGTCAATGTCGGCTTTTCCGGCGGCGAGAAGAAGCGCAACGAGATCCTGCAGATGGCAATGTTGCAGCCCCGGCTTGCCGTGCTCGACGAAACCGATTCCGGGCTGGACATCGACGCGCTGAAGATCGTCTCCGATGGCGTCAATCGGCTGCGATCGCCGGAGCGCTCCTTCATCGTGATCACGCATTATCAGCGGCTGCTCGATTATATCGTGCCGGATGTCGTGCATGTGTTGTCGAAGGGCCGCATCGTGCGGAGCGGCGGCAAGGAACTTGCGCTGGAGCTCGAGGAGAAGGGCTACGCGCAATATGTCGGCGAGGCGGCGTAGGTTTTCCCTTTGTCATTCCGGACGTCGCAAAGCGACGATCCGGAATCCAGACAAAGGATCAAGAATGAGAGAATGGATTTCGAGTTCGCGCCTGTGGCGCGCCCCGGAATGACGAGTTGGGACATGGCCGAACTGAAACTGATCAAGACCGCTGCCGAAGAAGGCCTCGCAGAGGCCTTCGCGGGTGCGCGTGCGACGCTGCCGGGAGCGGCAGCGGTGAAGTCGCTGCGCGACAACGCCTTCCGCATCTTCGAGGTCAAAGGCCTGCCGCACCGGCGGATCGAGGAGTGGAAATATACTGATTTGCGCGCGCTGATGCGCGATGCCAAGCCGCTGGCCGCTCCTCCGGACGCGGCAACAAAAGTGAAAGCCAAGGCGGCGGGTGCTTTGCTCTCCGCTGTCGGCGCCCGCCGCGTCGTCATTGTGGACGGGGTGTTCGTCCCTGAATTGTCCGATCTGGCGGCACTCGAGAAGGGGCTTACGATCGTCTCGCTTGCCGAGGCATTGGCTATCGCCGACAAGGCGTTGATCGACCGGCTCAGCCGCAAGGCGCTATTCTCGGATGATCCGGCATTCGCGCTCAATACCGCGATGATGAGTGACGGGGTCGTCATCCGCGTCGCGGAGGGCGCGCAGATCGCGCGTCCGATCCATCTGGCATTCATCACCACATCGGTAAAGCCGGTTTCCGTATTCACCCGGTCTCTTGTCACCGTCGGAAAGGGCGCATCGCTTTCGGTTATCGAAAGCCACGAGAGCGCTGACGGTGTCGACAACCAGGCCAATCACGCGATTGATGTATCAGTCGCAGATGACGGGCGCCTCGATCATGTGAAGATCGCCTGCGAAGGCGATCGGGCTCTTCATGTCGCTTCGCTCCTGGCCGATATCGGGGCAACGGCGCACCTGAACACTTTCACCTTCACGTCGGCCGGGGCAGTGACGCGCAATCAGATCGCGATGCGGCTCGAGGGGGCGCAGACCCATGTCGGTATCCGCGGCGCGACCCTGCTCAAGGGGCGCCAGCACGCCGACAACACGCTTGTTGTCGATCATGCAGTCGGCCATTGCGAGAGCCGCGAATTGTTTAAGTCGGTGCTCGACGGCGAAAGCCGTTCTGTGTTCCAGGGCAAGATCATCGTCGAGCCGCACGCCCAGAAGACCGACGCCAAGATGGCGACGCATGCGCTGCTGCTGTCCGAGGATGCCGAGGCCGACGCCAAGCCCGAGCTGGAAATTTTCGCCGACGACGTAGTCTGTGGCCACGGTGCGACGGCCGGCGCGCTCGACGATGACCTTCTGTTCTACCTCCGGGCGCGCGGTATTCCGCTCAAAGAAGCCGAGGCGTTGATGGTGGAAGCCTTTGTCGGCGAGGCGGTGGAAGCGGTCGAGAATGAATCGGTGCGCGAGGCGCTGATGGAGCTGGCGCGCCGCTGGCTCAAGGCACGGGCGTGACCATGCACCCCGCCGTCTCCAACGGGTCTTACGACGTCGCCCGCATTCGCGAGGATTTTCCTGCGCTGGCGATGCAGGTCTATGGCAAGCCGCTGGTCTATCTGGACAACGCTGCGTCGGCGCAGAAGCCGAAGGCGGTGCTCGATCGCATCCAGCATGCCTATACGCACGAATACGCCAATGTGCATCGTGGCTTGCATTATCTCGCCAATGCCGCGACCGAAGGCTACGAAGGCGCCCGCGAAATCGTCGCAAAATTCCTCAATGCGCCCTCAAAGGATGAGGTGATCTTCACCCGCAACGCGACCGAGGCGATCAATCTCGTCGCCTATACGTTCGGCCGCGAGCGGCTGAAAGAGGGCGACGAGATCGTGCTCTCGATCATGGAGCACCATTCCAACATTGTGCCGTGGCATTTCCTCAGGGAGCGGCAGGGCGCCGTCATCAAATGGGCGCCGATCGACGAAGACGGCAATTTTCTGATCGACGAATTCGAGAAGCTGCTCGGCCCGCGCACCAGGATGGTCGCGATCACCCACATGTCGAACGCGCTCGGCACCTACGTTCCGGTGAAGGAGGTCGTGCGGATCGCACATGCGCGCGGCATTCCGGTGCTGGTCGATGGCAGCCAGGCGGCGGTGCATCTGCCGATCGATGTGCAGGACATCGGCTGCGATTTCTACGTCTTCACCGGACACAAGATCTACGGCCCCTCTGGCATCGGTGTGTTGTGGGGCAAGGCCGAGCATCTCGAAGCCATGCCGCCGTTCAACGGCGGCGGCGAGATGATCCGCGATGTGTTCGAGGACCGCATTACCTACGGCGATCCGCCGCACAAATTCGAGGCCGGCACCCCGCCAATTGTCCAGGCAATCGGGCTGGGCGCTGCGATCGAATATGTCAATTCGATCGGCAAGGAGCGCATCAAGGCGCATGAGGACGCCCTGATGCGCTACGCGCACGACCGGCTGCGCGAGATCAATTCACTGAGGATCATCGGCACCGCCAAGGAAAAGGGCGCGGTGGTGTCCTTCGAAATGAAGGGCGCCCACCCGCACGATGTCGCCACGATCATCGACCGCTCGGGCGTGGCCGTGAGGGCGGGAACTCATTGCGTGATGCCGCTTTTGAACCGGATCGGTGTCACGGCCACCTGCCGGGCATCGTTCGCCCTGTATAATACCAAGGATGAAGTCGACAGCCTTGCCCAGGCCCTGATCAAGGCGCAGGATTTCTTTGCATGACCGAAGACATCAAATCCGACGAGACCAAGACGGCGCCGGCTGCCGAGGCGACGGTTGCGGCGCAGGAGTCAGCGTTGCCGCAGGAAGAGATCGCGCGTCTCACCGACGACATCGTGCAGGCGCTGAAGACGGTCTACGATCCGGAAATTCCGGCCGACATCTACGAGCTTGGCCTGATCTACAAGGTCGACATCAAGGATGACCGGACCGTCGATGTCGACATGACGCTGACCACACCGAATTGCCCGGCCGCGGCGGAATTGCCGCAGATGGTGGAAAACGCGGTGTCGAGCGTGCAGGGCGTCGGCCCCGTCAAGGTCCAGGTTGTCTGGGATCCGCCATGGGATCCGAGCCGCATGTCCGACGAGGCGCGGCTGGTCCTGAATATGTGGTGATGAACACTCCGCCGAAGCTTGGCCGTGTTCTCGAGACGGCGCTTTATGTCGACGATCTCGAACGCGCGTCGCAATTCTACGAGGGTGTGCTGGGGCTGACCGCGCTGAGCCGGGACGGGCGGTTTTGCGCCTATGACGTCGCCGGCGTCAGCGTGCTGCTGCTGTTCAAGCGCGGCGCGACGCTGGAGACGGTGCAGATGCCGGGCGGCACCATCCCCCCGCATGACGGGCATGGGCCGATCCACATGGGCTTTGCCGTTGGCGCGGACGAACTCCCGAAATGGGAGGAGCGGCTGGGGGCTTATGGCGTCGTAGTCGAAGGCCGCACCGATTGGCCCCGCGGCGGCCGGAGCCTCTATTTCCGCGACCCCGACGGTCACCTTCTGGAACTGGTGACGCCCGGTGTCTGGGCGACCTATTGAGACAGCCTTCGGTGCTGGACCTAATCCAGTCTCGGAGGGCTTCACACGAGGAATTTCGTTGCTACGTTAGGAGCATACGAGTCCCGAACCGGACCTTGAACCCGGTGCCAGGAGAGTACGAGATGGCCACAGCCAGACCGAGGCCGCAGGTAATGCGCCTCACCGATGCCGCCGCCGAGCGGATCAAGGAATTGATGGCGAAATCCGAGCGCCCGATCGCGGGATTGCGCGTCGGTGTCCGCAACGGTGGATGTGCGGGTATGGCCTACACCATGGAATATGCCGAAGCGGCCAATCCCACCGACGAGATCGTCGAGGACAAGGGCGTGCGCATCCTGATCGACCCGAAGGCCGTGCTGTTCCTGCTCGGGACCGAGATGGACTACAAGGTGGACAAGCTCTCTGCCCAGTTCGTGTTCAACAATCCGAATCAAACCTCGGCCTGCGGGTGCGGGGAATCCGTGCAACTGACGCCAGCGCAAGGCGAGGGCGCTGAGGCCGCCGCGCACTAGTCCTGCGTAATTCAGCTTTCAGCGACCGGCGAGCGAATGGATCCTGCTTTCCTGCGCGATCTGTTTTCCGCCTTTCGGCCGGTGACGGTACGACGCATGTTCGGCGGCGCCGGACTTTATGCCGACGGCGTCATGTTCGGGCTGCTATCGTCGGGCGGTACGCTGTATCTGAAGGTCGATGCTCAGAACGAAGCCGATTTCATCCGCGAGGGGATGCCGTCTTTCGCTCCGGTGATGAAGAACAGCGGCCGGCACGCCGTGATGCCGTACCGAGAGATGCCGGATGGACTCTACGACGATCCGGACGAGCTAGCCCGCTGGGCCGAACGTGCCCTTCAGGCTGCGCAACGAAGCGCTGTGATGAAGAAAAAAGCCGCGCCGCGCAGACGGGGCGCGGCTCGCGGCGGGTCCTGAACGATCAGGCGACCGCGGCGGCAGGCTCGTGCGAGGCCTTCGCTTCCGGATCGGTTTCGCACACCACGCGGTTGCGCCCGGCGCGCTTGGCCGCATAAAGACACGCATCTGCGCGGCCGATCAGCGTCTGAACGGTGTCGCCGGCCTGCAGCGTCGCGACGCCGATCGAAATGGTGACGCGGCCGAGATGCTCGCCGGTCGAGCGCTTCATCAATTCCTTGCTCATCACCGCCCGCCGAATGTGATCGGCGACCGTGACCGCCGATCGCAGGACGGTGTTCGGCAGCACGACGGCGAATTCCTCGCCGCCATAGCGGGCCGCGATGTCCTTGCCCTTGACGTTCTGCTTCACCGAAAGCGCGACCAGCCGCAGAACCTGATCGCCGGTGAGGTGGCCATACGTGTCGTTGAAGGTCTTGAAATGATCGATGTCGGTCATCAGGAGCGACATCGCCTCGTTATCAGCCTTGGCCTCGGCGATGACCTTGACCAGCGCCTCGTCGAAATACTTGCGATTGGCGAGCGACGTCAGCGGGTCGGTCTGGCTCTCGTGGCGCATCAGCTCGAGGTTTTCCTGGAGCTCGTTGATCTCTTTCCTGGATGCGACCAACCGCGCCTCCAGCTTCAGATTGAGATTTTCCATCTCCTTGGTGGTCTGCACCAGGCTTTCGACGATGCCACGCAGGCCGTCTCGATCTGCGGCCGGAATGTGGTTCGCGACGCCGGCGAGACTTTCGGAGCAGTTGTTGGTGGTCCCGACCGCGGCATCGACCATGGCCATGACCTGTTCGATCTCGTCGAGGACGCGATCGCCGACCTTGTCGATGCGTTCGCTGAAGCGCAGCGGCGACAGATGGGTGGCGTAGATCTTTTCGAGCTCGGCCTCGGTCAGATTGCCGTTGAGCGACAGAAGCTGATTCACCGCTTCATTGAGCGAGGGGTAATAGCCGGTCGCGTAGGAATACCAGACTTCGAAATTGCGCGGATTTGCCGGCTGCCGAAGCGCTTTGATCTGTGCGAGAGCGATTTCAGCGAACGCCATTGTCCGCTTATGTTCGTCACCGCTGTTGGACATCCTCGGACCCCCGGAAGGCATGCGAATCGGCACTCAACGCGCCGGTCCCCCCCGGCGGCGCCGCCTCCGATCCCTTGGGAACTTATTTCACAGCCGTGAATCACGGGTAAACAGGTACGAACGCGTGCCCCTACGCGCGTCCGACTTGCGGTGTGCACCTAGACTTTGACCCGGACCGGCCGCAGGAGAAATGCCGGCAGGTGAGAATGGTCCGCTTCGACTTCAGCCGCAGGCTGCTGCGGCTTGCGCCGGGCCTGGTCGAGGCGCGTCACCGGCGCCGGAGCAGGTGGCACGGAGCTGCGACCGCCGCCACGACCGCGCCCGCCACGCTGCCGCTCGCGGGGGCGAGTGTCACGCGCGGGTTCTGCTTCGTCTTCGACGGGAGCGGAGAGGCCGACCGGCTCCGCAAACGGAATCTGTTGACCGATCAGCTTTTCGATCGCCGCGACCGCCTTGTGATCGGCGGAAGTCACGATCGTATAGGCGGTGCCGCTCTTGCCGGCGCGGCCGGTGCGCCCAATCCGGTGGACATAGTCATCGGCGTGGAAGGGGACGTCGAAATTCAGCACATGGCTGACGTCCGGAATGTCGAGGCCGCGCGCGGCGACATCCGATGCGATGAGCAGGTCGGCTTCACCCTTGCGGAATTTGTCGAGCGCCGCCATCCGCGCCGGCTGATCCATGTCGCCATGGAGCGCGACCGCGTTGAAGCCGTGCTTGACCAGAGACCGGTGGAGCAGCGCAACCTCGCGCTTGCGGTTGCAGAAGATGATCGCGTTCTTGAAATTCTCGGTGGTATTGCGGATCACCCGGCGCAGCGTCTCGCGCTTCTCGTGGGGCTCGCGACCGGATTTGACCAGTTGCTGGGTGATCGTCGAGGCAGCCGTGGCCGGCTTTGCAACCTCCACCTTGACCGGGCTCGACAGGAATTGCTCGGTGATGCGCCGGATTTCCGGCGGCATGGTTGCGGTGAAAAACAGCGTCTGCCGGGTGAACGGCACGAGTTTGCAAATGCGTTCGATGTCGGGAATGAAGCCCATGTCGAGCATGCGATCGGCTTCGTCGATCACCAGCAATTCCACGCCGGTGAGGAGGAGGCGGCCGCGTTCGAAATGATCCAGGAGGCGGCCGGGTGTCGCGATCAGAACATCGACGCCGCGCGTCAGCTTCGCATCCTGGTCGTCGAAAGAGACGCCCCCGATCAGGAGGGCGACGTTCAGTTTCTGGCCGACACCGTATTTCTCGAAATTCTCCTGCACCTGGGCGGCGAGTTCGCGCGTCGGCTCAAGGATCAGCGTGCGCGGCATGCGTGCGCGCGCACGGCCGGTCTCCAGCATGGTGATCATCGGCAGCGTGAAGGCCGCCGTCTTGCCGGTGCCGGTCTGGGCAATGCCGAGGACGTCGCGTCGTGCGAGCACGTGCGGGATTGCTTCGGACTGGATGGGCGTTGGATTTTCGTAGCCAGCCGCCTTGACGGCGGCCAAAACCTTGTCGGACAAGCCGAGTTGGGAAAAGGACATAAGACCTCTGGCGGTGCCGCCGAGCTTCGGGCTCGCGCCGAATGACCTGAGGACTTATTGCGCGAGGGAGGGGCGGCCGAATCTCTACTGTCGGACCGTTGGTGCGGAAAATAGGGGCGCCCCGGCGAAAGTCAATGCTTGGACGGCGCTAAAGTTAAATAAAGACAAGCGTTTTTGGCTCTCACACAATGACGGATCGATGACATGGATAACGCTGGTGGCCTTCCGATCGTGCTGATTCCGGGGCTGGGATGCACGGCCCGCCTCTATACGGAGCAGGTGCCGGCCTTGTGGACCCAGGGTCCGGTCACCATTGCCGATCATCGCAGGGCCGACAACATGGACGCGATCGCCCGGCAGATCCTGGACGTGGCGCCGCCGCGGTTCGCGCTCGCCGGGCTGTCGATGGGCGGATACATCGCGCTCGCGATCATGCGGATCGCGCCAGAACGGGTGATGCGGCTTGCGCTCCTCGACACCGGATCGCGCGCCGACACGCCGGAGGCCGCCGAGCGGCGCAAGGGATCGATCGCGCTCGCCAAGGCCGGAAAACTCGACGAAATCAATGCCATGCTGTGGCCGGTTCTGGTGCACAAGAACCGTCAGGGCGACGCGGCGCTGCGCAAGATCGTCGGCGACATGGCGCTTTCGGCGGGCGCGGACGCCTTGGTGCGGCAGCAGACCGCGATCATGACGCGGCCGGATTCCCGCCCAGGCCTGCCGGCGATCAAATGCCCCACGCTGGTTCTCGTAGGTGACGGCGATCAGCTCACGCCGCCGGCGCTCGCCGAAGAAATGGCCGGGCTCATCCCCGGCAGCACCCTCGTGGTGGTGCCGGATTGCGGTCATCTGTCGACCCTCGAGCGGCCCGAGGCGGTGACGAAGGCCCTGCTGGATTGGCTGAAGCCATAGCGGCTTCAGCGTCACGCATCATCCAAGGCGCTTGTTATCGCGCCTTGGCCCGCGCGCGCTGAATGCCGAGCGCGATGATGCGCCGAAGCATCTCCGAATATTTCATCCCGTCATAGGCGGCCGCCTCCGCGAAGACCTCATAGCGGGCAATTTCCGGATTCGGGTTGGCCTCGAGGAAATAAGGTGTCCCGTCGGGCGCAAGCCGGAAGTCGATGCGCGCATAGCCGTCCAGTTCAAGCGTACGACAGATGCGCCGGGTCAGATTCTGGATGCGCTTGTAGATTTCGGGCGGCAGGTTCTCCGCGGGACCCTGCAGGATTCCCCGCTCTTCCTGATACTTGACGTCGAACTTCACCTTCGCCGTTGCGATCTTGCTGGCGGCATCGCCGAAATACAATTCCCAGATCGGCAAGACGCGCATGCGCTCGTTGCCGAGCACGCCGACATAGAGCTCGCGCCCATCGATATATTGCTCGGCGATCGCCGCAGTGCCGATCTTCTCGTGCACGAAGGCGACGCGCTCGGCGAGTTTCTCGTCGGTATCGACGATCGATTTTTGAGCGATGCCGAGCGAGGCATCTTCGGAGAGGCTTTTCACAATCAGCGGAAACTTCAAGCGCGGCGGCCGCCGGATCTTCTTGTGCATCGGAAAAACGGCAAAGGCCGGCACCGGAATGCGGTGGTAGTGCAGGAGCTTCTTCGACAGGTCCTTGCCGCGCGACAGCATCAGGCCGCGCGGATTGCAGCCGGTAAAAGGAATGCGGATCAGTTCGAGATAGCTTGCGACATTCTGATCGTAGGCGGGCTCGCCGTGAAATTCCTCCAGAAGGTTGAACACGATATCGGGATTGAACGAATCAATCTCGTTGCGGATCGGTCGCAATTCGTGCTGCACACCGAGGACGCGCACCTCATGGCGCGCCTTTCGCAAGGTATTGACGATGTCGTAACCGGTCTTGAAGGCCAGAATTTCCTGCTCGGTGTAACCTTTGATCGAGTCAGGTGGCACTTGTTCCGGATGCAACAGCACCAGAACGCGGGTTCTTTTCATAGAGCGAACCATTGTCGGCGGGACGGACTGTAGAGCGAATGTACCGTCTTCGCCGTTAACAATACGGTGAAATCCGTAAGCAATTGCCGCTCCGAGCCGGGAGCACGCAGCTTCAATTCCTGGCAACGATCAATCATATCATCGAGCAATGAGTCGAGAGTAAGCTGATATTCGCCAGTCCAGCGTGCGACGGTTTGGCGAAAATAAGAACGATTCCGCCGAATGAAAGAGGCTGCTGTCGGTGCGCTGCGATGTCTTGTGTCGGAAGAGAAAATCCTGTGCAACTCGCGGTCGTAGGTGCGCGGTGTGTTCACCGCATAGAGCGCCTGTTTCCTGCGATAATGTTCTCCAAGCGTCGTGTCGATCTGGCTGAGCGGATACACCGCGGGACCGCGCGGCAATTGCGAACGCTGTCCGGCGATTTCGTTCATAATCTCGTCGACATATTCGAGCTTGCGCAAAGCGGGCCAGCCGGCATAGCGCTTTTTCCAGTCGGATCGTGGCTTGAGCCACACCGCGAAGGTTTCGGCAAAGTCTTCGTCGGGATGACTTTGCGCGTACCATAAGCGCAGATGCTGCACGTAATTTTTGCTGGCGGGATTGGGCCGGTAAAACCGTGGATAGTGGGTCGACGAGCGTCCGAATAGTTGCTGCCAGCGGCGGCGGCGTTGCAGCCGAAACGCATTCTGCACGACATGGCCGGTCTCATGGCGCAGGATGCGCATGCATTCGCGACGCGTGCCGCCTTCCACGTCGATGATCATCTTGCGTTCAAGCCGCATCAGACGCGGATGCGCGAGATAGAAGGGGATCGCGATGCCAGGCGTCGTATCGGGGCTGAACCATTCCTCCGACAGCCAGGCATGAGGCCGGATGCGCAGATTGCGCTCCTCGAGTTCGGCTTGCAGATCCTCGAGGCAGCTTTCCAGCCAGGTGCCTTCGATCGTGAGCTTGAGATTGCGCAGCCGAACCTTCAGCAGCTTGTCATCCGGCAACGTGGCCCATGGATGTTTGCGGCGCATCGGACTGATCTAATTCTTCGGTTTGAGCTCCAACGCTTTAGCGATATGCGTCGTCAATTCGGACTGCTCCTTGATGGTTGCAGCGAGTTCGGCCGGGCCTCCGGGCCGCACCAATTGACCGGTTGCCAGCAATCTGTCGGTGATCGCCTTGTCGGAAACGACCTCGATCACGTCGCGGGCGATCTTCTCGCGCAAAGCCAGCGGCATGTCCTTCGGTCCGTAAAAGCCCGCGGTGGTTTCGACGGCAAGCCCGCCGAAACCGAGTTCATGCACGGTCGGGATATCCGGTGCGAACGAGGCCCGCTCACGGCTTGTCACCGCGACGATGCGAATCTTGCCGGCATTCGCCAGCGGCTGAACGATCGCAGCCGATGTCAGGAGGAAATCGATCTGGTTGCCGGCGAGTGCGGTCGCGGCCTCGACGATATTCTTGAAGGGTATTTTCTGGACCTTGAGACCGCGCGTCTTGATGAAATAGTCCAGGGTGAAGTCCGGCACGCCGGGCGCTCCGGTCACGTTCAGCTTGCCCGGCCGCGCCATCGCCTCGGCGACGAATTCGTTGAGTGTCCTGTTGGCCGAGGAGGCCGGCACGTTCACTGTGAGGACGGTATCGGTGACCCGCGCGATCGGCGTCATGTCGCGCTCAAAATTGTAGGGCACCTTGGCGAGCGTATAGGGATGCGCCATGAACGAGGCGCTCGACGAGTAGAGCAGGGTGTGGTCGTCATTGGCCTGCAGGAAGGCGTTGATGGCCAGCAAGCCGTCGGCGCCCGGCTTGTTCTCGATGATGACCGGCTGGCCCCATTTGGCCTGCAGCTTGTCGGTCATCAGCCGCGCCGCGACATCGGTTGCCGAGCCGGCGCCAAAGGGCAGGACGAATTTCACGGGCCGCTGCGGCCAGGACTGAACTTGGGTCTGGGCCTGGGCGGGAGAACAGGCCGCCCAGAGCGGCAGAACCGCCACCGCCGCGATCATGAGTGCGCCGGCCGCGTGACGCCATCCGCAAGCTCCCCAATTCATCGCGTCCTCGCCTGTTCGTGACTTCACGGTGCCTGTCGATGTTGCGACTATTGATAGCTGCGATTTCGCAAGCTCACAATTCGGTTGCACCGCGTGGTCGTGCGTTAAATTGAACCTGACGCGGTCCTTGTGCGACAATGCCTGACCAGTTCGCCCGACGCGGCGCCTGGCGACCACCCCGGGGGAGCTGCATGCCGAAAAGGACATTTTTCCTCGTCGCGCTTGGCCTCATGCTCAGCCTTACGCCTGCAGCGGCGCAGAAGCGGGTGGCCCTCGTCATCGGCAATGACAGCTATAAGAACGTGACCCCGTTGCGGAAGGCGGCCAACGATGCGCAGCGGATGGCGCAGACCCTCAAGGGGCTCGGGTTCGAGGTAATCGCTGGCACCAATCAGGACCGGCGCGCCATGAGCAACAGCCTGACCAATTTCGAGCGCGCGCTCGGCCCCGGCGACACCGCTTTCTTCTTCTTCGCGGGCCATGGATTCCAGATCAAGGGCGAGAACTATCTCCTGCCGACCGACGTGCCGCTCGCACTCGACGGAGAGGAGGAGAAGGTCCACGAGAATTCCTTTCTGGCGCGCCGCATCATGGAGCGCGTCAGGAACAAGGGCGTGCGCACGACCATTGTGGTGCTCGATGCCTGCCGCAACAATCCGTTCGAGCGGGCCGGCACGCGCGGCGTGCGCGGTGGCGGCGGCCTCGCGGCGATGAGCGAGGATGGCGCCTTCGTGATCTACTCGGCGTCGGAAAACCAGACCGCGCTCGATTACACCTCCGACGACGACAAGGACCCGAATTCGGTGTTCACCCGCTTTTTCGTGAAGGAGCTGGAGACGCCGGGGCTATCGCTGGTCCAGGTCGCCAAACGCACCCAGGCGAGCGTCACGGCGCTTGCCCGTAAGGTCAAACACAACCAGCGCCCCGCCTATTATGACGAGATCGTGGGTGACGTGGTGCTCAACGGCACGCTCGATCCGGCCAAGGCGAAGGAAACCGTTCCGCAGCAGGTCGCCGCGGTCACGCCGGTGCAGCCCTCACCGTTGCCACAGCGCAGCGAACCCGATCAGCTCAACGCGCCCCTCGCAAGCTTCATGCGCCACAACGGCGGCTGGTCGGTGACGCTGTCCTTTGCCGATCCCGTTACCGCAATCTCATGGCGTTTCGGCGAAAGCGGAGCGTTCCGCGAAACCGGGCATCTCAACACCCTCGACCCCCGCACGCGAAAGCGCATGCCCAACCCGTCGATCCAGCTCGATGCCGACACACCAGAAGGCACGCTCTACATTCGCTACGCCGATGCGCGTGGTGAATGGGCCGAGCCGTTCCCGGTGAAATTCGATCCTGTCGGTGCTCTCGAGAAAAGCCAGCGCGAGATCCTGGAGATGACCTCGGGCAATTGGCTGTCCTTCCGCGAGTTCAACGGGCTGATGGTCTATTACACGCACCTCCTGTCATATCGTTGTGCGATCCGCGAGGTGCGGATCGGCATCGACTCGACAGTGCCGGACAAGAAGCTGGCTTTGCCGCCCTGTGATCCGCGCGATCCGTCGTCGGTGCCCTCGAGTGCGCAGTCCTACATGAAGCTGCCGCCCAAGACCAAGGTGATGTCGGTCGAACTGACCTATCGCGATGGCACGACCTCCGAGGTCAAGACCTATCGGGCCGATCAGCGCGGCAACCGGTAAGGCGGAAGGGCTCCGCGCAGAAACGTTCTGGCTCGCCGAGACGGCACAGCCAACCGTACCATCGCTTCCGGCAAAAAGGACTTTGCCGCAATGGCATCGCCGCGCTAACACGCGACGCACAATCGCCGTCACGGAACAGAAACGTCAATGCGAACACAGGTCGGAATCATCGGTGCGGGCCCGGCAGGGCTGATGCTGTCGCATCTTCTGCATCTCAACGGCATCTCCTCGATCATCATCGAGAACCGCAGCCGCGATTATATCGAGCAGCGAATCCGCGCCGGCCTGATCGAGCAATGGGCGGCCGACATGCTGACCGAAACCGGGGTTGGCGAGCGCATGGCGCGCGAAGGCATGTTCCACGACGGAAATTACCTGTGCTTCAATGGAGAAACCCATCACCTCAACTTCCGCAAACTGGTCGGAAAGGGCATCACGATCTACGGGCAGCAGGAGGTGGTGAAAGACCTGGTCGAGCGGAGGCTCGCCGATGGCGGGCAGATCATATTTGAGGTCGACGACACCAAGGTTCACGACATCGCCACCGACAAGCCGTTCATTACCTTCCGTCATGATGGCAAGGAGCAGCGAATCGATTGCGACTTCATCGCCGGCTGCGACGGCTTTCACGGCATCTGCCGGCCGAGCTTTCCGCCGGATGTGCTGACCTTCTACGACCGGGAATATCCGTTCGGCTGGCTCGGCATCCTGTCGGAGTCGCCGCCGCCGGACGAAGAACTCATCTATGCCTATCACGATCGCGGCTTTGCGCTTTACACCATGCGTTCCCCGACACTGGCGCGGCTTTATCTTCAGGTCGAGCCTGACGAGGACCTCGACAAGTGGCCCGATGACCGCATTTGGGAAGAGTTGCATATTCGCCTTGGCGGTACCCGCACCCTGCAGGAGGGCCCGATCCTCCAGAAGGGGGTGACCGCGATGCGCAGCTTCGTCTGCGAGCCGATGCAGACCGGCCGCCTGTTCCTGGCCGGCGACGCCGCGCATATCGTGCCGCCGACCGGGGCGAAGGGCATGAATCTCGCTCTCGCCGATGTGCGCATGCTGTCGCGCGCGCTCGATGCCTATTACAAGCGAAACAACAGCGATCTGCTGGCGGGTTATTCAAAGACCTGCCTCGAGCGGGTCTGGAAGGCGCAGCGCTTCTCCTGGTGGATGACGCAGATCTTCCACGTGTTCCCGGACGAGGTGCCGTTCGATCGCCGGCGCCAGCTTGCCGAACTCGACTACATTGCCCACTCCGTCGCGGCCCAGACCTCGCTCGCCGAGCAATATACCGGCCTGCCCATCGCCTGAGCGCGGCAGGCGCGGTGTCGCTTGCGCCGCGCATTGCCGCACCGTTATGCTGCGCACCAAGGCCGCACGGCAACACCGCCGTAGCCAAGGCCGCACACGGGAGGTGCGCATGAGAAGGAGCTGGGCCCTTGGGGCGTCGCTTGCGATTCTGGCGCTCGGGTTCACGGCGGGGATCGCATCCGCGCAGGATCCCGCAGCATCGTTTCCGAATAAGCCGATCCGCATGGTCGTCGGGTTTGCTGCCGGCGGCGGCAACGACATCTTTGCGCGGCTGATCCAGAATGAATTACAGAAGCGGACCGGCTGGACGGTCGTCATTGAAAACAAGCCGGGGGCCGGCGGCAGGCTTTCGGCCGAACAGGTCGCACGCGAGCCGGCCGACGGCTACACGATCCTGGTCGGCGCCAGCGGCGCGATGGTGATCGGGCCGCTGATCTACAAGACCGAATACGACACCCTGAAGAGCTTCACGCCGGTGACGATGATCGGCGATTTCCCGCTTTTCCTCGCCGTGTCAGCCGACCATCCGGCCAAGACGGCGAAGGAGCTCGTGGCCTGGACCAAGGCGAATACCGGCAAGGCGAACTACGCGACATCCTCGCCGGCCTTCACGCTGCCGACCGAATTGTTCAAGATGAGGTCGGGCGCGAACGGCACCGCGATCCCGTACAAGAGTTCGGCAGAATCGATCCTCGGAGTGGTGTCCGGCAACGCGGCCATGACCGTGGTCGATCCGCCGCCGCTGGTGTCGCAGGTGCAGGGCGGCAAGATGCGCGCGCTCGCCGTCCTCGCCACGGAACGCTTCCCAGACCTGCCGGATGTTCCCACCATGGCGGAATCCGGCTTCCCCGATGTCAATGTGAGCCTGTTCAGCGGCTTTTTCGTTCCCGCAGGAACGCCGAAGCCGATCGTCGACAAGATTCACAAGGAGCTGCATACCGTCATCATGAACAGCGACGTGACCGGCAAGCTGCGCGGCATGGCGGTACGACCGAAGGGATCGGGGCCGGAGGAGTTCGCCAAGATCATCGCCGACGAGCAGAAGCTGTGGTCCGAGGTGATCAAGGCCGGCAATCTGAAATTCGGCAACTAGCTGCCGGAGCGACATACGACAGGGCGGTGCCGGGAAAAAAATAAGAAGCTATCCGTCAAAAACGCGGGGCGCACAAACGCCCCGCGTTTTCTTGTTGATAAACCGCACGCTCAAATCGGCGCGATCCGCGCCGTACGGGACGACTACACGTCGAGCAATTCCTCGCGCGCGAATTCGGCACGTTCGGAGATGAAGGCGAAGCGCGCTTCGGGCTTGGTTCCCATCAGCTGATCGACCGATTTGGCGGTCGCGGTGCGGGCGGCTTCTTCCAGCGTGACCCGGAGCAGCGTGCGCCTCTTCGGGTCCATGGTGGTTTCCTTGAGCTGGCTCGCCATCATCTCGCCGAGGCCCTTGAAGCGGCCGACCTCGACCTTGGCATTGGCGTGGAATTCCTTCTTCAGGATCTCCTCCTTGTGCCGGTCGTCGCGCGCATAGAAGGTCTTGCCGCCATGCGACAATCGGTAAAGGGGAGGGACGGCGAGATAGAGGTGACCGTCCTCGATCAGCTTCGGCATCTGCCGGTAAAAGAAGGTAATCAGCAGCGAAGCGATATGGGCGCCGTCGACGTCGGCGTCGGTCATCACGATGACCTTGTCGTAGCGCAGGTCGGATTCGCGATAATGCGAGCCATAGCCGCAGCCCAGCGCCTGGATGAGATCGGCGAGCTGCTGGTTTTGCGCGAGCTTGTCCTTCCCGGCGGAGGCGACGTTGAGGATCTTGCCGCGCAGCGGAAGAACCGCCTGTGACGCGCGGTCGCGCGCCTGCTTCGCCGAGCCGCCCGCGCTGTCGCCCTCGACGATGAAGATTTCCGAACCCTGCGCCGCGGTATTCGTGCAGTCGGCCAGCTTGCCCGGGAGGCGGAGCTTTCGTACGGCGCTCTTGCGCGCCACGTCCTTTTCCTGGCGGCGGCGGACGCGTTCCTCGGCGCGCTCGATCACGAAGTCGAGCAGCTTGTTCGCCTGCATCGGATTGCCGGCGAGCCAATGGTCGAACGGATCGCGGATCGCCTGTTCGACGACGCGCGCGGCTTCGGGCGTCGCCAGGCGGTCCTTGGTCTGGCCCTGGAATTCCGGCTCGCGGATGAACACCGAGATCATGGCGCAGGCGCCGGCCATGACATCGTCCGATGTGATCACCGCCGCGCGCTTGTCCTGGCCGATGCGGGCGGCGTGGTCGCGCAGGCCCTTGAGCAGCGCTGTGCGCAGTCCGCTTTCATGCGTGCCGCCGTCATGCGTCGGGATCGTGTTGCAGTAGGAGGACACGAACGGGTCGGCATCGGCGACGAAGGCGATGGCCCATTCGGCCGATCCGTGGCCGGCCTTCTTCTCCGTGCCGCCGGCGAAAATGTCGGGGTGCACGCGGGTCGCGCCTTCGATTGAGGCAGCGAGATAATCCTGCAGCCCGCCGGGAAAATGCAGCACGGTTCCCGCGGGCGTGTCGTCCTTGATGAGGGAAGGATCGCAGCTCCAGCGGATTTCCACGCCGCCGAACAGGTAGGCTTTGGCGCGCGTCATCCGGAACAGCCGCGCCGGATCGAATTTCGCCTTCTCGCCGAAGATCTGCGGATCGGGCTTGAAGCGCACCTTGGTGCCGCGGCGGTTCGCGACCTTGCCGAGCTTCTCCAATCCGCCCTTCGGTTTTCCGCGCGTGAAGGTCATGCGGTAGAGCTGCTGACCGCGCGCGACCTCGACTTCGGTTTTCTCCGACAATGCGTTGACCACCGACACGCCGACGCCGTGCAGTCCGCCCGAGGTCTCGTAAGCCTTCGAGTCGAATTTGCCGCCCGCATGCAGCGTGCACATGATGACTTCGAGCGCGGACTTTTTGGGGAATTTCGGATGAGGATCGACCGGCATGCCGCGGCCGTTGTCGGTCACCGCGATGAAGCCCTCGGCATCGAGTTCCACTTCGATGAAGGTTGCGTGGCCGGCCAGCGCCTCGTCCATCGCATTGTCGATCACTTCGGCGAAGAGGTGATGCAGCGCTTTCTCATCGGTGCCGCCGATATACATGCCCGGGCGGCGACGTACGGGTTCCAGCCCCTCCAGCACCTCGATGTGATGGGCCGTATAGTCGCTGTCGCCACCCCGCGCCGGGGAGGCCCGGCCCGCCGCGGTCCGCTTCTTGACGGCCGGGACCGCGTCGAAAAGGTCGCCCGCTTTCTGGGTCTTTTTCTCTGCCTTGCGGTTCTTGGTCGCGGTCCGGGCTGGCTTGGTCGTTTCGGCCATGCTTGTTCGTCGTTGTGTTGATCGGGGGTGCGAATCGCGCAGCAGTCACTATGCCACGCCGATGGCGAAGTCTTGAACCCGCCCATCTCGCCAAGGATTTACTTATTCGGCGCTGGAACATTCAACAAGGTCGGGCTAGACCATGGCCCCCGCCGGTTCCTTCACAAAAGAATGCAGGAATATACCGACCTTGTCATAGCGTTTGTCCGCCACAATCATTGGTGGGCACTCCCGATCGTGTTCCTGCTCGCCTTCGGCGAGTCGCTCGCGTTTCTGTCGCTGATCATCCCGGCCTGGGCGCTGCTTGTGGCGATCGGGGCGCTGATCAACGCTTCGGGGCTGGTTTTCTGGCCGATCTGGCTTGCGGCCGCCGCCGGCGCCGCCTGCGGCGACTGGGTGTCTTACTGGTTCGGCTTCCATTTCAAGGATCGCATCGCTCATATGTGGCCATTATCGCGCCACACGGACCTGCTGCCCCGTGGCCACGCCTTCATGGAGAAATGGGGCATCCCCGGCATCTTCATCGGCCGGTTTTTCGGTCCCTTGCGCGCGGTTGTTCCCCTGATCGCCGGCATCCTGGAAATGGATTACTGGAAATTCCAGTTCGCCAATGTCTTTTCGGCATTGGTGTGGGCCTATGTGCTGCTCGCGTTCGGCGATATCGGCATGGGGGTCGCAAAATGGTTTGGCTTTGCACCGTGGTTCGAGTGAAGAGGTCAAACCGCGCCAGATGACGACGGTCGTCCGAACCTTCCGACATCCGATCGGAGCCATCGAGCGCAAGGGGCGAGAGCTCTATGACGCTGCCATGCGCAGGCTCGGACGCGTGCCGTATGTCGCACGCGCGCAGGGCGCACGCTTTGTGGTCGATACCACGGACCTGATCGACCGGGAGATTGCAGTCAACGCGATCTGGGAGGCGGAGCAGCTCGAGGATTTCGCCGCGCTTTGCCGCACCCACGACGTCGATTGCTTTCTCGATATCGGCGCCAATGCCGGCGTGTATTCGGTCCTCCTTGCGATGAATGGATTGGGCGGCGAAATCATCGCCTTCGAACCGGACCCCGGCAACCGCGCGCGCCTTCTCGCCAACATCGCCGCGAACAACCTGCAGGATAGGATTCGCGTTGTCCCGGATGCCGTCGGCGACAAGGCCGGAGAGGTCGTGCTGATGGAGGCCGGCAGCCACAATCGTGGCGAGTCATGGATCGCCCATCCTGACAAGCCGCCGGAAGAGGCGCCGGGCGTTGCGAGCCACGTGGTGCGGCAGATCCGCTTCGACGATACGTTCCGGTTTTCCGGCAAGACGATCCTTGTGAAGATGGATGTGGAGGGCTCGGAATTTCATGCACTCTCCGGCATGGAGCGCACGTTGCGCGACAATCGATGTTATCTCCAGGTCGAGCTCTATTCGGACCGATTTGACGATCTGAAAGCGTTGTTTTCGAAGCTCGGCTATCGTTACCTTAAGACCAGCTACATCGATCATTACTTCACGAATATTGCGGACGTCCCATAAGGCCCGTCCCGACACCCGTGAATCAGACCAATTGGCGGCGCGGGAATAATCGCCCCTGACCGGTGTTACCGGACCAAACGCGCGTCGCTTTTTTGGGGTGTTTTTGCCGCTATCGGCTCGGCTAAACTCGCAACCACAACGGCTGACCCACGTCCAGAAGATCGGCCGAAACCATGAGGGAGACCAGCATGACCAAATTGACACGCCGGACGATGCTGAGCGGTGCCGCTACCGTCGCAGCCGCAACAATGACCGGCGGATTATCCGGTACCACGGTGCACGCCGCGGCGCCCGCCGTCGGCAAGCAGGTGCCGGGCTATTATCGCTACAAGGTCGGCGATTTCGAAGTGACCGTCGTGACCGACGGCAGGACAGCAACCCCGCTTCCTGACACCTATGTCGCGAATGCGAAGAAGGACCAGGTCAACGAGGTCCTTGCGTCAAGCTATCTGCCCGAGAATACCGCAACCCACCTGTACACCCCCGTTGTCATCAACACCGGCTCGAAGCTCGTTGTCATCGACACCGGTCTCGGACTGGGCATGTTCGGGCAGACCAAGGGCGCAGCCGGACAATTCCATTCCAATCTCGTGGCATCTGGCATCGATCCGAAACAGGTGGATGCGGTCGTCATTTCTCATTTCCATGGCGACCACATCAACGGGTTGCTCGATGCCGAGAACAAGCTCGCGTTTCCGAATGCCGAGATCATGGTTCCGGCCGGAGAGTGGAAGCAATGGATGGACGATTCCAACATGAGCAAGGCGGCCGGCACGCCGCTCGAAGGCAATTACAAGAATGCGCGGCGGGTCTTTGGTGCCTTCGGCAACAAGGTCACGCAATATGAAGACGGGAAGGAACTGGTCGGTGGCATCAAGGCCATTGCAACGCCCGGCCATACGCCCGGCCACATGTCCTATCTGGTTAGCTCGGGGCCGCGCAGTCTGTTGGTGCAGTCGGACATCACTGCGGGCATGGCCTTTTTGTTCGTGAAGAATCCGGACTGGCAGCTCATGTTCGACATGGACAAGCCGCTGGCCGTCCAGTCGCGCAAGAAGATCTACGACATGGTGATTGCCGAGAAGATACCGGTTCAGGGCTACCATTTCCCGTACCCCGGTCTCGCCTATGTCGAGAAGGACGGCAACGGATACCGGATTGTGCCGGTCGGATGGAATCCGACGCTCTGAGACGAGGAGCAAAGGAAAGGGCCGCCGCGAGGCGGCCCTTTTTTCTGATGGAGTAGGCTGAGCCGCCATGTGAGAGGAGCAAGCGATGACCCCAGTGTCACGACGTCACGTTCTCGGCGGAGCCGCAGCACTGGCCATGGCGGCGTCATCGACGGTTCGCACAGCCGTGGCGCAAAGTCCGGGCGCATCAAATACGGAGGCGGGCGCGCCCGGACTTCATCGCATCAAGATCGGCGACATCGAGATCACGTCGATTCTCGACGGCGTGCGGCGCGGCAAGCTGGTCGCGAGCCCGTCGCGCAGCGCCAGTCTCGAGCAGTACCAGGAGGCGCTTGCCGCCGACAATATGCCCCGCGACGAAATCGCTTTGGTGTTCCACCCGCTGCTGATCAAGACTGGCGACCGCCTGATCATGATCGATACCGGCAATGGCCCACGCACGCTCAACGCCGGCACGGGCCTGACCGCGCAGCGGCTCGCGGCGGCCGGCGTCGATCCTGCAAAGATCGACACGGTCATCATCTCGCATTTCCATGGCGACCATATCGGCGGTCTCGTCACGCTGGAGGGCGCGCCGGCCTTTCCGAATGCCGAGATCAAGGTGCCGCTCGACGAATGGAATTATTGGCTCGACGACGCGAACATGAACAAGGCGGCGGAGGGCTCGAACCTGCGCAACGCGCACGCCAATGTGCGACGTGTATTCGGCGCCATCCCGGGCAAATACGTGACCAAGTTTGGAGGCGGCAAGGAGGTTGCACCAGGCATCACCGCAATGGCGACGCCCGGTCACACGCCGGGTCACACTTCCTTTATCATATCGTCCGGCTCGCACACATTGCTGGTGCAGGCGGATGTCACATCCGGCGTCGCCGTCGTCTTCGTGCGTCACCCGGATTGGTTCGGCGGCGGCGACATGGACGGGCCGCAGGCGGTGGCCACGCGCCGCAAGCTTTACGACATGCTGGCGGCCGAGAAGATGCCGATGGCCGGCTATCACCTGCCGTTCCCGGCATTGGGCCGCATCGAAAAGAGCGGCGGCGGCTACAGCTTCGTGCCGGCGGCTTGAGAACGGCGAGAGGCCACGCGCATGAATGCGCGTGGCCTTGCTGTCACAGGGCGGTGCGTCAACGCTTGACGATGACCGCTTCGAGATACTCGCTCGGCACCACCATGGTGCCGTCGGTCGCGCGGTTGAAGCGTGCGATCAGCGCTTCGAGATCGGCGAGCAGCGCCTTGCGCCTGGTTTCGTCCCGGATCGCCGCGGTCGCGCAGAGCGGCGCAGGCGCGCCGGCTGGCGCGCAGCCTGCTCCGCAAGGACCGAAACCTTACCGTGCATGGAGCGCAGGCCGCCTGGCCATTTCCGCCGTCATTCCTGCAGCGGCTCGGCGAAGGCCTGCGAGTTGCCGGCGTGCTGCGATCCTGACGGGCGGTCGGCGCAATTGACCGCACGTCCGGCACCACCTATATGCGCCGCATGACGATCAGCCATTCAAGCACCCGCCGCCGCCGTGCCGCCTTCGCGGCCGGGACGGGTGCGTCTGCCTGATCCGATCCCTGCCGCGTGCCTTCGAAGCCGCGGCCTTCTCCTCCAAATCCGCGCTTTCAAAGGCCCTGGCGACGACGTAAGAACCGGCGGCGAAGCATGGCCGCGTTGCGGAGACTGACATGGCGACGAAAGCGAAGGTCGGCATTCTGGGGGCGTCCGGTTACACCGGGGCGGAACTCGTGCGCATGCTGCTGCGCCACCCGCGCGCCGAGATCGCGTTGCTCACCGCCGACCGCAGGGCCGGGCAGGAGATGCGCAACGTCTTCCCGCAATTTTCGCCATTCGATCTGCCGACCCTCGTTGCGATCGACGGGATCGACTGGAAGGCGCAGGCGCTCGATATTGTGTTCTGCGCGCTGCCGCACGCAACCACCCAGAAGGTTCTGAAGCAATTGCTGGCGGAGGCGCCTGAAACGAGGGTGGTCGATCTGTCGGCAGACTTCCGGCTGAGCGATACTGCCGCCTATGCCAAATGGTACGGGCACGAACATCATGCGCCCGAGCTGCAGAAGGAAGCGGTTTATGGTCTGGCCGAGATCCACAAGCGCGACATCAAGAAGGCGCGCCTCGTCGCCAATCCCGGCTGCTACACCACCTGTGCGCAGCTTCCGCTGGTACCGCTTCTGAGGAATAAGGCGATCGAGACCGAGGGCATTGTGATCGACGCCAAGTCCGGCATGACCGGGGCCGGCCGCGCGGCGAAAGAGGCGATGCTGTTTTCGGAAGTGTCGGAAGGCTTCAACGCCTATGGCGTCGGCAGCCACCGGCACATGGCCGAGCTCGATCAAGAATTTTCACTTGCCGCCGGCAAGGAGGTGATCGTGAGCTTCACGCCGCATCTCGTGCCGATGAACCGCGGCATCCTCTCGACGATCTATGTGCAGGGCCGGCGCGGCCGCACGCCCGAAGAGCTGCACGAGATTCTCAGCAAGTTCTACGAGAAGAGCGATTTCGTTCATGTGCTGCCGTTCGGCGAGACGCCGCATACGCGCCATGTGCGCGGGTCCAACTGGACCTTCATCGGCGTTGCCCGGGATCGCGTGCCTGGGCGCGCGATCATCGTTTCGGCGCTGGACAACCTCGTCAAAGGCGCCTCGGGGCAGGCGATTCAGAACATGAATCTGATGATGGGATACCCCGAAACGATGGGTATCGATCAGATCGCGCTGTTTCCGTAAGCCGCCGACAGACGACAACGCTCGTGGGCTTGGGACGCGCGCATTAGCGCGCGTCCCCATCGCCGTTACACGATGCGGAAGATCGCCAGCACCAGCACGACCTGGGCGAGGAAGCTGACGAAGAAGGCCAGCGTCCGGAACACCGGCAGCCCCGCCGCGTAGACGATCGCATGCGCGAGCCGCGAC
>NZ_DATMRX010000058.1:0-10403 GCF_035565855.1 Pseudorhodoplanes sp.
TGCTGGGCGAGCCGACGCCAAACGAGGCGGCGGATCCTGACGGCTATTCCTTCGAGAAAGGCGTCTCCAAGATCGACGGCGCCGGCGGCTTTGCCGACGTCTGGAAGCGCGGACATTTCGGTTGGGAATACAAGAAGGATCGCGCCAACCTCGACCGCGCCTATCAGCAGCTCCAGCTCTATTCGGTGGCGCTCGAAAATCCCCCGCTGCTGGTCGTCTCCGATACCAAGCGCTTCCGCATCTACACCAACTGGACCAACACGGTTCAGGCCAGGCACGAGTTCACGCTGGAGGACCTCGCGCATTCCGGCACGCGCGACCTGCTGCGCAACCTCTTCCGCCATCCCGAGCGCCTCAGGCCCGAAAAGACCCGCGAGCAAGTCACAAAAGAAGTCGCAAAGGACTTCTCCACCATCGCCCAGCGGCTGCGGATGCAGGGTCATGCGCCGGAAAAGGTCGCGCATTTCCTCAACCGCATCGTGTTCTGCGGATCGTGCCGTTCTTAGTCGGCGACGATATAACTGGACGCTCCCGCGACCGCTTTGTGGTCGATTTCCAAAACATGAGCGAGCGAGACGCAGCTCTATTTGAAGAGCCGTTCAAATTTATACTACCAGTGAAGTCTCATCGCGCGGAGATGACACAGCAGGACGCCTTGAAAACGTGGTGGCTGCACTGGCGCTCTCGACCCGAAATGCGTGCGGCACTGAAGCCATTAAGTCGCTTTTTGGTGACGTCCAGAGTTGCAAAATATCGCCTGTTCGTTTGGCGACAGAGCCCTACGCTTCCTGATAATGCTGTAGTTGCGATAGCACGCGATGACGACACCGCGTTCGGGATTGTCAGCTCGCGATTTCACGAAAGTTGGTCATTCCGTCGCGGGACTCGGCTTGGAGTTGGGAACGACCCGCGCTACACACCTACAACTACCTTCGGATCATTCCCCTTCCCCGAAGGCCTGACGCCGAACATACGGGCGGCGGACTACGCGAACGACCCGCGCGCCATCGCAATCGCACAAGCCGCAAAGCGCCTCGACGACCTCCGCAACGCCTGGCTCAATCCACCTGACCTGATCGACATCGTGCCCGAAGTCGTCCCCGGCTATCCTGACCGCATCCTGCCGAAAAACGAGAAGGCCGCGGCCGAACTGAAGAAACGCACGCTCACCAATCTCTACAACGCGCGCCCGCAATGGCTCGCCGACGCGCACCGCGATCTCGATGCGGCAGTCGCGGCGGCCTATGGCTGGCCCACGGACATATCGGAGGACGATGCGCTCGCGAAGCTGCTGGAACTCAATCTGTCACGGGCAGGTGCAGGAAAGGCGGACATCGTGGAGGACGAAGCAGAGGACTAGCCCCTCACCCGGCCGCCTTCGCTCAAGCTTCGGCGGCCACCCTCTCCCGCAGGCGGGAGAGGGAAGCCGGCGCCGCAGCTACCCCGCCAGCGCCGCCAGAATCCTTGCCCAGCTGCGCGTGCCCTTGTGAAACGAGGTCAGGTCGTATTTCTCGTTCGGCGAATGCACGCGGTCGTCGTCGAGCGCGAAGCCGACCATGATGGCGTCCATCCCCAGCACGCGCTTGAAATCGCCGACGATCGGGATCGACCCACCGGCGCCGACCGTCACCGCCTTGTGGCCCCATTCCTCCTGCAGCGCCTCGCGCGCTTTCACCAGCGCCGGGCTGTCGAACGGCAATTGCAGCGCCGGCGCGCAGCCGTGGTTCTCGAACTCAACCTTGCAGTCGGCCGGAATGCGCGCGCGGATGAAGGCGCGGAACGCATCGCGGATCTTTTCCGGGTCCTGATCGCCGACGAGGCGGAACGAGACCTTGGCCTTCGCCTGCGAGGGGATCACGGTCTTCGCGCCCTCGCCGGTATAGCCGCCGATGATGCCGTTCACATCGCAGGCCGGGCGCGTCGAGATCATCTCGATCAGCATGCGGTCCTTCTCACCGACCGGGATTTTCAGGCCGATCTGGCCGAGAAATTCCTCCGCGGTGAGGTTGAGCGCCTTCAGATCGGCCTTGATGTCGTCCGGCAATTCCGGAACGCCGTCATAAAAGCCCGGAATGGTGATGCGGCCATTGTCGTCGTGGATCGCCGCCAGCGCCTTGGTGAGAACGCGGATCGGATTTTGCGCCGCGCCGCCGAACAAGCCCGAATGCAGGTCGCGGTCCGCAGCGGTCACCGTCACGTCTTCATAGACGAGACCGCGCAGCGAGGTGGTGACCGATGGCGTCGTCTGGTTCCACATCGCCGTGTCGCAGACGAGCGCCATATCGAGCTTGAATTCGTCGGCATGGTCCTTGACGAAGGGAAACAGCGATTTCGATCCGCATTCTTCTTCGCCCTCGATCATCATGGTGATGTCGAGCGGAAGCTTGCCGGTGACGGCCTTGAAGGCGCGGCAGGCTTCGACGAAGGTCATGAGCTGGCCTTTGTCGTCGCAGGCGCCGCGGGCCACGATGATCTTGCGGCCGTTGCCGAGATCCTCGATGCGCGGATCGAAAGGCGGCGTGGTCCACAGATCGAGCGGATCGACCGGTTGCACGTCGTAATGGCCGTAGAACAGCACCCGCGGGCCGCCATTGTTTTTCTCGGGCTTGGCGATCACCACCGGATGGCCCGACGTCGGCCGCACTTCGGCCTTCAGCCCGAGCGTTTCGATGTCCCTGGCGACAAAGTCCGCGGCGGCCTTGCACTGCTCGGCATAGGCCGGATCGGTCGAGATCGACTGAATCCGGAGGAAGTCGAACAGGCGCGCGAGCGACGCATCGAGATCGGCGTCGATGCGGTCGAGAACTTTGGGAAGGGCCTCGGTCGGGGTCATGGTTGCTCCGCTAAATCGTCCCGTGCGTCTCGAGCACGGTCAGGATCTGCACATGCTCCGGCAGATCGATCAGAAATTCCGGATCGCGCGGCAGGTGGTGTGTGCGGGTCGGATCGGGTCCCGCGCCCATCGCTTCAATCGAATCCCAGTACGAAATGGTGACGAACTCGCATTCGTCCGGCCGGTCCTCGCGCAGCATCTGCACGGCCAGCGCGCCTCGCCGCTGTAACGGCTCGACGCCGTGCGCGCGCCAATAGCGCTCGTAGTCATCGGCCTTGTCGCGGGTGGTGCGCCCGCGCCAGATCCGTGCAAAGGTCATCGCTTCAGGATCCCGCCGAGCGTGCCGCGCACGATCGACCGGCCGACCGAAGCGCCGGCGCGTCCGCCGATCTGCTTGCCGATCGCAGCCGCGACGCCCCCGACCACGGTGGTCGCCACGGTACGGGCGACGCTGCGCGCGACCTGCTGGCCCGTTGTCAGCGGTTCGCCGCGCTTTTTGTTGGTGCCGAAGATCGACCCGATCCAGCCGGTGATGCCGCCGCCCTCGTCCTGCTGATCGCCCGGCGCTGCTTGCTTTGAAACGCGCTGGGTCAGCTTCTCGTGCGCGGATTCGGCATCGATCACGGTGTCGTATTTTCCCTTGACCGGGCTTCGCGCCATGATCGCGGCGCGCTCGCCCGGCGTGATCGGACCGATGCGCCCGGAGGGCGGGCGGATCATGCAGCGCTCGACCATCGAGGGCGTGCCTTTCTCTTCGAGAAAGGAAACCAGGGCCTCGCCCTTGCCGAGCTCCATGATCACCTGACCGGTATTGAGCTTGGGATTGGGACGGAATGTATCGGCCGCGGTCTGCACGGCCTTCTGGTCCCGCGGGGTGAAGGCACGCAAGGCGTGCTGCACGCGATTGCCGAGCTGCGCCAGCACCTTGTCGGGAACGTCGAGCGGATTCTGCGTGACGAAATAGACGCCGACGCCCTTCGACCGCACCAGCCGTACCACCTGTTCGATCTTGTCGAGCAGCGCTTTCGGCGCCTCGTCGAACAACAGATGCGCCTCGTCGAAAAAGAAGACGAGCTTCGGCTTCTCCGGATCGCCGACTTCCGGCAATTGCTCGAACAATTCGGACAGGAGCCATAGCAGGAAGGTGGCATAGAGCCGCGGATTGGCCATCAGCTTGTCGGCGGCCAGAATGTTGACGTAGCCCCGGCCGTCGCGGTCCGTCTTCATGAAGTCCCGCAGATCGAGCGCGGGTTCTCCGAAGAATTTTTCGCCGCCCTGGTTCTCCAGGACCAGAAGCGCGCGCTGGATGGTGCCCACGGTCTGCTTGGTGACGTTGCCGTAGCTCGCGACCGCCCGCTTGATTTCGTCGAGCTGAGGATTGCCGGTGCCCTCCTCCGCCTCCTTCTTGGTCGCGAACGGCGCGATGGCGTCGAGCATCGTCCGCAGGTCTTTGAAGTCCAGCAGCGCAAGCCCGTGGTCGTCGGCGATCCGGAAGGCGATATTCAGAGCGCCTTCCTGCACGTCATTGAGATTGAGAAGCCGCGCCAGAAGGAGCGGCCCCATCTCGGAAACGGTGGCGCGGATCGGGTGTCCCTGCTCGCCGAAAAGGTCCCAGAAGATGGTCGGGAAAGCGTCGGGCTGGTATTCCAGCCCCATGCTCCGCGCGCGCTCGACCAGGAAGGGCTTTTCTTCGCCCATCACGGCAATGCCGGAGAGGTCGCCCTTGATGTCGGCGGCGAAAACCGGGACGCCGTTGCGGGAAAAGCCCTCCGCAAGGACTTGAAGCGTGACGGTCTTGCCCGTGCCGGTGGCCCCGGTGGCGAGGCCATGCCGGTTCGCCATGCGCAGCAGGATGCGCTCGGGCTTGACGCTCTGCCCGACGAAAATCGTCCCCTCAGGTTCGAGCGGCTCGGCGCTCTTTGCAGGCGGCGCGGCGCGCGAAGCCGACGCTTTGCTCCCGTTCTTGCGCTGCGATTTGCTGTCATCCGCCCCGTCGGATGCGGCGGCAGCAGCGGATTTCTTCGTGGCCGACTTGCTGGCTGACTTCGCCATCGTCCTGCATCCCTTCGTGAATCCAGCTGCATTTTTGAGACCTTGCCGAAGCAGGGTCAACGGCCGAACCACCGTTCGAGCTCTCCATAATAGCTCAGATCGATAGTTGCGGACGTGTCACACCGTTGCATATTTGTCGGGCAACGCCTTTCCTTCGGAGCCTTTTTCATTATCAATGCCGGTTATCAACCCGCCGCAGTGCGGGAGGGGGCAGGCAGAGATGGATGAGCTCGTCGGGCGACTTGTCGCCGAACTCGGCATTGACCCGAAGGTCGCCGAGCAAGCGGTCGGCATAATCCTGGCCTTCCTGATCAAGGAAGCGCCGGCGGATAAGGTGAAGCCACTCATCGATGCCATTCCGGGTGCACAGGAAGCCGCAGCCGCCGCTCCGTCGGGCGGCCTGTTCGGCATGGGCGGCATCATGGGTGTCGGCACGCAGCTGATGGGTCTCGGCCTTGGCATGGGCGAGGTGCAGGACGTTGCGCGCACCCTGCTCGGCTATGCACGCGAGAAGGCGGGTGAAGACGCGGTCGGCGAACTCGTCGGCGCAATTCCCGGTCTGTCCCAATTCGCCTGACCGGTTTCCGGGTGGACCATTCGGGGTAGTTGCGTGTCGAAATCGTTGAAAAAACTGGATGGCCTTGATCCGGACGTCGTTGACCGACTGCGCGCGGCCGGCATCCGAACCTCCGACAAGCTGCTGGAGATGACCAAGAGCGCCAAGGACCGCGAGGCGCTTTCGCAAAAGACCGGCATTACACCGCGCGAACTGCTGCGCTTCGCCAATCTTGCGGACAAGCTGCGCGTCAAGGGCCTCGGCGCCGGCTATGCCGAGCTGCTCTGCCGGGTCGGCGTCGATACGGTACGCGAACTGAAATACCGCAATCCGGCGAAGCTCGCGGCGGCGATGCGGCAGGAAAACGAACAGCGCAAGCTCGTTCGCCTGGTGCCGACCGAAAAGGCGGTGGGCCGCTGGGTCGAGGCCGCGAAGAAGCTGCCGCCGAAGATCACCTATCGCTGACCCCATTCCGGTTGACATCGCCCCGATCCTGCGCCCAAAGCGCTGGGCATGACCGCGTCTGAAGCCAGACCGGGCGCCTTGTCGCTCGATACCCTGTTGTCCCCGCACCGCGCGACGGTGATGGGGATCCTCAACATCACGCCGGATTCATTTTCCGACGGCGGCCGCTTCGTCGATCCGCAGATCGCTATCGGGCACGCGACAAGGATGATCGCGGAGGGCGCCGACATCATCGATATCGGTGCGGAATCGACCCGCCCCTATGGCGGGATGCAGCCGGTCACGGAGGAGATCGAACGGCAGCGGTTGCAGCCGGTCCTCGGCGCGGTGGTCGCGCTCGGCAGGCCGGTCTCCATCGACACCATGAAGGCGGCAATCCTCGATTGGGCGCTGCGCCAGGGCGCGGCCATCGCGAACGACGTCTGGGGCCTGCAGCGCGATCCCGACATGGCGCACGTGGTGGCCGATCACGGCGTGCCCGCGGTGGTGATGCACAACCGCGACAAGGCCGATCCCGCTATCGACATCGTCGATGACATGCTGCGCTATTTCGAGCGCACGCTTGCGATCGCGGACAAGGCCGGAATCCGCCGCGAACAGCTCGTGATCGATCCCGGCATCGGTTTCGGAAAGACCCCCGAACAGAGCGTCATCGCGGTCGCACAACTCTCGCGGCTGAAATGCTTCGGTCTGCCAATCCTGATCGGATTGTCGCGGAAACGCTTCATCGCGTCGATCGTGCCGTCCGAGCCGACCCAGCGGCTGGGCGGATCGATCGCCGGACATCTGCTGGCGGTGCAGGAAGGCGCCGCCATCGTGCGCACGCATGATGTCTACGAAACGGTGCAGGCGCTGCGGGTCGCCGAGGCCATCGCGAAAGCAAGAACCGGGAGCGCGACGTGAAAGCGACCGACACAATCTTCATCACCGGCCTCGCCCTGCATGCCCATCACGGCGTCATGCCGCATGAACGCAAGGTCGGACAGAGCTTCAGCCTCGATATCGTTCTCGACATCGACCTTGGCGAAGCATCGCGCTCCGACCGCCTGCGGCATACGGTGTCGTATGATCAGGTCGCCGCCACGGCGAGCGAGGCCTTCTGCAAGAAGCCCTACAAGCTGATCGAAGCCGCCGCGGGCGCTGTGATCGACGCGATCCTTGCGCGCTTTCCGCGCGTGATGCGGGTCGGCATCACCGTTCACAAGCCTCATGCGCCGATCCCCGCGACCTTCGCCGATGTCGGCGTGGTGATCACGCGGAGCCGCGAGACATAGCATTGCGTCCACTTCACACGCCGTTCTGGAGCAAATGACATGCCGCGCGCATACGTCGCATTCGGCGGTAATGTGGGCGATGCGCGGGACACCATAAGACGCGCCATCGACGCGTTTTGCGACGGCGCCCACGTCACGCTGCTGGCGCGGTCATCGGATTATCGCACACCGCCATGGGGCGTGACCGACCAGGCGCCGTTCATCAATGCCTGCATCGCCGTTGAAACGCGCCTGGCGCCGCGCGACCTCCTCGTTCGCGCACAGGAAGTCGAGCGCAGCTTCGGCCGGGACCGGCAACGCGAAACCCGCTGGGGCCCGCGCACGCTCGACATCGACATCTTGAGCTACGGCGATGCGGTGATCGATGACCCGATGCTGACCCTGCCGCATCCGCGGCTGTTCGAGCGCGCCTTCGTGCTGGTGCCGCTGGTCGAAATAGCGCCGGATGCGACGATCGGCGGACGATCCTTGCGCGAGGCGCTGGAGCGGGTCGACCGGACGGGGATCGAGAAGCTGGCGTGACGCGCGACTGACACAGCGGCACAGCCGATGACAAACGACCGTGTTCGTGTTTTCAATGGGGCATGACCGACCTGCCCCTCGCTTCCGAATTTCCGCCCGCGACCCGTGAGCAATGGCTGAAACTGGTCGATGGAGTGCTCAAAGGCGCGCCGTTCGACAAGAAGCTCGTTCACAAGACCTATGACGACCTGCGGATCGAGCCGCTCTACGACCGCAGAGCCGGCGCGACGGTGCTGACCGGACGCGAGCCCGGTGCGCCATGGCAGATCATGGCGCGCGTCGATCATCCTGACGCGAAAGAAGCCAACAGGCAGGCGCTGGAAGACCTCGAAAACGGAGCGAACGGGCTCGTGCTGGTCTGTCCGGGCGCCATTGGTGCGGCGGGATTCGGCATCGATGCGTCGGCGGACGGCATCGCCCGCATCCTCGACGGCGTCTATCTCGATGCCGGCGCTCCGATCGGGTTCATGCTGACGCGGGAAGCCAAGGACGCTCCGGCGCATGTTGCGGCCATCGTCAAGGCCCGCAAACTTGCTCCGTCGGCCTGCGCGTTGCGGGTCGGTTTCGATCCGATCGGGCTGATGGCGGCCGGCGCGTCCGCGCCGATGCCGTGGCGCGATATTGCCCCGCTCTTCGCGCGGATGACGCGCACGCTTGCCGATGAAGGCTTCGGCGGTCCTTTCGCTGTTGCCGATGCCCGCGTCATCCATAATGCGGGCGGGTCGGAGGCACAGGAACTCGCTTATGCGCTTTCGGTTGCCGTCGCCTATTGGCGCGCGCTGGAAGCCGGTGGCGTCACGATCGACGACGCACGCCGAATGCTGTTCTTCCGGCTTTCGGCGGATGCCGACCAGTTCATGACGATGGCGAAATTCCGGAGTTTGCGGAAACTCTGGGCGCGGGTCGAGGAAGCAGCAGGCCTTGCACCGCAGCCCGCCTTCATTGCCGCCGAGACGGCGTGGCGGATGATGACGCGGCGCGACCCTTACGTGAACATGCTTCGCGTCACGATCGCGGCTTTCGCCGCGGGTCTCGGCGGCGCGAACGCGGTAACGGTGCTGCCGTTCACCGCGGCTCTGGGATTACCGGATGACTTCGCCCGCCGCGTCGCCCGCAATACGCAGCTGATCCTGCTCGAAGAGTCCAATCTTGCGAAGGTCGCCGATCCGGCGGCGGGCTCGGGCGGGATCGAGGCGCTGAGCGACGACCTGTGCCGTACCGCCTGGGCGCAGTTTCAGGAGATCGAGAAACAGGGCGGCATTGCGTCCGCGCTCGAGGCCGGATCGCTTCAGAAGCGCGTCGCCGAGACGCGCTCCGCACGCGAGAAAGCCGTCGCGACGCGCAAGGATCCGCTGACCGGCACCAGCGAGTTTCCGCATATTGCTGAAACGCCGGTCAATGTCCTCATGCCGGCAGCGAGTCCTTCATCGCAAGGAGCGAGGGAGCAGACGGAGTTTGCCGCGCTTCCGTGCATTCGCCTTGCCGAACCATATGAGGCGCTGCGCGATGCGTCGGACGCCATGCTCAAAGCGACCGGCGCACGCCCGAAAATCTTCCTCGCGACGCTCGGCAAGCCCGCCGACCACATCGCGCGGGCGACCTTCGCCAAGAATTTCTTCGAGGCCGGCGGCATCGAGGCGGTGGAATTTGCGGGCGCTGATCTCGCCGCAGCGTTCAGACAGTCCGGCGCGTCCCTCGCCTGCCTGTGCTCGTCGGACGAGGTTTACGCCACCGAAGCAGCCCCGGCGGCGCAGACGCTGGCCGGCGCCGGCGCGAAGCACATCTACCTCGCCGGCCGGCCGGGACAGAAGGCCGATGACCTCGCGAAAGCCGGCGTCCAGGACTACGTCTTCGCCGGTTGCGACGCGCTGGCGACCTTGAACGAAGCGTATGGGCTCCTCGCGAACCGTTCGTGATGCGCAGCACAAAATGTGCTACCTTTCCGCTGCTCGGAGCGTTGGAGTGCCATGAGCCGGCTGCCTGATTTTTCCTCTATCGACTGGCAGGCCCCGCAAATCGCGGCGCCGGCGGGCGCGGACGTGCCCGACTGGACAACCCCCGAAGGCATCCCGGTGAAGCCGGTCTATGGCGAAGCGGACGTCGCGGAACTCGATTTCCTCGAGACCTATCCCGGCATCGCGCCCTATCTGCGCGGCCCCTACCCGACCATGTACGTCAACCAGCCGTGGACCATCCGGCAATATGCCGGCTTCTCTACGGCGGAGGATTCCAACGCCTTCTACCGCCGCAACCTCGCAGCCGGGCAGAAGGGCCTCTCCGTCGCCTTCGATCTCGCCACCCACCGCGGCTATGACTCTGATCATCCCCGTGTGTCGGGCGACGTCGGCATGGCGGGCGTTGCCATCGATTCCATCTACGACATGCGCACGCTGTTCTCCGGCATCCCGCTGGACCAGATGACCGTGTCGATGACCATGAATGGCGCGGTGCTTCCCGTTCTCGCGCTCTATATTGTTGCCGCCGAGGAACAGGGCGTGTCGCCGCAGAAGCTCGCCGGCACCATCCAGAACGACATCCTCAAGGAATTCATGGTGCGGAACACCTATATCTATCCGCCCGCACCATCGCTACGCATCATTTCGGACATCTTCGCGTTCACTTCGCAGAACATGCCGAAATTCAATTCGATCTCGATCTCCGGCTATCACATGCAGGAGGCGGGCGCGACGCAGGACCTCGA
>NZ_DATMRX010000059.1:0-2040 GCF_035565855.1 Pseudorhodoplanes sp.
AGCGCATCCTCGCGGTTCGCGAGATGATTTGCGCAGAAGACGAGGAGGGGCGTCAGCAGGCGCTCGACAAACTTCTTCCCGTCCAGCGCGCCGATTTTGAAGAGCTGTTCGAAATCATGGCCGGGCTGCCGGTCACGATCCGGCTGCTCGATCCGCCGCTGCACGAGTTTCTGCCGCATGAAGATCGCGAGGCGGCGCAAGTCGCCGCCGCCCTTGGTATGGATCTGATGCGGCTCAAGGCACGCGTCGCCGAGCTCGAGGAATTTAACCCGATGCTGGGCTTCCGCGGCTGCCGCCTCGGCATCAAATTCCCGGAAATCACGCGCATGCAGACCCGCGCGATTTTTGAAGCCGCCGTCAACGCTCAGAAGAAAACGGGCGAGGCCGTCCGGCCGGAGGTCATGATCCCGTTCATCGCTTACCGCCGGGAGTTCGACATCCTGCGCGAGGTGATCGCGGACACGGCAAAAGCCGTGGAAGCGGAAACGGGCGTCAATATCCCCTACGACATCGGCACGATGATCGAACTGCCGCGGGCAGCGCTACGCGCAGCCGACATCGCGGCGGGGCCGCTGGGCGCGGACTTCTTCTCGTTCGGCACGAACGATATGACGCAAACGGTGCTGGGGCTTTCGCGCGACGATGCCGCGCCGATTTTGTCGAACTATCTGGAGCACGAGGTGATCGCGACCGATCCCTTCGTGTCGATCGATCAGTCAGGCGTGGGCGAACTCGTGAAAATCGGCGTGGAGCGCGGCCGCTCGGTAAAGCCCGACCTCAAAACCGGCATCTGCGGCGAGCACGGCGGCGATCCGAAGTCGATCGGCTTCTTCGAGACGGTCGATCTGGATTACATTTCCTGCTCGCCCTATCGCGTGCCGATCGCGCGCCTTTCAGCCGCCCAAGCCGCAATCAAGCGGAGACGCCGGGAACAGAAGACGTCCTAGAACGGACCGTTCTCGCGGCGGTCGATCTCATCAAGGCTCGGCTGGCGCGGCCGCGCGCCCTTGTACTTCGGAAGGAACAGCAGCCAGACGACGAGCGGCGGCAGGATGAAGCTCCAGCCGATCCAATACGACAGGTCCCGATTCTTGATGCCGGCCAGAATGCCCGCGAGAACGGAAGCGGTGATCGCGGTTGCACCCCAAAGCACGATCCACTGCATGGCCATGGAATGTCCCTCCATGTTCAACCGCCCCTTTCTATCACATTCTTCTGGACGCGAATGCCAGATGCGCAGCGACTGTGGCGAATTCAAGCTCTCGCGCGCTTAAGCCTTGTCAGCCGCGATAAAATCGAGCCCAAGATCGAGAACGGGCGCCGAATGCGTCAGCGCTCCGACGGAAATCATGTTGACCCCCGTTTCCGCGATGGCTCGCACCGTATCGAGGTTGACGCTGCCTGACGCTTCCGTAAGGCACCGGCCTGCGACCATTCTCACGGCTTTGCGCAATTCGTCCGGTCCCATGTTGTCGAGCAGCACGCAGTCGACGTTCTCGCGCATGACGATTTCGAGCTGTTCGAGCGTGTCGACCTCGACCTCGATCTTCGTCATGTGCCCGGCAACAGCCTTCGCGGATTTGATTGCCGCTTCGATGCTGCCCGCCGCAACGATGTGATTGTCTTTGATGAGAACCGCGTCGAACAACCCGAAGCGGTGATTGTGCCCGCCGCCGCAGCGCACGGCATACTTCTCGAAGGCTCGAAGGCCCGGCGTCGTCTTTCGCGTATCGACGATCTGAGCGCTCGTGCCCGCAACCGCATCGACATAGCGGCGGGTCAGCGTCGCGATCCCGCACATGCGGCCCATGAAGTTCAACGCGACGCGCTCCGCCGATAGAACGGCGCGCGACGACCCCGAGATGCGCGCGATCGTATCGCCCGCTGCAGCAGCGCTTCCGTCCTCGATCAGGACCGTGAAATCGCAATCGGCATCGAGCTCGCGGAACGCCGCTTCGGCAAGCGCGAGACCCGAAACGATGCCGGGCTTTCTCGCCGCGATCACAGCGTCCGACCGCGCATGCGCAGAGACCGTCGCAT
>NZ_DATMRX010000060.1:0-5630 GCF_035565855.1 Pseudorhodoplanes sp.
GGGCGGCATCTCGAACGACCGGAATTCAACCAGCCCGAGCCGCCCGGTCGCACTGTCCGGCGAATAGAGCTTGTCGATGCAGATCTCGGCGCGATGCGTATTGCCGGTGACATCGGCGAGGATGTTGCGGAACAGCCGATCGACCAGCCACGGCGGAATATGCGCCTCGCCGTCGGGCATCTGCTCGAGCGCGATCTCAAGCTCGTACAGACCGTCGTGGCGCGCCTCGTCCATGCGCGGCGCCTGACTGGTCAGCCCGATGAACAGCCCCGAGAAGAGATAGGACAAGGACGGGTGCCGCTGCCAATACAGCACGAGACTGCGCAACAGGTCGGGCCGGCGCAGGAACGGCGAATCCAGCGGCGTTGCGCCGCCGATCACGACATGATTGCCGCCGCCGGTGCCGACATGGCGTCCATCGATCATGAATTTGTCGGTGCCGAGCCGCGATTGCCGGGCTTCTTCGTACAATCCCGTCGTGATCTCGACGGCCTCGCGCCAGTTCGTCGCCGGATGCACATTGACCTCGATCACGCCGGGATCGGGCGTCACCTTGATGACGTTGAGGCGCGGGTCGTGCGGTGGCGGATAGCCCTCGATATGAACCGGATTGCCCGTCGCCCTGGCGCTGGCTTCGATCGCTGCCAAGAGCTCGAGATAATCTTCCAGGCGCTCCAGTGGCGGCATGAAGACACAAAGCACGCCATCGCGCGGTTCGATGGAGAGAGCGGTGCGCACGGCGCCCGCGACCGCGACTTGTTCGACGCGGGTCTGCCGGTCGGCCTCCGCCTCGGCCGATCCGCCGCCCGCATTGTAAAGCTGCGCGAGCTGATCGCGCGGCGGAAGCGGGTCGCGCGGTTCGGTCGGATCCTGCGGATGCACGAACGGATAATCCGATCGCGGCACCCAGGGCAGAGACGATAGCGGCAACCGAAAACCGACCGGTGAATCGCCCGGCACAAGAAACAGCCTGCCGCGGCGAAGCTTCCATTTCTCGCTCTTCCAGCGGCGGTCCGTCGATTGCGATTGCCAGGCCTGGATCGGCAACACGAATCCCGATGGCTTGGACAGACCGCGCTCGAAGGTGCGCACCATGCGTGCGCGGGTCTCCGGGTCGTCGATCTTCGGATCGGTCGGATCGACATTCTCCGGCAGCTCGGCTTCCTTCAGCGCCCACACGGCGGTGTCTTCGAATGCCGGCAACGCGAACTCGGCGCCGACGCCGATGCGATTGGCGAAGTCGACCGTGAACGTCTCCGCGTCCGCGATCGCGGCGTCGCGCGGCCCCTCCTCGCGCGCAATCAGTGACGCATCGCCCCAGATCGGCTCGCCGTCCTTGCGCCAGTAAAGCGAGAACGCCCAGCGCGGCAGGCTTTCGCCCGGATACCACTTGCCCTGTCCGTAATGCAGGAAGCCGTTCGGCGCGAAGCGCGTGCGCAGCTTGCGGATCAGCGTATCGGCGAGCCCGCGCTTGGTCGGACCGACCGCAGCCGTATTCCATTCCGCGCTCTGGAAGTCGTCGATCGACACGAAGGTCGGCTCGCCGCCCATCGTCAACCGGACGTCATTCGCTTTCAGATCACGATCGACCGCCTCGCCCAGCGCATCGAGCTGTTCCCAGGTCTCGTCGGAGAACGGCTTGGTGACGCGCGGCGCCTCGCGGATGCGATCCACCTGCATCTCGAAATGGAAGTTGGTATTCGCCGCATCGACCGTTCCGGTGATTGGCGCCGCCGAGTGGTAATGCGGAGTCGCAGCGAGCGGGATATGTCCTTCGCCGCACAACAGACCCGAGGTCACGTCGAACCCGACCCAGCCCGCACCGGGCACATAAATTTCCGCCCAGGCATGGAGGTCGCAGAAATCCTTGTCGGTCCCTTTCGGGCCTTCGAGCGGATCGACATCGGCCTTGAGCTGGATGAGATAGCCCGACACGAATCGCGCCGCGAGGCCGAGATGCCGCGCGACATTGACCAGAAGCCACGCCGAATCGCGACATGAGCCGGATGCAACGGCGAGCGTCTCTTCCGGCGTCTGGACGCCGGCTTCCATCCGGATCAGGTAGCGGACGCGCTGCTGCAGCCTTGCATTGAGATCGACCAGGAAGTTGACGGTACGCTCCGGCTCCTTCGGCAGCGATGCGACGAAGTCGGCGACGAGAGGCCCCGCCGGCTCGGGCGTCAGGTAGGCGGCAAGATCGGCTCTCAGTTCGTCGGGGTAAACGAAGGGAAAAAATTCGGCATAGGATTCGACGAAGAAGTCGAAGGGGTTGATCACCGACAGGTTGGCGGTGAGGTTGACCTCGACCCGGAACTCCTCGGTCTTTTCGGGGAAGACCAGCCGCGCGAGCCAATTGCCGTGCGGGTCCTGCTGCCAGTTGATGAAATGCTGGCTCGGCCGGACGTTGAGCGAATAGCTCGGAATCTGGGTCCTGCTGTGCGCGGCGGGCCGAAGCCTGATCACCTGCGGACCGAGACCGACCGGCCGGTCATACCGGTAGGACGTGACGTGATGGAGCGATACGAGAATTGCCACGGTTATGCCCGATGTGAAAAGACCATGGCAGCGGCGCCCTCCTGTGGCCATAGCGGCCAAGCCGCCGTCAGTTTAGCAAGCCGGCCCGGCGGCCCACGCCTCCTTTTCTTGCAGCGCACGCTTAAGTTCGGGTCAAGCGGCCCGTGCAGGGGACCCGCATTCGGCCGGACGACCCGGCGGAACTGCCGGCGATCGCCGGACAAGGAGAAAATTGCTCCCAGCGCCGACAATCGTTATAGCCATGCAGGAAATCGCATCAGATTCAATCGGTTCGACCTCTCAACAGGCAATTCCGGTGTCCCAAAATTCCAAAACGCCGCTTCTCGATCGGGTCAAAGTTCCAGCCGACCTGCGGGCCCTGCCCGCGGCGGACCTGCCACAGCTTGCCAAAGAATTGCGCACCGAGATGATCGACGCGGTCGCCTCGACCGGCGGTCACCTCGGCGCCGGTCTTGGCGTCGTGGAACTCACTGTTGCACTGCATCACGTCTTCGACACCCCGAATGACCGGCTGATCTGGGACGTCGGTCATCAGGCCTACCCGCACAAGATCCTGACCGGCCGGCGCGACCGCATCCGCACCCTGCGCCAGGGCGGCGGCCTGTCCGGTTTCACCAAGCGCGCCGAAAGCGAATACGACCCGTTCGGCGCCGCGCATTCCTCCACCTCGATTTCGGCCGGGCTCGGCATGGCGGTGGCGCGCGACCTGAAACAGGAATCGCGCAACGTCATCGCCGTCATCGGAGACGGCGCGATGTCGGCCGGCATGGCCTACGAGGCGATGAACAATGCCGGCGCGATGAACTCGCGGCTGATCGTCATCCTCAATGACAACGACATGTCGATCGCGCCTCCGGTCGGCGCGATGTCAGCCTATCTGGCGCGGCTCATCTCGGGAAAGACCTATCGGAACATTCGCGAGATCGGAAAACAGCTCGCGCACAAGCTTCCGAAATTCTTCGAAGAGCGCGCGATGCGCGCCGAAGAATATGCACGCGGCATGATGACCGGCGGCACGCTGTTCGAGGAGCTTGGTTTTTACTATGTCGGTCCGATCGACGGGCACAATCTCGACCATCTTCTGCCGGTCCTGAAGAATGTCCGCGATGCGCAGGGCGGCCCCATTCTGCTCCATGTCGTGACGCAGAAGGGCAAGGGTTACGGCCCGGCCGAAGAATCCGCGGACAAGTATCACGGCGTCACCAAGTTCGACGTCGCGACTGGCGCACAGTCGAAGTCGAAAGCATCGGCTCCCGCCTATACGAAAGTGTTCGGCGAAGCGCTGGTTGCGGAGGCGCGGCGCGATGACAGCATCACCGCCATTACGGCTGCGATGCCGTCCGGCACCGGACTTGACCTTTTCGCGAAGGAATTTCCGAAGCGCTTCTTCGATGTCGGTATTGCCGAGCAGCATGCGGTGACTTTTGCCGCGGCACTCGCCGCCGACGGCATGAAGCCATTCGCGGCGATCTACTCGACATTCCTGCAGCGCGCCTATGACCAGGTCGTGCACGACGTCGCTATCCAGTCGCTGCCGGTTCGCTTTGCGATCGACCGCGCCGGACTTGTCGGCGCCGATGGCCCGACCCATGCGGGGTCTTTCGATGTCGCCTATCTCGGCTGCCTGCCGGGTTTTGTACTCATGGCCGCGGCCGACGAAGCCGATCTCGTTCATATGGTGGCGACCGCGGCAGCAATCGACGATCGTCCGTCGGCGCTGCGCTATCCGCGCGGCGAAGGCATCGGCGTTCCGATGCCCGAGCGCGGTATTCCGCTCGAGATCGGCAAGGGCCGGATCATCCGCGAAGGCAACAAGGTGGCGCTGCTGTCGTTCGGCGCACGGCTCTCCGAATGCCTGAAGGCGGCGGACGAACTCACGACATTCGGTCTGTCGACGACCGTTGCCGATGCGCGGTTTGCCAAGCCCCTCGATGTCGACCTGATCCTGCGTCTCGCACGCGAGCACGAAGTGCTTATCACGATCGAAGAAGGATCGATCGGCGGCTTCGGCTCCTATGTGTTGCAAACGCTCGCCGACAATGCCGTGCTCGATAATGGATTGAAGGTCCGATCGATGGTGCTGCCCGACCACTTCATCGATCAGGATACGCCGGCCGCGATGTATGCGGCGGCTGGCCTCGATGCACGCGGCATCGTCACGAAGGTGTTCGAAGCCCTCGGCCGCGAGCAGGCAGCCGAATCCAAAAGCATCGGCCGCAAGCGCGGCTAGGCACGCAAAAGGCCCGGCAAGAATGCCGGGCCTTGACGCTTGAAGTGTCTTGCAGCTGTTTGTTGCGAGCTAGATGCTCGACGCCCTCACGCGTCGCGATCGGTATCGGGAGCAAACGCGCGTTGCCATGTTGCGACATCGTGCGCCATGGCCTGATACATTCCGGCCATCACGACCATTGGAAACCACAACAGCATTGGCATCGTTCGCTCCTGTCATCCGGGATGCTACTTGTCCGTTCACATCTCTCAGATTCGTCATCATGAGAACGCCGCCGGCGGCACATCGTTCCGGCGGCAATCAATCCCGACGCAACCGCGCTTGTCGCTCACAGCATCCCCTTTGCGCGGGGGCGAACGAACTGCGGAAGCGGCGGATCGCAATATTTTACATTTGAAGCTTTATTCGCGAGCCAATAGGATTGCCGACCAACGCAGATGATCTGCAGAACACTGATCCGAAGATGCCAGAGCAAGGCCTGCAATCGCCGACCAACGGGGTTGTTTTCATCCACGGCGTCGGCGGATCGGCCCGCGCCTGGCAACCGCAGGTGGAGAGCTTCCGCGCCGCCGGATACACGCCGCTGGCGCTGGATCTGCCGGGTTACGGCGGCCGGCCGGCGATCGAGAGCATTGATTTCGAAGGCTTTTCCGAGGACGTCGAAGCGCAGATCGCGGCCGCGGGGCTGGTCCGGCCGGTGATCCTCGGCCACTCCCTCGGCGGCATGATCGCGCAGACCATGCTGCGGCGAAAACCTGATGCCTATCAGGCGGTTATTCTCGTCGGAACGAGTCCCGCCTTCGGCCGGCCGGATGGCGATTTCCAGAAGAAATTCGTGGCCGACCGGCTGGCGCCGCTTGAGGCC
>NZ_DATMRX010000061.1:0-6141 GCF_035565855.1 Pseudorhodoplanes sp.
GACCCGTGAGCCATGACGGACCTCTGGCCCCTCCTGACACCCATAACGCCGATGGGGCCCGGATGGTTGCAGCCGCTGTCCATGGCTCTGGGAACGCTGCCGGCCCGCCGACCCGGCGAGCGAACGGCATCGTTCTATTGACGCAGCCGCGGTGCCCAGCCGCTATAGAGGGGCTCGGTTGCCGTCGCCGCCGGCAGGCTGACGCCGCAGGTGGTCATTGCCATCCAAGCCAGGCAGAGATTGGAGGAAAGCACCGGCTTGCCGATCTGTCTTGACAGCTCGGGAATTGCCTTCAGCGTCGGCATTCCGGTTCCCGTCAAGATCAGAACCTCAGCGTTGCTGAGATCGAGCGCGGCCACGTTTGACGCGATTTCCTTCGAGCGGATCTTGTAGACGGCGCGCGTATCGGACGGGTCCATCGGAGCGCAGGCGGAGGCAACGACCTGGAAGCCCGCGCTGGCCCAATAGGTGTAGCTCAACTCCGACAGCCACTTGGGATAGGGCGCGAAGACCGCGATCTTCGTCACGCCCATGTGTTTGAGCGCCGTGCGGATCGCACTAGCGGCTGAAATGATCGGATAGCCTCGTTCGCCGGACAGTCGCTTGAGTTCGCCCTCGCAGTGCTCGTCGCCCACGATGTAGGACACGCCGGTGCAGGCGAACGCAACCGCGTCGAGCGGGGTGGTGTCGTAGGCGTCGAGCGTCCCCTGCAGGCTGTCGAGGTACCCGACCAGCCGGTCCTTGGAGTTGGTCCGGCTTCCCTGAAGCCTTGTCGTCAGCACGGATACGCCATCGGCGGCGAGCGCCTGGAATTCGGGCTCGGCAATGGGATTGGCCTGCGGAACGGCCACGCCGATACAGGCGGCGCTTCCAAATTCACGATCGTGCATGCGGCGATGTCCGTCAGTAGTCGTTTGTATGGTTCGGTGTTCTTTCGCGAAGGTTGCGAGGCTATCGCTTCGGAGGGAGCCAGCCAAAGAAAGGTTTTCTGATCGCGGCCAAAACGAAAAGTTTGCGCAATGCCTTCCGGCACTCGCCGCATCGCAACGGAAACATGAGTCAACTGACTGGCATGGTGCGACGGATGGGCTTAGACGGTCCGCCCTCGACTCAACGGTGCGGTGCGGGCATTCTCTTGCGCATTCCACGGCCCGAAGGAAGGCGGTTTCATGGACCTCAAGCAGATGCGCTACTTCGTGGCGCTTTATGAGGAAAGAAACATGACGCGCGCAGCAAGGCGCGTCCATGTCGTCCAGGCTGCCGTCAGTCAACAAATCCGCCGGCTGGAAGCGTCTTTCGGTCTCGAACTGTTCGAGCGCGCCGCGACAGGTGTCGTTCCCAATGCTATCGCGCATCGGCTCTATCCGCTTTGCCTGCAGGCCCTCGAAGCGGCGGACGATGTGCGGACGGCGCTCTCGGAATCGAGCGGCCAGATCGCGGGCAAGGTGAGCTTCGGTATCCTTTCGGCGCTGCCGCCGCTGATCGTGCCGCAAATCCTGATGGAGTTTCACGAGCAATATCCGGGCGTCGAGCTTGCCGTTCGCGACGGATACAGCCAACACCTCCTGGAGGGCGTCGTGCTCGGCGACCTCGACTTCGCTATCGTCGCGCGTGCCGAGCCGCGGCCGACGGTCAAGCAGGTGGTCCTCGCCGAGGAGGAGCTTACGGCCGTCGTCAGCAATGAAACCTATCCGACGGGCGACAAAATGTCGGGGCGAGAGCTTGCCCAGATGCGCGTCGTGTTGCCCTCGGCCGGCAACTTCCAACGCAACTTCATGGTCAGCGAGATGGAGAAGCGCGGCATCGCCATCCGGCCGGAAATCGAGGTCGATTCCGCCGTCAGCGTTTTTCAGATCGTCACCCAGCCCGGTTGGGTTTCGATCATTTCGCCTTCGACTTTCCCGGTTAATCAGTTCGGTTCGCGCCTGCGTTGCGTGCAATTGATCGAGCCGACGCTAAAGCGGACTTTGGTCCTGGCATATCCGCAGCACAAAGAGTTGTCGCCGGCGGCGAGCCTGCTTGTTCAATCGTTTACCGAGGCTCTGCGGCAGAGCCGCTTGTTCGACGTTGTCCGCGATCGCGCGGTTTGACGGCCATCGAATGCCTTGACCTGTGCTCCGGGTGATAGGGGCAATCAGAAAATATTGCTTGAAAGGCCGAGGGCGGGACGCCTCTCTTGCGTGTGGCCGGCCTGAAAGGCGTGCCAGGGCGCAGTCAGCAGCTTCGTTTGTAACGATCGGAGGGGAGAAGCATGACGGGTCGGGGTTGGAACAGAAGGGCGTTCTTGAAATCCATCGGCGCCGGAGCCGGTGCTGTGGTGTTGCCGTCGAGCGGCTTTGCACAGCAATACCCGGCGCGGCCGATCACACTCGTCGTTCCGTTTCCGCCGGGCGGTTCGGTCGATGCCGCGGCGCGCGCATTCGCCAATGCTTTCTCCAAGGCGGTCGGCGCCAAGGTGGTGCTCGATAATCGCCCCGGCGCGGGAGGGATGACGGGAGCCGACTTCGTCGCGCGTGCCAAGCCGGATGGCTATACGCTGCTTTGGGCTTCGACCAGCACGCTCGGCATCGCACCGGCGATCATGAAGAATCCGCCTTACGATCCGCAGAAGGCGTTCCAGCCGATCTCCCGGCTCGTCGTCGGGCCGTTGGTCATCGTCGTCAATGCCGGCTTGCCGGTGAACAACGTGCAGGAGCTGATCGCGCTCGCCAAGCAGAAGCCGGGCACGCTGAACTTCGGCTCTCCGGGCGCGGGGTCCATCGTCCACCTCGGCCTTGAGTATTTCAAGGAGCGGGCAGGGATCGACATCGTGCACGTTCCCTATCAAGGCAACGGGCCCGCGCTCGTCGATCTGTCGGCGGGCGTGATCCAAATCCTTCTCTCGAACGTCGGCGGCACGATGAGCTTGATGAAGGGCGGCAAGGTCAAGCCGCTGGCCATCACAACGCCGCAACGGACGCCGCTGCTTCCCGATTTGCCGACAGTGGCCGAAGCGGGCGTTAAAGACTACGAGGTTCACGAGTGGTCGGGGCTTGTCGGTCCGGCAGGAATGCCGGCGCCGGTCGTGGCTCATCTGTCGGCAGCGTTCCACAAGGCGCGGGCCGATCAGGCATTGCAGGGCGCTCTCCGTAATATCGGGTTCGTTTCGCTTGCCGAATCGCCGGAAGAATTCTCGACGGAAATCAGGAGCACGAACGAGCGGTGGCGAGCCGTTGCCAAGGCGGCCAACGTCTCGCTTTAGTGCCTTCTTCGTGCCGGCGCATCGTGGCGGTGCGCCGGCATCATTCTGTGCGGATGATTTCCGCGCGTCATCGTCAGATGTATCCGCGCCATCGGCGTCATAGAAAAACTGATCGCCCCGAAAAGATTTTATTTCTTTTCGTCTCGCCCGTTGTCGCTAGTTTGATGTGAGCAATCGCGATCATTGGCGGAGCAATCGTTGAGCGAGAATCCCATCAATCTGGAACCGATCGATCTTTTCGGTGTGAGAACCGAGATTGCGGCATGCGGAAGCGGCGACGTGGAATTCCTGTTCCTGCATCCCGAACGCGGTTTGCGCGGCGCGGATGCATTTCTGCGCGCGCTTGGCGCGCATGGCCGGGTCATCGCCCCATACCATCCCGGCTACAAGTTCGATGCTCCGAACCATTTCAAGTCGGTCGACGATCTGTCGTATTTTTATCTCGACCTGATGGCGTCGCTCGATCTGCGGCGCGTGACAATCGTCGGATCTTCGCTCGGCGGTTGGCTTGCGATGGAGATCGCGAGCAAGGACACAACACGTATCGCGTCGCTGTGCCTGCTGTCGCCGGCCGGGGTCAAAATGGCAGGGCGCTCCGAGCGCGATATGCAAGACATCTTCAGCCTGGAAGAGCGCGCGGTCGAGAGCCTTTCGTTTCTCAACCCGGCGATGGCTGGCGGTGCGCCCGATAGCGGGGGTGACGCCGAGCTGGAGTTGGCGGTTCGCGCGCGGGAGGCCAGCGCCCGCTACGCTTGGCTGCCTTACATGCACAATCCCGCGCTCGCGCGCCGGCTGCACCGCATCGATATCCCCGCACTGGTCCTGTCCGGCGAAGACGATCGCATCGTTTCGCCGAATGTCGGCCGCGCGCTGGCGAAGCGGTTGCCGCGCGGTGTGTTCTCAACTCTCGGCGACTGCGGGCATTACCCGCATATCGAATGCGCCGAAGCCACGGCGCGCCACGTCATCGACTGGCATGAGCGCCATGCCGATGCGGCCATGAACGCGATGAAAGGCGTCGCCTGATGCGAGTCTTCTATTTCACCGAGCAGTCCTATCCCGATGCGTGGTCGCTGCCGGACCAGTCGCTGCGCATTACGCTCGCCAATCGCAATTGCGATCCGCACTTCGCTCATGGGCTCTACCGGCGATACCATGACGAATGGGTCGAAGCCGACAGGCTCGGCTACGACATCATGATCAACGAGCATCACAGCACCCCGACCTGCCTGTCGGTATCCTCCAACATCAGCCTTGCCATCCTGGCGCGCATCACGTCGAGGGCGCGGCTGCTTGCGCTCGGCGTGCCGCTGGCGAACCGGACGGACCCGCTGCGCGTAGCGGAAGAGTTGTCGATGATCGACGTCATCTCGGGCGGCCGCCTTGAGATGGGCTTCGTGCGCGGCGTTCCGTACGAGGCATCCGCCGCCGTCAATAGTCCCATCCGTATGATGGAGCGCCTGTGGGAGGCGCACGATCTGATCCTCAAGGCGATGACGACCCATGACGGACCGTTCCCGTTCGAGGGCGAATTCTTCAACTATCGCAACGTGAACATCTGGCCGCGGCCGATGCAGCAGCCACACCCGCCGGTGTGGATCACGTCGTCGAGCGCGCGGAGCATGGCCGAAACCGCCAAGCGCGGATATGTGGCCGCGACGTTCCTGAGCGGTTACGCGACGAAAGCGTTGTTCGATGCGTATCGCGAAGCGTGGCGCGGCTATCATGGCACCGAGGCGCCGGCCAACCGGCTGGCGTATCTGGGCATGTGTGCCATCGGCGAAACGGAAGCCGAGGCGCGTCGCCGCGCCGTCCATTGCGTTTCGACCATCGCATCCAACAGCCGCGTCGCCCCGGCCTTCCGCAATCCGCCGGGGTACCTGAGTGTTGCGGATAATGTGCGGATCATGAAGTCCGGTTCGACCCAGCGCCCCTCGGCGACAAAGTCGGGGCATCCGGTGCTGCTCAGCACCGCCACGCTCGACGAGCTGATTGACGCCGGCGTGATCTTCTGCGGCACGCCCGAGCAAGTGCTCGAGCAGGTCGGCGATTTCCGTCATGGGGTCGGTGCGTTCTCCAATCTGCTGCTGATGATGCAGTGCGCCGGCCTGTCGCACGAGGAGACGATGTCGAGCCTCAATCTGTTCGCGGAAGGCGTGATGCCGCGCCTTCGTGAGGCCCAATCCCCATCTCCGCTGGCGCGTCACGTTGCGCAGCGCCTTCCGGCTGCGAGCGAGGCATGAGCCGGGCGGCCGTTTCCCGAGGCTTTTCGAGATGATCATGTCCACGGCGCCCCTCATCGTCGGCATTGGCGGGACGTTGCGGCCGCAATCGTCCAGTGAACGCGCGCTTGCGGTGAGCCTGGAGGCGGCGCGCGCCGCGGGCGCACGCACGCAATTGATCGCCGGCCCGGAATTGTCGTTTCCACCTTATGAGTTTGGCGTGCCGCGTGCGAGCAACGCGGAACGCTACATCTCCATCCTGCGCCAATGCGATGGGTTGATCATCGCAAGCCCGAGCTATCATGGCGGCATCCCGGGCCTGCTCAAGAATGCGATTGATTACATCGAGGACCTTGCGCGCGACGAGCGGCCTTACCTGACGGATCGCGGCGTCGGGCTCATTGTCTGTGCCGCGGGATGGCAGGCTGTCGGAGTGACGCTCACTGGGCTGCGGTCGGTGGTCCACGCCTTGAGAGGATGGCCGACGCCGCTTGGCGCGGGGCTGAACACGCTCGAACGCGGGGCGCAGGCCGGATCCGAATTTTCCGACAAGGAGCTTTGGCAACTGGGCGAAGTCGGGCGCGACGTCGCTCGGTTCGCGTTCGGTTCCTGCGGGTCGGCGCGACAGACCGCGCGGCGGATGGGCGTGCAGGTAGAGGGGAGGCCGGGAGCAGCGTG
>NZ_DATMRX010000062.1:0-14642 GCF_035565855.1 Pseudorhodoplanes sp.
CGGCGCGAAGGTGGCGATCACGCTGTAGAGCCACGCAACGCCGGTCCCGAGCGCGATGAGCGTGAACATGTTGAGGTTGCGGGTGACAATTGATTGCCAGCCGCGCACGAAGAACGGCCAGCCGGCCCACAGCACAACCGGAGTCGCCAGCGCGAATTGCACGATGTTCGACCAGGGCTGCGGCATAAGGCCATGCCCGCCTGTCAGGTGCGATCCCATTTCCAGCGCAAAGACGGGAAGGGCGAGCGCCAATCCGACCCAGAATCTGCGGGTCATGTCGGCGAGTTCGGGATTGGGACCGGTGTCAGCCGTTGCGAGCTCGGGTTCGAGCGCCATCCCGCAGATCGGGCAGGATCCGGGACCGATCTGGCGGATCTGCGGATGCATGGGGCAGGTGTAGATCGTGCCCTCCGGCACCGGCTCCGCCTGGCGTTTTTCCGGCGAAAGGTACTTGTCGGGTTCGGCGATGAATTTGGTCCGGCAACCCGCCGAACAGAAATAATAGGGCTGGCCGTGATGGACGTGGCGGTGCTTCGCCGTGTGCGGATCGACCGTCATGCCGCAAACCGGGTCGCGTTCGGTCGCACCCGCAGGCGCATATCCCGCGTGTGCGTCCTTCGACTGGCAGCAGGCGTGATGACCGTGACTGGCCATGGCAGTCTCTCTTGTAACCTATACCCGGTAGGGGTATATAACGGTCATGCATGACGAAGCCAAGAGCAAGGTCACGAAAAGATTGCAGCGCATCGAGGGGCAGGTGCGCGGTCTTGCGCGCATGGTCGACGAGGACCGTTACTGCATCGATATCGTGACGCAGATTTCGGCGGTGCGCGCCGCCTTGCGGCGGGTGGAGGAAGAGATTTTGCGCGATCATGTCGCCCATTGCGTCGAGGATGCGATTGCCTCGGGCAACCGCGCCGATCAGCGCCAGAAGATCGCGGAATTGATGGCGGTGCTTGGCCGCGCTGACCGCTAGCTCAGCTGCTTTTGTGAAAGCGAAACCGATCTAGCCGTGCCGCTGCCGTGCGAGCCTCGCGCCGGCGGCCAACGCCTTCAGTTTGCCCTCGGCGACAGCGCGGCTCATCGGCGCCATCCCGCAATTGGTGCAGGCAATGATCCGCTCCTTCGGAACATATTGCATCGCGGCTTCGATCGTGGCCGCGACCTCCTCCGGCGTTTCGACGACGTCGCTTGCGACATCGATCGCACCGACCAGGACGTCCTTGCCTTTCAGCAATGAGAGCAGGGACAGCGGCACTCTCGAATTGCGGCACTCCACCGAGACCTGATCGATCCGGCTTCCCGCCAGCGCCGGGAAGATCTGCTCGTATTGCCGCCACTCCTCGCCGAGTGTGTTCTTCCAATCGACATTCGCCTTGATGCCGTAGCCATAGCAGATGTGCACGGCGGTCTTGCAGGAGAGCCCGGCGCTCGCCCGGTGAAGCGCCTCGATACCCCAGTCGGTGACTTCGCCCATGAAGACATTGAAAGCCGGCTCGTCGAATTGAATGACATCGACGCCGTCCGCTTCGAGCGCACGCGCCTCCTGGTTCAGGCAATCGGCGAAGGCGAAAGCCATCTTGACGCGATCGCCGTAATGACGGTCGGCGATCGTGTCGGCGATGGTCATCGGACCGGGCAGGGTGAATTTCAGCTTGCGTGCGGTGTGAGCGCGTGCAGCTTTCGCTTCCATCTCGTGAACGCGCCCCTTGAGCTGCAGCGGCGCGATCACCACCGGCACCATCGCTTTGTAGCGGTCGGCGCGGATTCCCATCTCGACCTTGTTCTTGAAATCGATCCCGCCGATGCGCTCCAGAAATCCGTGTACGAAATGCTGGCGCGCCTGTTCACCGTCGGAGACGATGTCGATCCCGCAATCCTCCTGCAGCTTCACGGCGAGGATGGTAGCGTCGCGCTTGCCTTCGGTCAGTGTGTCGCCTTGCAAGCGCCAGCCGGCCCAGAGCTTCTCCGGTTCGGCAAGCCAGGACGGTTTCGGCAGACTGCCCGCGATCGTGGTTTCGAACATGAGCATCCCCGCTATCCCGGTGTTGTTGATCAAGCCGATCGCATGGTGTCAGGATCAGTCCGGACGCCAATCATAGAGCCAGTCGTAGCGGGCGCGAAGCCGCTCTCCGCCCATCAGCCGCATCGTCATGTTGCGGGCGAGCGCCGCAAAGCCCGCCATGTGATAGGTGCGGCTGTTGGCGCGTGCTTCCTGCTGGACCCGTTTGACGCGCGCATGGCGGATCGCTTCGTAGCGCCGCAAGGCGGGTTCAGGATCGGTGCTGGGCGAGGCGAGGCAGCGCGCCAGCACCGCGGCATCTTCAATGGCCATTGCGGCGCCCTGCGCCAGAAATGGCAGCATGGGATGCGATGCATCGCCGATCAGCGTGACTGGCCCGTGCCCACGAAAGCCTGGCTCCTCGCGGTCGAACAGCGCCCATTTCAGCCAGCTCTCCGGAATTTCGACGAGCGCGCGCGCGGCCTTCGGCCAGCGTCTGAACCGACGCAGCAATTCGTCACGTGAACCGGGGGCTGACCAGCCCGGCGCTTTCCAGCGGTCGCGCACGATCGCCACCACGTTGATCAGGGTCCCGCCGCGCACGGGATAATGGACGAGATGCGCGTTTCCCCCGAGCCACAGCCGTGTCACCGGCTGCCGGAACTCTTCCGGGACGACCGATGCCGGGATGAGTGCGCGCCACGCGGTCCGCTCGCGAAACACCGGCTTCGATGGATCGCCGAGCCGCGTTCGGATCGTGGACCACAAGCCATCGGCGCCGATCAGGATCGGTGCGCGCTCCTCGGTCACACCGCGTGCGTCGCGGAGCTGCGCGGTAACGCCATGGGCATGGACCGCGAAATCCTCGATCCGGGCCCCGAGCTTGAGTTCGATGTCCGGGTGCTCGGACACGGCCTGCGCAAGCGCGGCCTGCAGGTCGCCGCGATGCAACATCCAGTAGGGCGCGCCGTAGCGAAAGGCGAAAGCGGGGCCCATCGGCATGTAGGCGATTTCGGCGCCACTGCGTGCGCTGCGGATCGAAAGGCCTGCCGGGACGACGGCGGTGGCGGCGAGGCGGTCCGTGACGCCGAGCGCTTGCAGAACATGCGTTGCATTGGGGGAGAGCTGGATGCCCGCGCCGACGTCGCTCAGTGCGCTGGCCTGCTCGGCGATCAAGACGCGATAGCCGATGCGACTAAGGGTCAGCGCCGCTGTCAGTCCGCCAATACCGGCTCCCGCGATCAGAATGGTCCGCGAGGATGCCACGTCGGCGCGGGAAGGGACTTAAGCCGCCTGTGGCGCGGTCCAGGCGCAGTCGGCGGGCCGTGATTCATCCGGATCGAGCTTCGGATCGTAGCGATAGAGGGTGGAGCAATATTCGCAGATGATCTCGGTATCGTCGCCCATATCGCAGAAGATGTGGGGGTGATCGAAGGGCGGGCGCGCCCCGATGCACATGAATTCCTTCGAGCCGATCTCGATGACGGCGACGCCGGCTTCATTGTGGAAATGCGGAACGACGTGATCGGCCATCGTTGCTAACCCCGGAATTCTGGTCGGATTCGAACTGTTGCGCGGCACCATAGCGGCGCGGGTATCTGAATCAATGCCGTTAACCAGGAACTCGGCCTGCGGAAACCGAGACGGGTGCCAGCGGTTATGCGCACGTCTCCTTGAAATGTCCGAAAAACTGCAACATCTCACTTTAAGGGCTGATCCGGGGCTGCGAGACCCGTTCCGATGCATATCCCACAACCACCGGCCGGACCGATGCGGGCGGCCCTGATCCGCATGCGGCTGCTGATGATTGCGGCCGGGATTTTCGGCATCGGGGCCTTGGCGTTGCTGCCGCCGGCCATCGAGGCGGGCTGGCTGCTGCTGGTCCAGGACGAGCCTGCAGAGCTTGCCGACCGCAAGCTGGCGCGCAGCTTCGACAGCGCCGCGGCAACCCGCGAGATCGAGGCCGCGCTCGCCGCCGATGACGCCGATCTCGCCAGGAGCTTCGTCGAACTCGCACGCGACCGTAAGGTCGCGCTTGCGCCTGACCTTGTCGCAAGGGTCGATGCCGCCGTCGAACAAGCGGCGAGTACGCTCAAGACGGCCGAGAATTTTACCCGCGGCCTGATCGTTGGCGAACCGGACGATCTTGTGAGCCTCGCCGGGACCGCGCTCGGCGACCTGTTTGTGTTCGGCGATATCCGCGATGCGGTTCGCGAAGGCTCGCGCTACGCGCAGGGCAAGGAGGTCGATCATCTGATCCTCGGCCTCTCGGCGGTGGGGATCGCGGTCACCGCCGGCACCTATGCGTCACTTGGCACAGGCGCCCCCGCGCGGGTCGGTCTTTCGCTGGTGAAGGCGGCCCGCAAGACCGGACGGCTTTCCGCGCGGATGGCGGAATCGGTCGGTCGCACCCTGCGGTCGGTGATCGACGGGCCGGCGTTGCGCAAGGCGGTCGATGGCATGTCGGTGACCAATCCGGCAATGACCGCCCGTGCGGTGCGCGAGGCGGTGAAGATCGAGAAGGCCGACGACCTGTTCCGGATGACTCGCAATGTCGGCGAGGTCCAGGCCAAGGCCGGGGCGCGGGCCGCGCTCGACGGGTTGAAAATCTCGGATTCGCCGCGCGAGATGGCCCGGGTTGCCAAGCTTGCCGAAAAGGAAGGCGGCAAGACCCGGGCAATCCTCAAATTTCTCGGCCGTGGCGCAATCGCTTTGACGGTCGCGGCCTTCGACCTGTCGCTCTGGGTCTTGTGGGCCGCTCTGACCCTGTTCGGCTTCGTTTCCGCCGCCAAGGGGGCGGTCGAGCGGGCCACGTGGCGAGGTCTGCAACGCCGGAAGGTCCGCCGCGCGAAACGCGAAGTCGAGCGTCAGCGGCGCTTGGCAACCGCTGCGGCTCAGGGGTAGGTTCCGCCCGCTTTCGCAAAGGCCGCACATTTCGACATGCCAAGTTTCCGGAACGGTCCCGTCGAGATCGCCTACCTCGACGAGGGGAAGGGCGATCCCGTTGTCCTCATTCACGGCTTCGCCTCGAACCGCGAGGTCAACTGGGTCTATCCCGGCTGGGTCTCGACCCTGACCGGTGCCGGACGCCGTGTAATCGCGCTCGACAATCGCGGGCACGGGCAGTCCACCAAACTTTATGACCCCGCGGACTATCGCACCGCGCTTATGGCCGAGGACGCTCGCGCGCTACTAGACCACCTGAAGATCGAGAAGGCCGACATATTCGGCTATTCGATGGGGGCCCGCATCACGGCCTTTCTGGCGCTGGCCCATCCGGAGCGGGTCCGCTCGGCGATCCTCGGCGGGCTCGGCTACAAGCTGATCGATGGCGTCGGCCTGCCCGAAACCATCGCGGAGGCGCTGGAAGCGCCGTCGCTCGCCGAGGTCACCGACCCGATGGCGCGAACCTTCCGAAGCTTTGCCGAACAGACCAAATCCGACCGCCGCGCTCTTGCTGCATGCATTCGGGGATCGCGGCAGGTGTTGTCGGAGGAGGAAGCCGGGAGGATCGCGGTCCCGACGCTTGTGGCGGTCGGAACCAAGGACGACGTCGCCGGCCCTGCCGGCAAGCTCGCGGCCATCATGCCGAACGCCCGCGCATTCGATATTCCCGGCCGCGACCACATGCTCGCGGTCGGCGACAAGACGTTCAAGGCCGCAGTCTTGCAGTTTCTGGCCGAAAGGGCTTAGGCGATATCCATGACCAAGCATGTCGCGCCGCAAACGGCGATCTTCACCGGAGCCAACGGCAACAAGCTCGTCAGCGATGTCTTCGGCGACCAGGGGCAGCCGGTCATGCTGCTGCATGGTGGCGGCCAGACGCGTCACGCCTGGCGCGCAACGGCGGCCCAACTCGCGCGTCGCGGCTGGATTGCCTATGCGATCGACCAGCGCGGCCATGGCGATTCCGAGTGGGTTGCCGATGGGGGCTATCAGTTTCCGCATTTCGCCAGCGACGTGAAGGCGTTGGCGGACGAACTCACGCGACAACACGGCATCAGGCCGGCGGCGATCGGTGCTTCGATGGGAGGCATTGCCTCGATGCTCGCCGAAGGCGAGACCTTCCGCGATAGCGGCGAGCATGTGCTGGCTTCACTGGTGCTGGTCGATATCACGCCGCGTGTTGATTATGAGGGCGTCGACAAGGTGCAGGGTTTCATGCGTGCGCATGCCAAGGAGGGCTTTGCCACGATCGAGGAGGCGGCGGACGCCGTGGCGGAATATCTGCCGCATCGTCCCCGCCCGAAGAGCACTGAAGGCCTCAAGAAGAATCTGCGGCTCGGCGCCGATGGGCGCTGGCGCTGGCACTGGGATCCCCGGTTCATGGAAGGCCGCAAGAGCTTCGATCCGGACCGCAAGCGCCTCGAGGCATCGATGCTGGACGCGGCGCGCAACATCAAGGTGCCGGCCATGCTGGTGCGGGGCGGTTCTTCGGAGCTCGTGCAGGAGGCCCACGCCCGCGAATTTCTCGAACTCGTGCCGCAGGCCGAATATGTCGATGTGGGCGGAGCGCGGCACATGGTTGCCGGCGACGCAAACGATCACTTCGCTTCTGCGGTGGTCGATTTCCTCGACCGATCGCGGTCGAAAGCCGGGCCGCTTCCCTGAACAGTTGCGGGCGTCCGGACCGGTAGCGAGGGTCGTAGAAAATTATTCTACAGACATGCGTGATCCGCAGCGCCAATCCAGCGAAATTGCAGGGTGGCGGAGATCATTTTCAACCTTTATGTGTTAGCTGCGAAAACCGAAAGGCGAGGCGTGGCATGGCCCATTATCAAGTGAAGCCGGCAAACACGGTCGGGAAGGTCGATCCGGTCTGGGCAAAAGTCCGCGAGGAGGCCGAGGCGATTGTGCGCGCCGAGCCTGCACTCGCGAGCTTCATCTACTCGACGATCCTGCACCATGACACGCTGGAAGCGGCCGTCGTGCATCGCGCGACCGAGAGGCTCGATCACCATGATGTCTCGGGCGAGATGATCCGGCAGGCCTATTCGGATGCTTTGTCGGACGAACCTTCGATCGGCGATGCTTTCCGGGCCGATATCGTTGCGACCATCGATCGCGACCCGGCAACCGACCGCTTCATCGAGCCTGTGCTGTATTACAAGGGCTTTCACGCCATAGTCACCCATCGCCTCGCACATTGGCTTTATCGCAAGGGCCGCAAGGATTTCGCGCTCTATCTGCAGAGCCGGTCCTCCGCTGTCTTCCAGTGCGACATCCACCCCGCCGCGAAGATCGGCCGCGGGATTTTCCTCGACCACGCCACGGGACTCGTGGTGGGAGAAACAGCGGTGATCGATGACGACGTCTCGATGCTGCATGGCGTGACGCTCGGCGGCACCGGGAAGGAAGATGGCGATCGTCATCCCAAGATCCGGCGCGGCGTCCTGATCGGAGCCGGTGCGAAGATTCTCGGCAATATCGAGGTCGGGCATTGCGCGCGCATTGCCTCGGGCTCGGTGGTGATCAAGCCGGTGCCGAACAACGTCACGGTCGCGGGTGTGCCGGCGCGTGTGGTGGGGACGGCCGGCTGTGCCGAGCCGTCGCGGCGCATGGACATGCTGTTCGACATCGGCAACTGAGACTTTTCACATTTCCGGCTTTGCGTCAGGCCGCGTCTGCCGTATTGAGCCTTGGAATGCGTGGGCGTCCGCCTGCGTTCAATTGCGCGTGGCGATGCGACATTGGATTGTCGAACGGCCGTCGCGCTCCGGCAACACATGAACCGCAGGAGAGGGGGCGCTCGTGGACGTCCAGGAAATCAAGAAGCTCGACGCGTATCTGAAGCGGCTGTTCGACAATCCGAGAATCCGTGTGGTGCCGCGCCCGAAGAAGGACGACTCCGCCGAAGTCTATATCGGCGAAGAGTTCATCGGCGTGCTGTTCCTCGACGATGAGGACGGCGACAAGTCCTACAATTTCAACATGTCGATCCTGGATACCGATCTGGAGCCCTGATCGAACATCAAGGGCCGGTGAGCCACCGACCCGGCGAGACGGGCAAATTACGTCGGCGCGGATTCTATCGATGGGATCCGCGCAGCTGCCTGATCAACGTCTCCAGTCGTTCCGACACCGTTGACCAGTCCGACAGCCAAGCCCTGGGAAAGCGGGCGGTGAGATCCGCCTGCTCGATGCGGCGCTCGAACAGGCACATTCCGATCGTCGTGCCTGTAGCGGCATCCTGTGTACAGCGAACCATGAAGCGACCCGGATTGCGGTCGTCATAGATGATGTCCTCGCCCTGATACGGCGTGCCCTTCCGGAAGGGCCGGAGCGTCAGGCCGTCAGGCGTCGTGGACAGGCTGGAGTCCAGGTAGCGCGGATAGATCGTGTTGAATCGCTCGAGCGGCGGCAGCGTGTTGCCGTAGGCGCTCACCGTGACAAAGATCCGGTCGATAGCGTGCGAGGAGGCTGCAGGTCCCGGCTTAACGGCGGGATCCGGCGGCGTCAGTGACGGCCACAGAAACACCAGATCGACCCGCTCCTGCGTTCCCGGCTTCCGCTGGACCTTGTTGCGGATAGCGGCGGGCGGAATGTTGAAATTGACGCCGTTGACCGTAATCGGCAGCGAGGGGGCATCGACGGTGAGGTCCGCTGCCGGCCAGCGCGGCCACAGAATGTAGGCGACCCAGCTTCCGGCGGCGATCACGCCTGCGGCGAAGAGAGCAATGGGCAGCCACAGCGTGCCACGCGGCCGCCGCCTGCCGCGGCGTTTTGGCCGCGGATAGGGGGCTTGATGCGTGTGCGCCATCGTCATGACGGTTCCCCAGCCGTTCGCGAATCAAGCGCGAGTATAGGCGCGCCCGCTTAAGGCGCGCCGCGATAAGATTTTTCGTCCGTTTACCCTTTTTTAACGAAGCGGTGGCGCGGCCCGGCGCGCTTTGTCACATGGAGGCGTTGTTCGAGTGATCCGGAGTTGAACGATCGTGTCTGCGGGAGCGCTGCATTCCCTTTATGTTCTTCTGCTGGGATTTTCCGTCGCCGGGCTGCTTTCAACGGGATACCAGCTCGTGATGGCGCGGCCGGCATCCTTCAACATCTTCGGCGACGGAACAGGGCCTGCCGCGGCAGCCCATGTTCCATTCCTTGTGTTTGCCGCCCCGTTCATTCTGATCCGGGATGCCATCATGTTGCGCAGGCCCGGTGTGGAGAATTTCCTGACCGCCATGGTCGCAACCGTCGTCGCCGGATGCTGGAGTCTCCTCTCCGGAAAATTCGTTATGGTGGTGGTCGCGGCGCTCGGAATTGGCTGAGCGCATCCGTCTCTGGTGAAAGTGCGACTATGCCGATCTATGCGCTCGAGGGGCAGGCCCCCGAATTTCCCGACGACAAGCGTTACTGGGTGGCCGACACCGCCGTGCTGATCGGCAAGGTGCGGTTGAAGAGCGAAACCAGCGTCTGGTTCGGCGCGGTGCTGCGCGGCGACAACGAATGGATTGAGCTTGGCTCGCGCTCGCAGATCCAGGACAACGCGACGGTACACACCGACCCCGGGTTTCCGGTCACCATCGGCGAGAATTGCGTCATCGGTCACCAGGTCCTGCTGCATGGCTGCACCGTCGGCAACAACAGCCTGATCGGCATGGGCGCCATCGTGTTGAACGGCGCGCGCATCGGCAACAATTCGCTGGTCGGCGCGGGCGCGCTGGTCACCGAAGGAAAGTCATTCCCGGACAATTCGCTGATCGTCGGCTCGCCGGCGCGCGTCATTCGCAGCCTCGACGAGAAGGCCATTGCGCAGATTCGTGCGGGCGCCGATGTGTATGTTCGCCGCTCGCGCGACTACGCCACGGGTCTGAAGCAGATCGGCTGAACCTGCCGATATCCGGCGAGTTCGCCCTGAAGTCAGTGCCCCGGGACGAATAGCGTTAACTTACCGTCAACGGCGTCTGGCCCGATTACGCGATCGCATTTATTTCGAATTAGAACGGTCGGCTTAGGTTGCGGTCAAATTTCTTCGGACCGCTGTCATGCTGGAACGGCGCAAATCGCAACGTCAGAGGACGTCACACTCAGGCTCGATCAGCTTTGGCGTGGCGGGCATCGTCGATTGCGCGATTCTCGACATGTCCCATGCGGGAGCATGCCTCGAATTCGAATTCCGGCCGGTCTTGCCGAAAGGCTTTTCCGTGATCATCAAGCCGGACTATATCCGGCGCAGTTGCCGTCTGGTCTGGCAATCGCAATCGCGGGTTGGCGTCGAATTCGTTCGAAGCTAATGACGCCTCGTCGCTGCCCCAGTGCTGGTTCGAATGCCAGCGATCTCTCCGCAAAGAAAAGCGGACGGTCTTCGGCAATCGTGATGCGTTGACGCATGTCCGAGATTTCTGATCCGCCTCATCACTTGATTTCGTGAGTCCGTCTCGGGTGGCGTCCTGCGATCCGCAGGCATGTCCAAGGGGGGCCGACATCCGGAATTTGTTCGGCTGATCAATGCGCAAAAAGATGCGGCCGGCTCTTGGGGGGAGAGCCGGCCGCCACGAGCCCGGTCTGGGACGGGGAGGGGTGGGGGACGTGACCGGGATCGCGTTTTCTATGCCTCGTTCTTCACTGTCTTCAGCGTGAGGTTGCGGTCGACATGGTCGGCCGCGGATCGCCAAGCGAAATCCAGACATTCTGGTCGTGCTGCGACTGCCGCTTCACGAACCGGTAATTGGTGTCCGACCACAGCAGGATGTCGGGATATTGGTTGTCCAGAATGAACTCGCCCTTGTCGGTCTTCACGGTGAGAACCGCGTGACCGTCGCCGTTGCGCTCACGGACCACGGTGATCAGCAATGCTTCGCGCGGCCAGCCGGCCTGGATCAGCATGCGACGCTTGAGCAGCACATAATCTTCGCAATCGCCGCGACCGGTGTCGGGATAGGACCATTTCTCCACGACACCCCACTGGTCGAGATCGGTGATCGGCTTGATCGTCTCGTTGACCCACTTGTTGACACGAACGAGATCTTTCCACGCCTTGGTGGTGAGAATCACATCGCGCGGCGCCGACGGTGCGGTATTGCATTCGCGCGGATTGTCTGAACAGAATTCGACCCATCCGATGGGGGGACGAGCGGTCTCGCCGACGGAGACGAAGAGCGGGCGCGGAGCTGCGGTTGCTGCACTTCCAAATGCAATTAAGCACCCTGCTGCGGCTATTCTTGCGCTGCCGCTTATGTTGAGGAGAACTCGTCGCACCGCGTGACCCTTCCCTTATCGTTGGGTCACACTTCGCACAAAGATTTTGAGGTGCCGCTAAGTCGAGCATCCGCCTTTGAAGCGAAAGCGACTAAAGAGAGCGACAAATTTGCGATTCACTTGAATCGAAATCGATTAAAATTGAATCGATCTTGGGTTCGATCTGTGTCTACGCATGATGCCGACATGTCCTCATGGCTTGAGAAATATCGCATTCTTGCGTGTCAACAATGCGGCGGAAGGCTCGCAACCACGACAACAAGGTCCGGACGTTGCGAGGCCCAAACCGCGCGTCTTTGCTGACTCTTGAGCCGGGGAAGGGATTAAGCGTCCGGTGGGCGTTTACCCGGCGGTCACGCTTTCTTCAAGGAAGTCCGGATGCTGCAGCCGCAGAAACTCTACGGCGAAGCCTTCGTCGAGGTGACGGACTACGCGGCCTTGCACCTTGCCGATGGTGACAAGGGCGCCGAGCGGGGGCCGCTGATCGGTTGCGACCGCGGCGCCCGAGAGCGAAACGTCGATCAGCCGGCAGCCGATATTCACGCCATTCGGCAGCACCAGCATCGTCATCGGATTGCGCGGCGCGAAGCGGCCGTGCCTGCGGTCTTCCGGGGAGGCGAGCAGATGCCGGTTCGCAAGCCAGGTGAGCTGGGCGGCAAGCTTGTCGCGCTTGCGGGCGGTGGCTGCAATCGTTGACGCAAAACCGTTGTCGAAATGGCGGGTGCAAACGCCCTCGAGACGGCCGACGTGATCGATATAGGCGATCACCCGTTCGCCGATCTGCGGGAAGACCGGCGCGAAAACCGCCATGCCTCCCGGCGACATGTTCACCACTTGGCATGGGTATTCACGGCGATCGCCGAGCATGTAACGGCCCAGCAGATTCACCTTCACGCGCTGGAAGCGCCGGCGTTCTTCGCTATGCGGAAGAATGCGAGTCTGCGCCTGAGCGAGATGGCCGAAGGTTGCTGCCATGATGCCGATGTCGAACTCGCCGCCCGCGTGTCATTGCACACTACGGTTAAAACCTATTGAAGCGTCCTTAACGGAGAGTTAGCCGTGAAAAATTCGTGATATCCACGGCTGGCCGAAATAATTCGCGGCGCACCGGTCAGAAGCCTCGTGTTCCACGACGCCAGGCCGCGTAATCTCATCAATCGTCAACGTCGTGAGCGGGCGCGTGCCAAGCCAGTACGGTCGCGTGACGGCCGCGAACGCACCAAGGATGCGGGGCGGGCCGTCGGCAACGCTCAGCGGCAGGGCGACCATGTCCAGGTCGATCGTCTCTCCGTCCGGATTGTGCCCGATGACGCTAACCGTCGCCGGCTCGAGATCGGCGATGACGGCGGCGATAAGATCGCGGACGCGCTCCTGCTGGTCCGCGGCCCAAAGCCGGTCGAAGCGCGTGCGGCTCAGTTCCGCGCCGAACATTGCGCAGACCGAGGTCCCTGCGATCTGGAATGGATATCCGTGTCCCGGAGCGAAGCTCAGGACAAAGGTATGGGGCAAGCACGATCGGATCGCGCCCGGATCGATATCGTTGCGCGCGGGCGCAGGCCGACTGCCGCGCAGCGCGTCCCAGTATTCGAACAGGTCTTGTGTCGCCCGTCGTTTCATGGATCACATCTTGGGGTGCGGGCAGCGAATCTGTTCCGAACCGGAACAGAGTGGAGCCGAACCGTTGCCGTTGGCGAAGGGGGTGCATGACGCGTGCCTGCAGCCGTGCACACCGCCGGGGCGTTATCGTTAACAAGAGGTTACGGAGGTCACTGCCGCCCGGTGCCGGTAGGGTGCCGGCGCAATAAGTCCCGAGCCCAATTGGCTCGCGACGCAGGGGACGTGACGGTGCGATCTTCGCGCGCCGCGCGTCGGGACCGCGCATGGGGAGAGCCGCACAGGGCTCTCCCCATCGTGTTTTTTGTGCCGCTTTGCTTCGATTTGACTTGAAGTTGCGGTTCAGGCGGGTGACTAGGGCGACGGATACACCCGCCCATGCAATCTTCTTCGTCCCGCGAACCGATCTTCAACGTCCCAGGCGTGCTCATCGCAACCTTGGCGGTGCTTTTCCTCGTCCATGCGGCCCGGTCGCTTCTCTCGGAGCCCGCCGATGTCGAAGTGCTGCTGATGTTCGCGTTCATTCCGGCGCGCTACGAAACCAATATTCTTTCCGGAGCTGCATGGCCCGGCGGTACGGCAGCCGATGCGTGGACGTTTATCACCTATGCCTTTCTGCATGCCGACTGGATGCATTTGCTGTTCAATTCGGTGTGGCTGCTGGCTTTCGGAACGCCGCTGGCGCGCCGCTTCGGCGCTATGCGTTTCCTCGCCTTCTGCGCGGTGTGCGCGGCAGCCGGTGCGCTTGCACATTTGCTGACACATTTCGGACAATTGGCGCCGATGATTGGTGCGTCCGGAGCGATTTCCGGAACCATGTCCGGCGCGATGCGGTTCGCATTTCAGCGCGGCGGGCCGCTGTCATTCGGCGGATCACATTCGTCTTACCGGGTCCCGGCGCTTTCGCTGGTCGATACCTTCCGTGATCCGCGCGTCCTCGTGTTTCTCGCGGTGTGGTTCGGCCTCAATCTTCTGTTCGGCATCGGCTCTGTTTCGATCACCGGTAACGAACAACCGGTTGCATGGCAGGCGCATGTCGGCGGGTTCATTGCCGGACTGGTATTATTCAGCTGGTTCGATCCGGTCGGAGTTGCATCACAACGGGACGAGCGCGACGCGGCCTGATGCATTGCAGCAAGCTTGCCGCTGGCAAACTCCGCATTCTCGTGGAACACTCAAGCTAGCGTCCGGTTGAGATGCATTGCGCGGGTTCTGCCCGTCGCGGGGCCCGCTTCGAAAGGAGGCGTCCATGATCGTTAAGTCGATCCTCTCCGCCAAGGGCCGCGATGTTGCGACGATCGCACCCACCGCCACGTTAGCGGAAGCCACGAAGATCCTGTCAGAGCGAAAGATTGGAGCGCTGGTCGTGACCGGTGCTGGCGGCCGCATCATCGGGATTCTTTCGGAACGCGACATCGTTCGTGCCCTGGCGCAGCACGGCGGCGAAGCGCTGCAGCTGCCATTGACGGATGTCATGACCCGCAAGGTCGTGACCTGCACGCCGAGGGATACGGTCGCGGTGCTGATGGAGCGAATGACCGCGGGCAAGTTCCGGCATCTTCCTGTAACGGATGACGGCGCGCTCACAGGGATCATTTCGATCGGCGATGTGGTGAAGTACCGGCTGACCGAACTTCAGTTCGAACAGGACGCGATGCGCGATTACATCCAGACGGCTTGAGGGTATCCAGCAAATACAACGCGACGCGATCGCCTCAGGTGAGGGCGGCGATCGCGTCGTTGATGTCAGGGATCGCACGCTCGGCGGCCTGAACGCCGATCTCGATCGCTTCCTTCGCACGATGAAAGTCGAATAGTCCGACCTTGCCGCAGC
>NZ_DATMRX010000063.1:0-8849 GCF_035565855.1 Pseudorhodoplanes sp.
GCGAAGCTGCGCATCGCGATTCTGCTCGACGACATAGACGAAGTCGTGGTCGGCGACGAATGAGTTGACGCTGGAATGGAAGGGAAAGCCGCGCACCCGCATGCGGTCAAGCTGATGTCCGCGCTTTTCCAGGATGCCGATCGCCTCGTCCATCGCCGGAGAGGTGGACCCGAAATAGATCACGCCATATTTGGTCGGCTTGGCGGCGTTGGCGGTCAGCGGGCGCGGAACGAGATCCTTTGCGGTCTCGAACTTGCGCAGGAGCCGCTGCATGTTGTCGACATAGGGCCCGCCTTCCTCGGTGTATTTGGCATAGCGGTCGCGCGAGGTGCCGCGCGTAAAGAACGAGCCGCGAGTCGGATGCGTGCCGGGATAGGTGCGGAACGGAATGCCGTCGCCATGCACGTCGAGATAACGGCCGAATTCCACGCCGGCCTCGAGCTCGGCATGGGTCATCACCTTGCCGCGGTCATAGACGCGCGAGTCATCCCAGGTCAGCGGCGCGCAGAGCCGGTGATTCATGCCGATATCGAGATCGAGCATCACAAAGACGGGAGTCTGCAGCCGGTCGGCGAGGTCGAAAGCGGATGCGCCGAACTGGAAGGCTTCGTGCGGATCTTCCGGGAACAGCATCACATGCTTGGTGTCGCCATGCGATGCATAGGCGCAGGAGATCAGATCGCATTGCTGGGTGCGGGTCGGCATGCCGGTCGAGGGGCCGGCGCGTTGCACGTTGAAGATGACCGACGGGATTTCGGCGAAATAGGCGAGGCCGATGAATTCCTGCATCAGCGAAATGCCGGGCCCGGACGTCGCGGTAAAGGCGCGGGCGCCGTTCCAGGCTGCGCCGATCACCATGCCGATCGAGGCCAGTTCGTCCTCGGCCTGGATGATGGCGTATTTCGCTTCGCCGGTCTCCTTGTCGACGCGCAGCCGCGCGCAATAGCGGGTGAAGGCGTCGGCGAGCGACGAGGACGGCGTGATCGGATACCAGGCGCAGACGGTGGCGCCGCCATAGACCGCGCCGAGCGCCGCGGCGGCATTACCCTCGATGAAGATGCGGTCGCCGATCTTGTCGGACTTCACCACCCGCAAACCGATCGGGCATTGCAGGTTCTGATGTGCCCAGTCCCTGCCGAGATGCAGGGCGTGCACGTTCGGGCCGATCAGCTTGTCCTTGCCCTTGTATTGCTCGCCGATCAGCGTCTCGATCACCTTGACGTCCATGTCGAGCAGAGCCGACAAGACGCCGAGATAGATGATGTTCTTGAACAGCTGGCGCTGGCGCGGGTCGGTATATTCCTTGTTGCAGATCGCGGTCAGCGGCACGCCGATGACGTTGATGTCGTCGCGGAATTTCGATTGCGGCAGGGGCTTCGTCGAGTCGTAGAGGAGGTAGCCTCCCGGCTCGATCATCGCGACGTCCTTGTCGAAGGTCTGCGGATTCATCGCGACCATGAAATCGACGCCGCCGCGGGCGCCGAGATGACCGGCCTCGGTGACGCGCACCTCGTACCAGGTCGGCAGGCCCTGGATGTTCGAGGGGAAGATGTTGCGCGGCGAGACCGGAACGCCCATCCGCATCACGGCTCGGGCGAACATCTCGTTCGCGCTGGCCGAGCCGGAGCCGTTCACATTGGCGAAGCGGATGACGAAATCATTCACGCTGCTGAGCGCTGGGCCTGGCATCCTCGATCACCCGCATGAGTCATTTCGATCAGATATTTCTGCATGTCCCAGGCGCCGGTCGGACAACGTTCCGCGCATAGCCCGCAATGCAGGCACACGTCCTCGTCCTTCACCATCACCCGGCCGGTCTTCAGCCCGTCCTGCACGTAGAGATCCTGCGTCAGGTTCAGCGACGGCGCTTCGAGGCGCTGACGGAGATCGGCTTCATCGCCGTTCGGCGTGAAGGTGATGCAGTCCATCGGGCAGATGTCGACGCAGGCGTCGCATTCGATGCAGAGCTGCGACGTGAACACCGTCTGCACGTCGCAATTCAGGCAGCGATGCGCTTCGCCGAGCGCGAGATTGACGTCGTAGCCGAGCTCGACCTCCGCCTTGATGTCGCGCAGCGCCACCGTCTTCTCGCGCAACGGCACGCGGTAGCGCTGGTCCAGCGTGATGTCGTTGTCATAGGACCATTCGTGGATGCCCATCTTCTGGCTGACGACATCGACATGCGGCAGCGGCCGCTCGCTGATGTCCTCGCCCGACAGCATCTTGTGGATCGACAACGCGGCGTCATGGCCATGCGCGACCGCCCAGATGATGTTCTTGGGCCCGAACGCGGCATCGCCGCCGAAGAACACCTTGGGATGGGTGGAGCGCAACGTGGTTCCGTCGACCACCGGCATATCCCATTTCATGTCGAATTCGATGCCGATGTCGCGCTCGATCCACGGATAGGCATTCTCCTGGCCGACCGCGACGAGGACGTCGTCGCACGGGAAATGCTGATCGGGCTCGCCCGCGGGGACGAGATTGCGGCGGCCCTTGGCGTCGTATTCGGCCTTCACCTTCTCGAAGGTGATCCCGGTGAGCTTGCCGTTCTCGTGGGTGAATGCCTTCGGCACGAGATAATTGTGGATCGGGATATCCTCGTGCATGGCGTCTTCCTTTTCCCAGGGAGACGCCTTCATCTCGTCGAAGCCGGATCGCACCACGACCTGCACGTTTTCGCCGCCGAGCCGGCGCGCCGAACGGCAGCAATCCATCGCGGTGTTGCCGCCGCCGAGCACGATGACGCGCTTGCCGATCCTGTCGACATGGCCGAAGGCGATCGAGGACAGCCAGTCGATGCCGATATGGATGTTCTTCGCCGCTTCCTTGCGGCCGGGAATGTCGAGATCGCGTCCGCGCGGCGCACCTGACCCGACGAAGATCGCATCGTAATTGTCGTCGAGCAGCGCCTTCATGGAATTCATGCGCTGGCCGCCGCGGAATTCGACGCCGAGATCGAGGATGTATCGGGTCTCCTCGTCGATCACCGAATCCGGCAGGCGGAATTTCGGGATCTGCGTGCGCATCATGCCGCCGGGCAGGGGATCGGCGTCGAACACCACGCATTCGTATCCGAGCGGCGCGAGATCGCGCGCGACCGTGAGCGAGGCGGGACCGCCGCCGACGAGCGCGATGCGCTTGCCGTTCTTCACGCGCGCCTTCTTCGGCATGCGTGCGGACACGTCGTCCTTGTAATCGGCGGCGACGCGTTTCAATCGGCAGATCGCGACCGGATCCTTTTCGACGCGGCCGCGCCGGCATGCGGGCTCGCACGGGCGATCGCAGGTGCGTCCGAGAATTCCCGGAAACACGTTCGACTTCCAGTTGATCATGTAGGCGTCGGAATACCGACCCTGCGCGATCAGCCTGATGTATTCTGGTACGGGCGTGTGCGCCGGGCACGCCCATTGGCAGTCCACGACCTTGTGGAAGTAATTGGGATCGTCGATGTCCGTTGGTTTCATCGACTCCTCTCGCGCGCGTCCCGAAGCCTGTCGGCTTCTTGCGGTGGTATGGGACCGGCGAGCCGATAACGGCAGGCTGGCATTTCCATCCCTCATTGGGTCGGCTTGTATCCGTCGACTCCAAGGCCGATTTTAGTCACTCCCATTCCGAAAAGCCACAGGAGTGCTGTCGGGGACGGCGAATCCCGGCATATGGTTGATCGAGCGGTGTCCGCCGGGCCGTGGATTCATGGCGAGGGATCACGATATGTGACGCCCGGCCGCGCGGCGCCGATTTTCGTGATAGCCAACGCGCGCTTGTGCATTGCACAAGATCGCGTCATACGAACGCCCGCCTTACCAACGTCTATGTCCAATCGCGGAGCAGACTGCTGAAACTCGTCATTTTCGACTGCGACGGCACCCTGGTCGACAGCCAGAACATGATCTGTGCCGCAATGCAGCGCGCCTATGAGGCCCATGCGATCGCTTGTCCGCCGCGCGAGCGGGTGCTGTCCATCGTCGGACTGTCCTTGCGCGAGGCGTTCGACCGGCTGTGCGAAGGGCAGGGCGACGTCCCGATCGACAGCATGATCGAACGATATAAAGAGGCGTTCTTCGAGCTGCGTCATTCGCCCGAGCATCAGGAGCCGCTCTATCCCGGCGCCCGGGATGCCGTCACCGGGCTTTCGACCCGCGACGACGTGCTGCTCGGGATCGCGACCGGAAAGTCGCAACGCGGCGTGCGAGCCATCCTGACGCATCACGATCTGCTGGCGCATTTCGCGACCATCAAGACCGCGGATGACGCGCCGTCAAAGCCGCATCCCGGAATGATCCTCGAGGCGATGCACGAGACCGGCATCGCGCCGCACGACACCATCATGATCGGCGACACCACATACGACATGGAAATGGCGCGTGCCGCGGGCGTCCATGCGATCGGAGTGACCTGGGGCTATCATCCGGCCGCGCTTCTGGAGCAGAGCGGCGCGCACGCGGTTGTGTCCGATTTCACGGAACTTCGACCCTGCCTCGAGACGTTATTGCTGGCCCGGGAGCCGGCCTGATCCCGGTATGTAACGGACGATTTTTGATGCGCGATATCTTCGAAGATCTCTTCAAGGCGGAAGCGCTCGACCCAATGGAGGCTGCCCGGCGCAATGTTCGCCCGAACTTGCGCAAGCGCTTCTACAAGACAGCAGGCGTTGCGCCTGATGGCGATGTGTTTGTGGTCACGCTGGACGGCAAGCCGATCCGCACGCCGGCGCGCCGCCCGCTCGCGGCAAGCTCGCGCGAACTCGCCGAGGCGATTGCGCAGGAATGGCAGGCGCAAACCGACGTCATCGATCCCGCGCACATGCCGCTCACCCGGCTTGCCAATTCGATCATCGACGGGGTCGCCGACAAACCGCAGGAGGTGCGGGACGAGGTCGTGAAGTATCTCGGGTCCGATCTGTTGTTCTATCGCGCCGACGGACCGGAAGGACTCACCGAGCGCCAGATGAAGGAATGGGATCCCGTCGTGCGCTGGGCCGCGGACACGCTGGGCGCGCGTTTCATCATGGTCGAAGGCGTAGTGTTCGCGGCGCAGCCGGAGGAAGCCATTGCCGCGGCGGCGAAGGCCATTCCGGCCGATGCCTGGCGGCTCGGCGCTCTGCATTCTGTGATGACATTGACCGGCTCACCGCTCCTTGCCCTCGCGCTCGCCGCGGGCGCGATTTCACCGCAGGACGCGTGGAAGGCTGCGCATGTCGACGAGGACTGGCAGATGGAGCAATGGGGCCGCGATACCATGGCGATGGAGCGCCGCGCGCATCGCGAAGCCGAGATGGAAGCCGCGGCGAAGGTATTGAGGCTGGTGCCCTGACCTCGATTGCGCCGACGGGTCAGGTCGGCTTGCGCATCGCGAACTTGTTGTCGAATGCCTTGAACTCGACCTTCTGAAGGAAGGCGAATTCAAGGACATTCATGTGAATTTCCTGCCAGTCGAAATCGTCGCCGATCAGCACGCCGCCCGGCCGCAGGATGTCCCAGTACAATTCCAGATCGGCGCGAAATCCGCGCGAGGTGTGATCGCCATCGACATAGATCAGGTCCGGCGCGAATTCGATTTCGCGAAACACTTCCGCCGCCGCGACGCTGGTGATCGAGAACGGAACGATCAGATCGTTCAGGCCGTGGCGAACCACGTTGCGCATGAAATCGTCGTAAAATGTCGCGCGGCCGTTCGTGAGCTTGAGGGTGCGGCGCTCCGGGGCATTCAGGAAATGCTCGGAGCTGCCGAGCCACGTATCGACGCAGATGATGCAGCTGTCGTTCAGTCCGGCGGCGCGCAGCAGACGGCCCATATGGACGGCGCTGCCCCCAAGCCAGGTGCCGATCTCGACGATCCGGCGGGGCCGGATCAGTTCGATATAGTCCCGGAAATACGGATGATCCGAGCCCCAGCCCTCCGGCAGGGCATCGGTCAAGGATTTGGAGACTGTTTCGGACGCCGCATACGACGCGAAGGGGTCGACCCCGTCGAAAACGCGGTCGACAAACTGCTTGCGAACCGGCGAGCGCGCGTCTCCACTTTCGCCGTGCGCAGCGGAAGTAGCGGAAAGGGTCATGCTGGCCGGCGTGTCGCTGGGATTGAAGAACTCTGCACGCCGGCAGCTTAGGCGCGGAGGGCGCGCCGGTTCAACCTCTATTGTCCCGTCGCCGTCGCTGCGCGGCCCGATTCATACAGGAACCACACCCGCTTTTCGGCCTGGTCGATGTAGTTCTCCAGAAGGCTCGCAGTCGCGACGTCACCATGCTCGTCGCAGATGTCGTGGACCTGCCGCATCGCCTTGATCAAGGTCTGATTGTCCTCGCGCAACTCGGCCAGCATGTCCTGTGCGTCCACGTAACCCGCGTCGTTGTCGGCGATCCGCTGGTGACGCGCGATGTCGCCGATCGAGCGCAGCGTCGTGCCGCCGATCTTGCGAACGCGTTCGGCGATCTCGTCGGTCATGGCGAAAAGCTGATCGCCGTGCTCATCGAACATCAGATGATAGTCGCGGAAATTCGGACCGCTCACATGCCAGTGGAAGTTCTTGGTCTTCATATAAAGCGCAAAGGTATCTGCGAGCAGGGCATTGAGCGCGCCGCTGATATCCTTGGTGGCGTTGCCGCCAAGATCGGTCGGGGTGGCGAGGCGGGCTCGGGTCTTTTCGGCGCTCATCTGTAAGTCTCCTGAAAAGGTGATCGTAACTTGGCGCAGTGTCGCGCATAGGTCACGAGGGAAGTTGACAGGGGGTTACATAATCACTCCCGGCTCTCTGGAAATTGACCGCACGGCGCTTTTGGCAAGCTGTCCAAGGTTTGAGCAATTTGTGCTAAGTCTTTCCGGCTTGGAGCGAATTTCATGTTGCTATCGGCTCTCCGCGCCGGTCTCGCGGTTGCCATCGCGGCCGGTTTGATCGGCCTGTATGTCGCCGAGGCGTCCGCCCAGACGCGTCGTGCGCTGGTGATCGGAGCGGACGACTATCGCAATGTTGCGAAGCTGCAGAAGGCGGTGGGCGACGCGCGCGCCATGAAGGCCGCGCTGGAGAAAGTCGGCTTTTCCGTCGATATCCTGATCAATCCGGACCGGGCTGCCTTCAACAGCGGCATCTCGGAATTCACCCGCAAGCTCGGACCCGGCGATATCGCGTTGATCCATTATTCCGGACACGGCGTCGCCCTGGACGGTGAAAACTATCTCTTGCCGGTCGATGCGCCCCGGCCGGACCGGGTGGACAAGGAGGGGCTGAAGCTCGAATCCTTCGCGCTGATGCCGCTGATCGAGCGCGTGCGCGCCACCGGGTCGAATGTCCAGATCGCGATCGTGGATGCCTGTCGCGACAATCCCTATGCCCAGAGCGGCACCCGGTCGGTCGGCCGTCGCGGCGGGCTGGTCGAGCCGTCCCGGCGTCCGGTCAAGGGGCAGGGCGGCTTCTTCATTCTGTTCTCGGCCGGCTTCGGCCAGACGGCCGCGGATCGTCTGGACGACAACGATCGCGAACCGACGTCGGTTTATACCCGCACGCTGCTTCGCAAGATTGCCGTCGAGGGCAAGCCGATCACCGATCTGGCGCGCGAGGTGCGCGAGGACGTGGAAGAGCTGGCCGCGACCGTGAACCACGAGCAGCGCCCGGCCTACTACGACGAACTGTCCGGACCGCTGTTCTATTTCGCGCCGCCCCGGTCCGGTGGCGCCGTGGCTCTTGCCCCGGTGCAGCCGCAGGTTCAGCCGCCTCAATCCGCGACACCGCGCCCGGCCCAGCAACCGGCCGCCGCCGTCCCGGTTTTGACGCCACAGCAGGTGGCGTCCCTCCCGGCCGGTCCGAGCTTCGATTGCCGCGCCGACACCAAGCCGGTGGAGCAGGCGATCTGCGGCGACGCCGCGCTATCGGCGCGCGACCGCATTCTGTCGCAGGTCTATTACCGGCTCGCCGATCGCCTGCCGCAAACAGAACGCGTTGCGCTCCGCGACCAGCAGCGCGCCTGGATCGGGCAGCGTAATGGGTGCGGCAATGCGGTGCCGTGCATCGCCCAGGCCTATGACCAACGCATCGCGCAATTGCAGGCGATGTCCGGCGGCGCGCAGCAGCAGATCGCGACGCTGACCCCGCCGCCGCCGCAACGCACGGTCTCACCGCAGGTGACGCCGAGCTTTGCCTGCACCGGCAGGCTGACGCAGGTCGAACAGGCGATCTGCAACGACCCGGCGCTGGCGCAACGCGACCGCGATCTCGATGCGCTCTACAAGGCCGCCCGTGCACGCCCCGGCGTAGCGACCGGCCAGCGCAGCTGGATCAGGCTGCGCAACGCCTGCGCCGACACGGCCTGCATCGCGCAGGCTTACGACCGGCGCATCGGAGAACTTCGGGCCGCCTTGCGATAGAGCACCATGAAAATCACCCTCGATCTGTCCAAGCTCGTCGAAGACGGCAAGCTCACGCCCGCCGAAGCCGATCGCCTGAAGGCGCTGGCCGCGCAGGACACCGGCCATCTCGGGCTCAACATCCTGACCGGGTTCGGCGTGATCGCGGCGAGCGCCGGCGCGGTTACGATCCTCCTCACCGCATTCGGGTTCAGCCCGGGCGCGGCCGCGATCATCGGCGGCATCGTGTTCGCGATCGGCCTCGGACTGGCGAGTGTGCGCGGCGAGGTGGTGAGCCTTCTGTCGCAGACGCTGATCATCATCGGCGCGCTGACCGGGGCAGGCGGCCTGTTGATCTACGACGAAGGATCGCTGCGCGCGGCTTTGTTCGTCACCGCCATGTTCGCCGGCACCGCGATCCTGACGCGCTCCAGCCTGATGGCCGCTTTGTCGGTGGTCTCGCTCGCCGGCTGCCTCGGCGCGCGCACCGGCTATGTGCACGCGATGTA
>NZ_DATMRX010000064.1:0-8926 GCF_035565855.1 Pseudorhodoplanes sp.
AGGCCGGCGCCGGCGCGCCACAGCGAGGCGATGCCGTTGGTCACGAGTTCGCCGCTCTTGAGCAGATCCCACCATGCAACCGCGACGTCCGACAGCGGCGGCAAGGCCAGGGTCGACACGAGTTGAAGCTGCGAGGCGGTCTCCCAGGCTACCGCGATCAGGAGGAGCGGCAGATAGCGGAACGCCGCGGTCATGACGTGGGCGCGCCCTGCATCTTCATCGCTTCTTCGCGCACGAGATTCCAGATGTCGTCGACGCGTTCGGCGAAAGCCTGCGACTTGAACAGATTGGGGTCCTTGCGGTCGAGATTGTTGTCGACGATGGTCTTGATGCGTCCGGGACGCGCCGACATCACCGCGATGCGGTCGGCGAGATAGACCGCCTCCTGCACGTCATGCGTGACGAAGATCACGGTCTTCGGCCGGCTCTGCCAGATGTTGAGCAGCTCCATCTGCATCAGATGGCGCGTCTGCGCGTCGAGTGCGCCGAACGGCTCGTCCATCAACAGAATGTCCGGGTCGATGGCGAGCGTCCGCGCCAGCGCCGTGCGCTGTTTCATGCCGCCGGATAATTGCGAGGGGTAGCTGTCCTCGAATCCGGTCAGCCCCACGAGATTGATGAAATGCTGCGCCGTCTTCTCGCGTTCGGGGCGCGGAAGACCGGCCTTTTCGAGTCCGTAGAGCACGTTGTCGCGGACTGTCTTCCACGGAAACAGCGCGAAATGCTGGAACACGATGCCGCGGTCGGGTCCCGGCTTCGTCACCGTCTTGCCGCCGACGGAAATAGTCCCGGTCTCGATCGGGATGAAGCCGCCGATCAGATAGAGCAGGGTGGACTTGCCGCAGCCGGAAGGCCCGAGCAGCGCGAGAAATTCACGCGGCCGGATATCGAGCGAAATGTCCTCCAGCGCCAGGACCGGCCGGCCGTTCGGCGGCCGGTAAACGTGGCTGACCTTGTCGACGACGATCTGCGGCTGATCCGTCATGGTCGCGGTCGTTTCCTTCCTGCTGACGCGCCGCATGGACTGCGGTCTTTGCCCTCGCATGAAGGCATTGGGGACGGCGCGGGCAAGAAGCCCGCGACCTGCCGTACCATCGTCGTGCGCCATCTCCGTTTCAGAGAGACGGCGGAAGAAAAATCGCGCGATGCGCCGCTCGCGACGCTAGGCCTTCACCGGCGTCTTCAGCGGACGCTTTTCCAGGCCCGCCGCGAGATTGTCGATCATCAGCTCACCCATCGCGACCCGCGTCTCGAGGGCCGCGGTGCCGTGATGCGGCTGCACGATCACGTTCGGAAAATCGAGCAGCCGCTTGTCGAAATCGGGTTCCTTCTCGAACACGTCGAGCGCCGCCCAGCCGAGCCGCTTGTTGGCCAATGCGTCGATCAGCGCCTCTTCGTCGACGACCGTACCGCGCGCCACATTGATCAGGGTGCCAGCCGGTCCGAGCGCATCGATCACCGCGCGCGAGACAAGGTGCCGGGTTTCCGGGCCGCCCTTGCAGGCGACCATCAGATAATCGCTGCGCCGCGCCAGCTCCACGACATCGCCGACATATTCGTAAGGCACGTCCTTCTTCTCGCGGGTCGCGTTGTAGAGGACGGTCATGCGGAAGGCGACGGCGCGGTCGGCGATGGCGCGGCCGATGCCGCCGAGCCCGATGACGCCACAGGTCTTGTTCGCAACGCTGCGGCCGAACGGGATCGGCCCTTTCTTTGCCCAGTCGCCGGACCGCGCATAGTGATCGGCAAAGATGATCTGGCGCGCGGACGCGAGCATCAGCCCGATCGCGAGGTCGGCGACTTCGGGGCCGATGATGTCCGGCGTGTTGCCGAGCGGCAGGCCGCGTTCCTGGATCGCCTTCACATCGACCAGATCGAGGCCGACGCCGAACACCGACACCGCTTCCAGATTGGGCAGCCGGTCGAGGACCGCGCGGCTCAGCCCGCGATTGGCTTCGGTCGCGACGCCGCGGATGCGGGATGCAAGCGCGTCCGGAATGTCCTCGGGCCGCGGCTGATTGAAATAATGATGCACATTGTAGCGCCGGTGCAGTTCGGCGACGGTCGCATCGGGAAAGTGTCCGAAATACAGAATGTCCGGCTTCATTCCCGTTGCGTGTCCTCAAAGCGTCGTCAGGCGCAGCGCGCTCTGTGTATCGCATCGCGATACAAACATTCTCGTTGCCGTCGATGTAGCCAGCGCATCGCGGCGAAGTCAAACCGCTTGGCGCAATGGCCGCAAGCCGTTCTGCGGCAAGCGACGCACGGCCAATCTCAGAGTTCGAAGATCTGCTTCGGCGTCTTGTGCAGGCATTCGCCCGGTCCGTCCGGACCAACGAGATAATTGTCGCAGATCACCGCCCATTGCGAAGCGGTCTCGTAGCCCGGATGCACGGCGAGATTCATGCCGGCTTCGATGGTCATGGTTTCGTCCTCGCGGATCAGCGGCCGCTCGACCAGATCGTAGCCCTGGCCATGGGCATAAAGCCGCTTCTCGGGGCCGACGCCGCGCGCCGCCATGAAGGCGTCATGCGCCGCGGCAATGTCGCGCGCCGGGACCCCCGGCTTGATCTTCGACAAGGTATAGGCCTGCGCTTCTTTCACGCTCTCGAAGCCGTCGAGCAGTTCGTTGGTGGCCTTTCCGAACACCATGGTGCGCGCGATCTCGGTATACATGCCGCCGGGTCCCGCATTCTCGATCAGCAGCGCGAAATGTTCGCCCTGCTGCAGGATGCGGCCCTGCAGATAGCGGTCGACGAAACTCGCCGGCTCGCCGAGCGGGGCTGACGAGCCGAGGAACAGGCCCTGTTCGGAGCCGAGCAGCCGGCCTTCATATTGCGCGAGCGCGGTGACGTCGTTGTCCCGCATTCCGGGTTTGATCTTCCGGCAGACCCTCGCGAAAATCTCGTCCTGCATCTCGGCGCAGCGGCGGATGAGGATCATCTCCTCCTCGCTCTTGATCGCCTTGATGGCGTCGATCGCGTCGGTCGCATCGACGATCTCGGTGGTGCCGGCGAGCCCCTGCTCGATCTGCGTCACGAAGCGATAAGGCAGGGCGCCGCGCCCCAGCATGCCGATCCGCTTATAGCCGCGCCGCTTCAGCTCGCCGAGCGCGAGTTCGCCCTGATAGCCGTCGGTATAGGCGACCGAGGTAAAGGCCGGTGTCGTGATCAGGTCGCCGACCCCGCGATGGATCTTGTGGCGGCCCTCGAAACCGCGGCGGTCGCCGGCCGGCCCCATGTCGATCACCGTCATCGCATCGTTCAGATGGAAGATCACGGTGCGCGGATAGCCATTATAGGCGGGGAAATCGGTGAACCACTTCACATAGCCGCCGAGCCAGTCATTGTTGTTCTGCATGACCAGCGCATCGAGGCCCTGTTCGCGCATCATCGCCCGGGACGCGGCCCAGCGGCGCTCCAGCTCTGCGTCGGAGATCGGGTTCAGCCTGCGATCGCTCATTCCGTTTCCTTCCCGTCGACCGATCCTCTGCCGGTTCGATCCTTGTGCAATGCCTGCCGCCTCATTCACCACGGGCGCGGGCCGGCGGGCGCGCAATATCGGGGATATGCGCGCAACGCACAATCTCGGACTTGGCCCGGCCGGGCCTCCAGCATGCTGTTTTTTGCATAATTGACTCTGGGTTCGGCGGCGTGGTGCCATGGCCGCAAAGCCGGGTCTCGGCTCATCATCCAACCGGAGGGTTCTATGAAATTCAAAGTTGTCCTGGCCGCCGCCGGCCTCGCCTTGCTGGCCGCCCCGGCATCCGCCCAGACCAAGGTCAGCATCGGTATCTCCGGATGGACCGGTTTCGCCCCGCTGACGCTCGCCAAGGAGGCCGGCATCTTCGCGAAAAATGGCCTCGACGTCACCATCAAGAAGATCCCCCAGGCGAGCCGCCACCTCGCCATCGCCTCGGGTGACGTCCAGTGCGCCGCGACCACGGTCGAAACCTGGATTGTCTGGAACGCCAACGGCGTGCCGACCACGCAGCTGTTCCAGCTCGACAAGTCCTACGGCGCCGACGGCATGGTCGTGCGCAACGACGTCAAGTCGATCAAGGACATCAAGGGCAAGACCGTTGCGGCCTCCGCGCCCGGCACCGCGCCCTATTTCACGCTGGCCTGGTTCCTGAAGAAGAACGGCCTCTCGGTGAAGGACGTCAAGGTCGTCAACATGGAGCCGGGGCCCGCCGCGCAGGCCTTCATCGCCGGCCAGAACGATGCCGCGATGACTTACGAGCCGTATCTGTCGGCGGTCCGTGCCAAGCCCGAGGCCGGCAAGATCATCGCCACGACGCTCGACTATCCGATGATCATGGACACCTTCGGCTGCACGCCGAAATTCATCGCCGAGAATGAGGGGGCGGTGAAGGCGCTGGCCAAGAGCTATTTCGAGGCGGTGGAAATGATCGAGAAGGACCCGAAGAAGGCCTACGAGATCATGGGCGCCGACGTGAAGCAGACCGGCGAGCAGTTCGGCAATTCGGCGAAATATCTGCGCTGGCAGGATCAGGCGGCGAACAAGAAGTTCTTCTCGGGCGAGCATGCGCAATTCTCCAAGGAAGCCGCCGACCTCCTCCTCGAAATCGGTGTGATCAAGCAGATCCCGGATCTGTCCAAGCTCGCCGATCCGCGTTTCGTGCAGTGATTGGTCATTCCGGGCCGCCTGCGAAAGCAGGCGATCCCGGAATCCGGTTCCTCGCACATTTGTCTCTGGATTCCGGGTCCGCGCCATCCGGCGCGCCCCGGAATGACGGGATCGCATGAGACCGCTTCAGCCCATATCGAACACCGCGCGCGCGCTGCTTGGCGTCGCTTTTTTCGTCCTGTTCCTTGCGGGATGGGCGCTTGCGACCCTGGGCGGTTATGTCTCCGCGACCTTTCTCGCGAGCCCCGTCACCATGGTGCAGGACGGCTGGTACCTCCTGACCAAGCATAATTTCTCGTTCGATATCGGCGTCACCATCTGGCGCGTGGTCGGCGGCTTCACGCTGGCGGCGATCGTCGCGGTGCCGCTCGGCATCCTGATGGGCGCCTACAAGCCGATCGAAGCTTTTCTCGAACCCTTCGTGTCTTTCGCGCGCTACCTGCCGGCTTCCGCGTTCATTCCGCTCCTGATCCTGTGGGCCGGCATCGGCGAATTGCAGAAGCTGCTCGTCATCTTCATCGGTTCGGTGTTCCAGATCATCCTCATGGTCGCGGTCAGCGTGGCGAGCACGCGGCGCGATCTTGTCGAGGCGGCGCTGACGCTCGGCGCGCGCGACCGCGGCATCCTCGGGCGGGTGCTGATCCCGTCCTCGGCGCCCGACATCGCGGAGATTCTGCGTCTCGTTCTCGGATGGGCCTGGACCTATGTCATCGTCGCCGAGCTGATCGGCTCATCGTCCGGCATCGGCCACATGATCATCGACAGCCAGGCGCTGCTCGCGACCGGCCAGATGATCTTCGGCATCATCATCATCGGCATCATCGGCCTGATCTCGGACTATCTGTTCAAGGCGGCGAACCGCAAGCTCTTCCCATGGAGCCAGATATGACGGTGACATCGCGGATCGCGTCGCGCGCAAACAGGGCAACGGCGCTCTCTTATCCCTCCCCCGCTTGCGGGGGAGGGATAAGAGGAGAGCGGGGCGCTCGATGACCAAGCTGCGCATCGAGAATGTGTCGCGCGTCTTCCCCGGCCTGCATGGCGGGCCGCCGACGCGTGCGCTCGAGCCGACCAATCTCGACGTCGCCGACAACGATTTCGTCACCATCCTCGGGCCGTCCGGCTGCGGAAAATCGACGCTGCTGCGTCTCGTCGCCGGCCTCGATACGCCGACCACCGGGCAGATCCTGCTCGATGGCAAGAAGGTCACGCGGCCGGGGCCCGATCGCGGCATGGTGTTCCAGTCCTACACGCTGTTTCCGTGGCTGACGGTCGCGGAAAACGTCGGCTTCGGTCTTCGCGAGAAGGGCGTGCCGGTCGCCGAGCGCAACACCATCGTCGCGCAATGGCTGGAGCGCGTTGGCTTGCAGAGCTTCGCGCGGCATTATCCGAAGCAGCTGTCCGGCGGGATGCAGCAGCGCACCGCGATCGCACGGGCGCTCGCCAACGGGCCGGAAATCCTCCTGCTGGACGAGCCGTTCGGCGCGCTCGACAACCAGACGCGCGCGCTGATGCAGGAACTGTTGCTCGGCATCTGGGAGCGCGAGCGCAAGACCGTGCTGTTCGTCACGCATGACATCGAGGAATCGATCTTCCTCGCCTCGCGCGTCCTGGTGATGAGCGCGCGGCCCGGCCGCATCAAGGCCGATCTCCAGGTGACGCTGCCGCATCCGCGGCACTACACCATCAAGACCTCACCGGAATTTTCCGAATTGAAGGCGCGGCTCACCGAGGAAATCCGCGCCGAGGCTGTGCTGGCCGCCGAAGCGCATTGAGCCTCTTATCCCTCCCCACCGCTCCGCGGGGGGAGGGATAAGGCCCTACCGCATCCACTTGCGCACGAGATGCTGCCCGATCAGCACGACGGCGATCAGCAGCAATCCGAGGATGATCACGATCGCCATATATTCCTGCGCCACGGCGACGGTGTAGGCGGTGGCCAGCAGCAGGATTCCGACGAGTGCAAAGCTCCATTCGAGGTGAATGCCGGCAAGGAGGCAGCCCAGCGCGAGCAGCAGCATCGAACTGAGACTCGTCGTGATCGAGGTCTGTTCGCCGCTCCTGCGGAAGAAATTAAAGTCGATTGCGATCGCGATCCCGACCGCGAGCCAGTGCAGCACCTGGCGGATCACTGTGCGATCCAGCGTGCCGGTGCGCATGAAGGCCGCGGCCGTGCAGATCACGCCGAAGACCGGGACCAGCCAGAGCCAGTACGACTCCGACCAGCTCACATTCGCGAGCGTCGCTCCTGCGCCGATCAGCGCGAGGATGATCATCGCAATCGCGAACATCGCGGCGATGGTGATCGGCACACCGGCAATGGTCGCGGTGCGCTCGGGTGTCGCTTCGGGATAGCGGGCAGGCAGGTCGTCAGTCACAGGAATCGCCTCGTGTTTGCGCATGCAGACTAAGCGGCGGATCGGGCGGCGGCCAGAGCGACGCCGGATCGCGCTTGACAAACGCCAAATATTAGGATTTTATTCCGATATCCCGTCCCGAGCAAGGGACGTCTCATGAGCGTCACAAGACGCGGGGCGGGGAGCGGTGGCCGTTGTGGGTGCTGGGACGCAGCATCGCAGCGGAGGCCCAAGCTGCGATGATCCGGGTCCAGTGCCTGGACTCACCAGCGGAGGATAAGAAGTTGGCCGCCCGTGCCAGGGCGTCGCTCCTCCGGGGTTGTCGCAGAGCAAGCCTCAAACACCGCGCGCGGAACGCCGACGCAATCGGCGGTCCGTGGTGACTACCATCTCATGCGCTTTCACATATCGCGCATGGGGCCATGGGCTGGCTGAAAGCCCGGCGTTCCGCGCGCCCTTGCACCTTGCAAGGGAACAGGAATGCGACCCGCGTTACGGGCGAGCCCGCGCCCGCCAAACAACAGGGCCGGCGGAGCGTTGGCTGCTTCACTTCTTCTCCCTCCCCACCGCTTCGCGGGGGGAGGGAGAAGTAGCGGTCAGATCGCTGCGTGCAAAAAATGACCCTCACCGGGCCCACCGCGGAAGCGGTTCGCCACCCTCCGGAGAGGGAAGAGACTCACGCAAGGCTCGGCAGCTTCAGTCCCTGCTTCTTTGCCCAGTCGACCGCCTCTTCGTAACCCGCATCGGCATGGCGCATGACGCCGGTGCCCGGATCGTTCCAGAGCACGCGCTCGATGCGCCTGGCGGCTTCCGGCGTGCCGTCGCAGACGATGACCATGCCGGCATGCTGCGAATAGCCGATGCCGACGCCGCCGCCGTGATGGATCGACACCCAGGTCGCGCCGCTCGCGCAATTGAGCAGCGCATTGAGCAGCGGCCAGTCCGACACCGCGTCCGAGCCGTCCTTCATCGCTTCGGTCTCGCGATTGGGGGATGCGACCGATCCGGAATCGAGATGATCGCGCCCGATCACGACCGGCGCCTTCAGTTCGCCCTTCGCCACCATCTCGTTGAAGGCAAGGCCGATGCGATGGCGGTCGCCCAAGCCGACCCAGCAGATGCGCGCCGGGAGGCCCTGGAAATGGATGCGCTGGCGCGCCATGTCGAGCCAGTGATGCAGATGCCTGTCGTTCGGCATCAGCTCCTTCACCTTCTCGTCGGTGCGATAGATATCCTCCGGATCGCCCGAAAGCGCCGCCCAGCGGAACGGTCCGACGCCGCGGCAGAACAGCGGCCGGATGTAAGCCGGCACGAAACCCGGAAAATCGAATGCATCCTTCACGCCCATGTCATAGGCGCGCTGGCGGATGTTGTTGCCATAATCGAGCGTCGGGATGCCCCGTTTGTGGAAGTCGAGCATCGCGCGCACATGCACGGCCATGCTTTCCTTCGCCGCCTTCTCGACCGCTTTCGGATCGCGCTCGCGCTTCTCCTCCCACTCGGCGAGCGTCCAGCCGGCCGGAAGATAGCCGTTGATCGGATCATGCGCCGACGTCTGGTCGGTGACGGCATCGGGCCGCACGCCGCGCCGCACCAGTTCGGGATATATCTCGGCGGCATTGCCGTGCACGGCGACAGACACGGCCTTCCTGTCCTTGCCGGCCCGCTCGATGATGGTCAGCGCTTCGTCGAGATCTTTCGCCTGCAAGTCGACATAGCCGGTGCGCAGCCGCATTTCGATGCGCGACGGCTGACATTCGATCGCGAGCATCGACGCGCCCGCCATCGTCGCGGCGAGCGGCTGCGCGCCGCCCATGCCGCCCAATCCCGCGGTGAGAATCCAGCGGCCCGAGAGATCGCCGTTATAGTGCCGGCGTCCGACCTCGACGAAGGTCTCGTAGGTGCCCTGCACGATGCCC
>NZ_DATMRX010000065.1:0-22223 GCF_035565855.1 Pseudorhodoplanes sp.
GAGCGTGAATTCCGGCTGTCCGTCAACCAGATCCATGATCTTGAGGTCGGGCGTCAGGTCGCGGGTCAAGGCGTCGTAAGCCTGCTTCGGGACGCCGCGCTTCGATGCAGCGGGATAGAGCCGCTGCAAGCAGCCCTCAAAATCGGCCGCAGCGGCCCGGATCGCATCGGACGTCATCAGCGGGTGACCCGATGCACCGGATTCTCCGCTCCAGTCCGGTCCAGTCGCCTGAGCAAAGGCGCGCCGGGCGTTGGCGCCTTGCGGCGGTTGGGGCGACGGCGCGGCAGCAGGCGCCGGCGAAATCGATGAGGTGAACGCGCCGCGATCGTCTGCTGCGCCGCCCGTGCACCCGATCAGGGTGACTGCGAGCGCGGCGACTGGCCACAATCTTGCCGAAGTTTCACACCGAACGGCCATCAACGCCTCACGCGACCCACCAAAGAGCCCTATGGGGAACGCATACGGTTGCCAGAGAATTAATGGGATTCAAAAATCCGTTGACGCCTTTCGCGCGCATCCGTTTCTTCAGACTCTGCGTGCTACCACCGCACCGTCTTTCACACTCTCCTCACGGTTTTCCCTCATGAAGCCTATCCGTAAAGCGATTTTCCCGGTGGCCGGGCTCGGCACCCGCTTTCTCCCGGCGACCAAGGCGATGCCGAAGGAGATGCTGACGGTGGTAGACCGCCCGCTGATCCAGCACGTCGTCGACGAGGCGCGCGAAGCCGGCATCGAGCACCTGATCTTCGTCACCGGCCGCAACAAGTCGGTGATCGAGGACCATTTCGACCGGCAATTCGAGCTGGAGGTGACGCTCAAGGAGCGCCACAAGAAGAGCGAGCTGAAGCTGCTCGCCGACGACACACCAAGCGCCGGCACCACGAGCTTCACCCGCCAGCAATCGCCGCTCGGGCTCGGCCACGCGGTCTGGTGCGCACGCGAGCTGGTCGGCAATGAGCCGTTCGCTGTCGTGCTTCCGGACGTGCTCGTACAGAACGAGCCTGGATGCCTCGCGCAGATGGTCGCCGCCTACAACAAGCAGAAAGCCAAGGCCAATATCATCGCCGTCGAGGAGGTGCCCGCGGATCGTGTGCACATGTATGGCATCGTCGGCGTCGGCAAGGAGTCCGGCGATGCAATGCAGATCACCAAGATGGTCGAGAAGCCGAAGCGCGACGAGGCGCCGTCCAATCTTGCGATCACCGGGCGCTACATCCTGCAGCCGGAGATCTTTTCGATCCTGGAGAACCAGCAGACCGGAGCCGGGGGCGAAATCCAGCTGACTGACGCGATGATCGCACTGGCGAAGACCCAGCCATTCTATGCGGTGAAATTCGAAGGGCGCTCTTACGATTGCGGCTCAAAGCTGGGCTTCCTCACCGCCAATGTCGCCTATGCATTGAAGCGCAAGGATATCGCGCCCGAATTGCGCGCAGAGTTGAAGCAATTGCTGGGCTGAACCGCCCGGGCACAAATCGCCGGCGGATCCTATCGCTGCAGGCGCAGCCCGACCGTGAAGATATTGGCTGTGTAGTCCTGACCCACAAAGGTCGACTTCAGCCAATCGCGCCTTGCTTCGGCACGGAGATGGACTTCGCGGGTCATCTTGTAAACGAGACCTGTTGCGATGCGATAACGCTGGTCTTCGCGGAGCGAGCCTTCGTAATTGTCGGTGCCGTAACCGAGCGTCAGGTTTCCGATCAGCCAGCGCCGGAACGCATGATCGATCTGCACGCCGTAATCCTGCCGCAGGGAACCAGCGACACCCGGCAGAACGGATTCGTCGACACTGGTCTTTGCGTAGATCTTCAGCGTGGTCAGCGGGGTCGCGTAATAGGTGAGCTTCGCGTCGATCAGGGGCGCATGAAGAGTCGGGAAAACGTCGCTGGCGTAGCGACGCTCCAGATATCCGATCGAGGCTTCGCCGACGAGATAGCGTGACAACTCGAATTCCGATCCGACCTTGATCGTGGAGCCGTCGGAATTTCGCGCGACGATCAGAGGATCGTTCTCCTGATCGTGACGGCGTTGATCCTGGCCGTATTCCACGAAAGGCTTGACGCCGGGCAGAAGTTCATAGGCTGCGCGTATCGTGGCGCCGTATTGCGTGTAGTTGCGGTCGCTGAAGCTGACGGTCTGGCCTGCGAAGGTTTCCCCGTCGCCATAGGCGGTTCGGTCGATCGTGCCCTTGAGGGTCAATTCGAGGCGATTGAAGGCATGGGTAATGCCAACGGTTGCGCCCGGCGTGATATAGAGCGGCGGCGTCGAGATATTCGACGGCAGATTGGGATCGCCCGGACTGTCGGCCTGCAGCCCGAACCGGCCTTCGACCTGAACCTTGGTCTGCTTGGTAATATCTATTCGCCCTTTGGCCTTCAGATCGAGATTGGGCTGACTGAGGTTTTCCTGCTCGTTGTACCAAATATAGCTGCCGCGCAGATCGGCGGTGAATTCGTGCCGCGACCAGTCCGATCTCACGCTCAGTTCAGGCGCAACCTTTTCGAACGGTGAGCCTGCCCCGTTCTGGCGCAGGCTCGGATCGCTGTTATAGCCGGCCGACAATTCAATGGCGGGCCGGTAGATGAGCGACCCGACATAGAAGCCGACCGGACCATACGGATCGTCTTCCACGAGGCGCTTGCGGATCGGACGCGCTGCGACGACACCAGTCGCGTCGAGGGGAATGGGCGCCGTATTGGTGGCGCGGCGTCTCTGTGCGGCCTGGCTCTCCTGCCGCTGGAAAGGCGCGGCGACCGTACGGTCAGGCGCTGTCGCTGCGATCGGCGGAAGATGCTCGGCCTCTGCTCGGGCGCGCTTTTGCGCGGCCTCCCTGGCCTTGCGCCGGACCCTTGCATTGGTCCCGTCGAAGCCGGTCACACCGGCCGCGCTGGTGGCGGGTCTGGTCGTCTCGCCCGGCCGGACCGGTTCTCCGGGTTTGCGAAATTGCTGCGTTCGGTCGGAATCGAAATGCGGATCGAACAGGGTCGGCGTCGACGGGTCTCTCGGCTGCAGCTGCTGCGCAACGGCCGGCCCGGTCGCGCAGAGACCGGCCAGGCTCCACACCAGAAAAGGGATGAGGCTGCGCGCCACCCGTTAGCTCCTGCCGCGCCCGCATCGCATGCGTCCGCGCCGGCGCATGCAAATGAGAGCGGCCGGCCTTGCGGCCGGCGAAAATGGTTAACGGAGTTAAAAGCGATATGGTTAACGGGGGGTTAGGAAACCCAGCCCTTGAGTTCCCGCAGCACCACGGTGCGGATCACGTCCATGCCCTGCTCGCTGTCGTTCAGGCATGGGATCGCGGCGAAATTCTCGCCGCCATTGGCCTTGAAGATATCGCCATTCTCGACCGCGATCTCTTCCAGCGTCTCCAGACAATCCGCCGAGAAGCCCGGCGTGACGATCGCAAGGTTCCTGACGCCCTGTTTCGCCAACGCTTCGACGGTCTTGTCGGTGTAGGGCTTGATCCACTCCGCCGTGCCGAAGCGCGACTGGAAGGTCATGCGCAATTGCGCCTCGTTGTATCCGAGCGCCTCGCGGAGGAGGCGCGTCGTCTTCGCGCAGTGACAATAATAGGGATCGCCCTTGTCGAAATAGTCCTGCGGGATGCCGTGGAAAGACGCGAGGATCACCTCCGGCGTGAAGGGCAATTTCGCCAGCGTTTCGCGCATCGATGACGTGAGCGCAGCGATATAGGCCGGGTCGTCGTGATAGGGCGGCGCCACCCGCAGCGTCGGCTGCCAGCGTAGTGTCATCAGATGCCGGAACGCCGCGTCGCAGGCCGTCGCCGTGGTCGCCGCGGCATATTGCGGATAGAGCGGCACATAGAGAATGCGGTCGCAGCCCTTGGCCATCAGTGCGTCGATCGCCGAACCCACGGATGGATTGCCGTAGCGCATGCCCCATTCGACCTCGATCCGCCCGTCGATGCCGGCAAGGTATCCGGCCAGCTTCTGCGCCTGGTTTCGCGTGATCGTCTTCAGCGGCGATTCGTTCAGTTCGCGATTCCAGATCGAATCGTAGTCGCGCCCCTTGCTGGCCGGCCGGCGCGTCAGGATGATGAGATTGAAGACCAGCTTCCAGATCAGCGAATTGTCTTCGATGACGCGCTTGTCGGACAGGAATTCCTTAAGATAGCGCCGCATCGAGGAATAGTCCGTCGCATCCGGGGTCCCGAGATTGGCGATCAGAACCCCGATCTTTCCGGATTTGACCGGCGGATGGTGCGGGGGCCGGTGCGGACCCGCGACGGCGTCTGGCGATGCGTCGGTCATGCCGGCATGCTAAGCCACAGCTTCACGCCGGAAATCAATGACGAAAATGACCATCACCCGCCGTTTGCTGCTGCTCGGTTCCTCGGCCCTCGCCCTCATCGCCGGCCTTCCGCGGCCATCCTTCGCTCAAGGGACGCGCGCCCGCGTCACATTCGTCCTCGTCAGCGACATCTACCTGATGAGCGACCAGCCGGCGCCGGACGGCCAGTTGCGCGGCGGATATGCGCGGCTTGCGTCCGTCGTGAAGGCAGAACGGGCCAAAGGCGGCAACGTGCTGTTCATCCATGCCGGCGATGCCCTGTCGCCCTCGCTGATGTCGAGCCTCGATCAGGGCGAGCATGTCATGACGCTGACCAACATGCTGAAGCCGGACATTTTCGTTCCGGGGAACCACGAATTCGACTTCGGCAAGGAGATGTTCTTCAAGCGCATGAGCGAGGCGAAATTCCCGCTCTATGCCGCAAACATCATGACTCCCGAAGGCAAGCTCATCCCCGGTTTCAAGGAGCGCACCATCATCGAGATGAGCGGCATCCGCATCGGCATCGCGGCAGCGACCGACGAGGACGCCGTCGTGCTCTCCAGTCCCGGCGATCTGAAATTTCCGCGGGCCATTGACACGATCGAGAAGCAGGCAGCGGAACTGCGCAAGGAAGGCGCCGATGTGGTGGTCGCCGTCGTTCATACCGACCGCGCCAAGGACGAGGCGATGATCCGGACCCGCGCGGCCGACATCATCCTGAGCGGCCACGATCACGACCTCTGGATCGATTACGACGGTCGCACGGCCGCTGCCGAATCGAGCTACGATGCGCATTTCGTGACCTGCGTGGACATCACCTTTACGACGCGGACCAGCAGCGAGGGAAAGCGCGAGGTCACCTGGTATCCGGAATTCCGCCCCATCGACACGCGCAACGTCGTCCCCGATCCGGAGATTGCCGCGATCGTGCAGCAATACGAAAACAAGCTGTCGAAGCAGCTCGATGTTGCGGTCGCCACGACGGCGGTCGAACTGGACAGCCGCAACGCCACAGTCCGCACCCAGGAAGCGGCCATCGGCAATCTGGTCGCCGATTCGATGCGCGTGGAGACCGGCGCGGAGATCGCGATCACCAATGGCGGCGGCATCCGCGGCGGACGCGTCTATCAGCCCGGCTCCACCCTCACACGGCGCGACCTGATGGGGGAATTGCCGTTCCGCAACACGCTCGCCGTGCTGCAAATTTCCGGCCGCGCGATCCGCGCCGGGCTCGAAAACGGGTTCAGCCTGTTGCCCGTTGCAGGCGGTCGCTTTCCGCAGGTGTCCGGCCTGAAGATCGTGGTCGATGCATCGCGTCCGGCCGGCCAACGCCTCGTCTCGGTGATGGCGGACGACAAGCCCCTCGAGGACACGCGGATCTACAAGCTCGTGACCAACGATTTTCTGGCGCGCGGCGGCGACGGCTATGAATCCTTCAATAACGTCACAGAGGTGGTCCCGCCGCATGACGGCCCGTTGATGATCAATGAGCTCATCGACTACCTCGAGAAGATCAAAACGGTGCGCACCGGCATCGAAGGGCGGATCGTGTTCAAGTCATAGCGTCAAATTTTGCCCCCCTGACGGCGCCGCAATTTCGGCTTAACCTTGCGGGCATGAACGCCCCGCAGACCAGCCAGACGTTGTTCGACGCCCTGCGCAAGTCCGCCGACGCGACCGTTGCCGAGACCATCGAGACGCTCATTCGCGACGGCGAGGACCGCTCGCTGTGCCGCATCAACCCGCTGAAGATCGCCGCCGATCATGGGCTCGATGAGGAAAAGGTCATCAGCGGCTTTCTCCATGCCGCTCGGCTCGGCCTGTTCGAACTCAGCTGGAACGTGCTGTGCCCGGGCTGCGGCGGGGTGCTCGATGCCACCCACTCGCTCAAGTCCGTGCGCAAGGACAGCTACAATTGTGCGCTCTGCGCCTGCGGCTATGAGCCGACGCTGGATGAAATGGTCGAGGTTACCTTCACCGTCAGCCCGACAGTCCGGCGCATCGCGGCCCACGATCCGCACGCTCTGCCGCTGGTGGAATATTTCCGGCAGATCTTCTGGGGCTCGGGAGTCGAGCTTCCGGACACGGACGCCCTTCATCAGGCGATCGAGGATATCACCCTCGACGCCATCGAGCTCGCGCCCGCCGAAAAGGCCGTGATGTCGCTGCAGCTGCCGGCGGAATTCGTGATCGTGTTCGAGCCGGTGACCCACGCGGCGCACTTCCTCGATGTGAAGGGCGAGCCGACGCGCGAGCGGCAAAGTCTCGGGATGGTCTTCAGCAAGGCGCAGGCCCCGACCGGCACCACCGAGATGCGGCCCGGTCCGTTGCGGGTGTCGTTCGAGAACCGAACCGACTTGCGCACGCTGCCGTCGGTCTGGATCGCGGGCGACAGGCTGCACGACCTGCTCGGACGGCGCCGCCCGTTCCTGACCGCCAAACGCCTGCTCACCAACCAGACCTTCCGCGACATCTACCGTGCCGACACGCTTGACGTCGATCAGGGCCTGAAGATCACCAGCCTGACCTTCCTGTTCACGGACCTCAAGGGTTCGACCGCCCTTTACGACCGCGTCGGCGATCTCGCGGCCTATGATCTCGTGCGCCAGCATTTCCGGGTGCTGAACGCCATCGTTGCGTCCGAGGCGGGCGCGGTCGTGAAGACAATCGGCGACGCCGTCATGGCGACCTTCCCGACCCCCGACCGGGCGCTCGCCGCGGCCTTGCGCATGCGGGACTCGGTGCGCGAGCTCAGGAAAGACCTGTTGATCAAGATCGGCATTCACGAAGGCCCCTGCCTTGCCGTGACTCTCAACGATCAGCTCGATTATTTCGGGCAGACCGTGAACATCGCAGCACGTGTGCAGGGACTTGCCGACGAGCGCGCGATCTTCGTCACCAAGCCCGTGGTGCAAAATCCGCAGGTTGCAAGGATCATCGAGCAGAACAGGCTCGTACCGACCGAGCAGCTCGCCTCGCTGCGCGGCGTCAGCGACAAGATGACGGTCTATCAGATTCCCTGAAAGCGCCGCCCGACGCCGCCTCTCACTCGCGGGAGAAGCGCGTTTACCGGCGCCGTGTCAGGCAACAGGAGCCCTTACGGCGCGAAGCGCAGGGTCATGCCGGCAACACCGGCGAAGACATTGAGCCCGACCGAGCCTTCGACGCTGAGCGGCTGAAGCGCAACCGAATTATTGGAGCCGCCATAGAGCACATTGGCTCCAGCGCCGACCACGACGGTCGCTCCGGCGGTGACCCCGCCATAATTCCCGGACAGGTCACCGAGACCGAGTTGCTGGGTCGGCGCGAAGACGGCCCAGGTCAGAGCGGAGACGGCGGTCGCGCCGACATCGACGCCCGCCCGCGACAGCGTCGCGCGATAGGGCTGGATCGGCCCGAAATCCGGCCGGAAGATGCAGCTCAACTCGGTGACGGACCCGATGATGAAGCCGACTGTACCCCCGCTGCGGCATTCGAGAATCCCGGCCTGCACCCCCTGCTGCGCGGAGGCCGGCGAAAGCTGTGCCGACGCCAGCATGAGCGCGGCGAGAAGCGATGTTCGGAGCATGGGGAGACCCTTGTAGCTGGTGAAACGTAGAACCGTTGCGGCTACTACGCGCCGAAAGTCCGGCCGAAATGAGTCCGCAAACCGGTCGGGAAACGATAAGTTGCCGGCGATACAAATTCGTTAAGCCGCTGCGGCGCCTCTAAGCGGCGCCGCGTTCAGGCTCGGTATCGCCCCCATGCCGGGGCCGATTGGCAGCCGCAGCCTATTTCAGATTGCCGCAGAAGCGCTGGATGCGCTTGCCGGCCTCTTCAAGGTCTTCAGTCTTGGTGGCGTAAGAAATCCGGAAGGCCGGGCCTGCGCCGAACGCCGAGCCATGCACCACGGCAACGCCCTCGCTCTCCAGCAATTCCGAGACGAAATCCTCGTCGGTGACGATCTTTTTGCCGGACGGTGCGGTCTTGCCGATGGTGCCAGCGCAGGACGGATAGACGTAGAAGGCGCCCTCCGGCTTCGGACATTGGATACCGTTCGCCTGATTGAGCATCGAGACGATCAGGTCACGCCGCTCCTTGAAGATCTTGTTGTGCCTGGCGATGAAATCCTGCGGTCCGGTCAGGGCCTCGACCGCGGCCCATTGCGCAACCGCCGACGGATTGGACGTCGACTGCGACTGCAGCATCGCCATCGCCTTCGTCAGATGCTCGGGCGCACCGGAATAGCCGATGCGCCAGCCGGTCATGCAATAGGCCTTGGACACGCCGTTCAGCGTCAGCGTGCGATCGTAAAGACCCGGTTCGACCTGTGCCGGCGTCGTGAACTTGAAGTCGTCATAGACCAGGTGCTCGTACATATCGTCGGTGAGCACCCAGACATGCTTGTGGTTCATCAGAACATCGGTCAGCGCCTTCACCTCGTCGCGCGTATAGGCGGCGCCGGTCGGGTTCGACGGCGAGTTGAAGATCAGCCACTTGGTCTTCGGCGTGATCGCCTTGTCGAGCTGTTCCGCGGTCAGTTTGAAGCCAGTCGCCATCGTCGTCACAACGGGCACCGGCGTACCGCCAAGCAAGGCGACGATTTCCGGGTAGCTGACCCAATAGGGCGCCGGGATGATCACCTCGTCGCCCGGATTGATGGTGGCCATCAGCGCGTTAAACAGCACCTGCTTGCCGCCGGTGCCGATGATGATCTGCGACGGCTTGTAGTCGAGCCCGTTCTCCCGCTTGAACTTGGCCGAAATCGCCGCCTTCAATTCCGGGATACCGTCCACCGCGGTGTATTTGGCGGCCTTGCCGGTTTCGATCGCCTTGATGCCGGCCGCCTTGATGTTGGCTGGCGTGTCGAAATCGGGCTCGCCGGCGCCGAGACCGATGACGTCACGGCCCGCGGCTTTCAGCGCGCGCGCCTTGTCGGTCACCGCAATGGTGGCGGACGGCTTGATGCGGGCGAGCGCGTCGGCGAGGAAGGCCATCGGAACCGGTCTCCTTGATTTTGAGGCAATGCCGTCAGGATTTCGGAGGCTTGGTAATGCCCATTTTGCTGCGCTGCAAGCAACAATCGGTGATGGATAGATGATCCGGGGGAATGGATCGATGCCCCTGGATGCATGAATGCCGATGGCCCCGCCAGCCTTGGCCAAGGGCCGCCAAGGCCCGCCGGGGCGACAGCGATGCATTGCAGCACCGATGGGGCCGTTCCGCATTGAAGCGAAAGCCCGAAAGACGAAACGATTATTTCGCTGCACCGCAATGTCACGCAACGAACGTCACTTTGTGATGGGATGCCCTATCGTAGCCTTGCAATGGCCGGGCTTTTCCAATTCTGTCGATTGCGCCATGCTGAATCGTGCGGGGACCACGGACCAAGGGCATTCACGACTCAGGTTACGGGAGCCATGGATGTACACGCTCTACTCGATGCAACGGTCGGGGAATTGTTACAAGGTGCGTCTCGCTCTGGCGCAGCTCGCACTCCCGCATACGCTGGTTGAGATCGATATTCTCAAGGGCGAAACCCATACGCCGGATTTCCTTGCCAAGAATCCGAGCGGCCAAATCCCGCTGCTTGAAATCGAGCCCGGCCGCTTCCTCCCTGAATCGAATGCCATCCTGTGGTTTCTTGCCGAGGGCTCGCATCTCGACGGCGAGACCCCGTTCGAGCGCGCGCAGGTGCTGCAATGGATGTTTTTCGAGCAGCACGCCATCGTGCCGAATATCGGTGCCGCCTATTTCTGGCTCTGCCTCGTCAAGGGCGGGCGTGAATTGCAGCAGCACGCGCTCGATGACTGGATGGAAGAGGGACAGCGCTCGCTCAACGTGCTCGACAAGCATCTGTCGAATAATCGCTTCGTCACGGGTGGACGCTACTCGATCGCCGACATCGCGCTGTATTCCTACACGCATCTCGCCGAGCAATGTGACTTCGACCTGCGTCCGTTTCCGGCGCTGCGTGACTGGCATGCGCGCGTTGCCGCAGAGCCGCTGCACATCGCGATGGATTATCGGCCGCAGACACTGCCCCTCGCCGCGGAGTGAAATCTTAACGCTTCGCTAACGGTTAAGGCCTATTAACCGTTTGTCATCAAATCGCCATGCGAGTTGACGGCTTGTGCCGTTTTCCGGCCGGAGCGCAGCCAGCATTCAGTACGATGTTGCCTCCGGGGCTGATTCGCTCGTTTGGAGCACGTGCCATGACTAGGAATCGGGTCGCGGGAATCGGATTCCAGCACCCTCTGCGCAATGCCCGGCCGCTGACCAAGCGCAAGCTGGCATTCGCTCATCTTTTGATGACCGCAGTCCTCGTGATCTGCATCATCGTCGCGGTCACCGCGGTCGCGATCGGCTCGGCACGCGCCGACACCCTTGCAGCGATCATCACAGCGGACGAAGGTGTCCTGCCGCTTGCGATCCTGCTCGGCTTGCTGTTCGCAGGCTTTGGCGCGATGACCGCGGCATTCACGCGTCGCCACTGATTTTCACCGCCATCGCAATCGCGTGATCGGAATGCTTGCGGCATTCCGGCACCCTTCCGGAACTGCAGGCGGTCGCCTACCGTTGCGTTGCGAGCGGATGCGGAGGCGGTCGAAATGCGAAGTGGTGCGATCGGTGCGGCGCTGGTGGTGGTGCTGGCATCAGGGCCGTTACAGGCCCAGCAGGTGTTCAAATCCGATCTCGGTGACATCCGCGTCGACACCGTAGTCTCCGGTCTGTCCCATCCATGGGCGCTCGCATTCCTTCCCGATGGCCGGATACTCGTCACCGAACGCCCCGGCCGCATGCGGGTCGCAACTCGCGACGGCAAGCTGTCGCCGCCGCTCGAAGGCGTGCCGAAATTGCTCGCGCAAAACCAGGGCGGCCTCCTCGACGTCATCCTCGATCGCGACTTCGCGCAGAACCGCACGATCTATTTCTGCTATTCCGACCCGGTCGACGGCGGCGCGCAGACCTCGCTCGCGCGCGCGAGACTCGAGCCCGGCGAAACGCAGCTCAGCAATGTGCAGCGGATCTTTCGCCAGGAAGGGCCGCCGTCCCGCGGATTGCATTTCGGCTGCCGCATCGCGCAGGCGCGCGACGGCAACCTGTTTCTGACCACCGGCGATCATTTCGTATACCCCGATCTTGCGCAGTCGCTCGACAATCATCTCGGCAAGATCATCCGCATCGCGCCCAATGGCTCGGTGCCCAAAGACAACCCGTTCGTCGGACGCGCCGGAGCCAAGCCTGAAATCTGGAGCTACGGTCATCGCAACAGCCAGGGCGCGCTCATCCATCCGGTCACCGGCAAATTGTGGATGCACGAGCATGGGCCGCAGGGCGGCGACGAGATCAACATTCCTGAACCCGGCAAGAATTGCGGCTGGCCGGTGATCGGCTACGGCGTCAATTACGGTGGGGCGAAGATCCACGAGAGTACGCACAAGCCCGACATGGAGCAGCCGATCCGGCAATGGACGCCGGTGATCGCGCCCTCGGGCTTTACGATCTACACAGGCGATCTGTTTCCACAATGGAAGGGCAATGCCTTCATCGGCGGCCTGCGCACGCAGATCCTGGTGCGGCTCGAACTCGATGGCGAGACAGTCACGCGCGAGGAGCGCCTGCTTCGTCAGCTCGGCCAGCGCATCCGCGACGTGCGCACGGGGCCTGACGGGGCGCTGTGGCTCGTCACCGACGACAGCAATGGCAAGATCCTGCGGCTTTCGCCGGCCAAATGATGGCGCGCGAAGCGATCACCATTTCTGAAACACGAAGAAGGCGCCGACAGCGATGAAGGCGAAGCCGACCGCGTAATTCCAGGTGAATGGCTCCTTGAGATAGACGACCGAGAAGCCTGCAAACACCAGGAGCGTAATCACCTCCTGAATCGTCTTCAGTTGCGCCGTCGTATAGACCGCGCTGCCCCACCGGTTGGCCGGCACGGCCATGCAATACTCGATGAAGGCGATGCCCCAGGACACCACGATCACGAGCAGCAGCGGCTGTTCCTTGAAACGCAGGTGACCATACCAGGCGAATGTCATGAAGATGTTGGAGCCGAGCAAGAGGAGGATCGGCAACAGAAGTGGGGATGTAAGTGTCATGCGGCGACCGGATGGCGTTGAGAGACCATCGCTTCTAGCACTGTGGCGCAATGCGTGTGAGTGCAGTGCGCAACTGATGCGAAAATCATCTGGGCAGCCGCCGCAGACCGGTCGCATTTCCGTGCCCTACCGGTTAGGCTCGGCCGTCCCGGAGGTTCAAGATGCGCCACGCGATCTCACGTCACGCAACCACCCTCGCCATTGCTTTTCTCATCGCCGCGCCGTTCGGCGCGCAGGCTCAGCAGAAGCAGCCGCCGCAGAAGGGGCCGCCCCCTGTCGCTCCGGCCAAGCCGTACACCCCGATCACCGTGAAGATTCCGGGTCCGGTCAACGACCCGAGCTTTGAAGCTTTCCGCAAACAGCTCGGCGAAGTCGCCGCCAAGAAGGACCGCGCCGCCCTGAGCAAGATGGTCGTGCCGCAGGGCTTCTTCTGGGACGGCGAAAAGGGCGACCAGGCTGACAAGAAGAAATCGGGCATCGACAATCTCTCGACCGCGATCGGCCTCGCCGGCAAGCAGCCGGTCGGCTGGGACATGCTACAGGGCTACGCCTTCGACCCGACCGGGACGCCCTATCCGGGCAAGCAGGGTGTGATCTGCGCACCGGCCGATCCGGAATTCGACGAGAAGCAGCTTGAAGAGGTGGTCAAGGCGACTGGCACCGATCCGGGCGATTACGCCTATCCGCTGGAAGCTGGGGTCGAGGTTCGCAGCGCGCCGCGGGCCAATGCCCCGGTCACCGAGAAACTGAACCCGGTGCTGATCCGCATCATGCCGGACCCGAAACAGCCGCAGCCGGCACAGAACGAGGTCCCGCTGGTCCGGGTCGTCACCCCGTCCGGCAAGGTCGGGTATGTCTCGGCCGATGCGCTGTCCCCGCTCGGCAATGACCAGCTCTGCTACGTCAAGGATGCCGGCGGCTGGAAGATCACGGGCTTCGTCGGCGCCGGCCCCGGACAGCAGCAATAGGCGCTTTTGGGAGCCATTTTAAGCGGTCGCCAGGGCGTCGGTCGATGCCCTGGCCCGAAAATGCAGCAATATCATACCGTTGGGCACGGATCGGAGGCGCCGAAAGCGGGTTCCCGCGCATATTGAATTTTGCCACATATTTGGGTCAGAGTTACCTTAATGTCGTCATGGGGAGCCGGATTTCCGACATGAACTGGATGCGTTTGCTGGCCTGCGCCGGCGTGATGGTGGTGTGCGCAATGCCTGCTCCGGTGATCGGCCAGGGTGCTGGTCAGGTGCCGGCACCGACAATTCGCGATCGCGATCCCGGAAGCGATAGCAACGATGGTTTCGTCCTGCCTTATGAATACAGGCGGCAGGCCGTGTTCTATCGCACGCACGAAGCGCCGGGCACGATCATCGTCAACACCAACGATCGCTTCCTGTATCTCGTGCAGGGCGGCAACCGCGCCATCCGCTACGGCGTCGGCGTCGGTCGCGACGGATTCCGCTGGGGCGGCGTGCATACCATCACGCGCAAGCAGGAATGGCCCGACTGGACACCTCCGCCGGAGATGATTCAGCGCCAGCCCTATCTGCCGCGTTTCATGGCGGGCGGGCCCGGCAATCCGATGGGCGCGCGTGCGCTCTATATCGGCTCGACGGCCTATCGCGTGCACGGCACCAATGCGCCGGAGACCATCGGTCACGCGGTGTCCTCAGGCTGTTTCCGGCTGGTGAACAGCGAGATCGAAGACCTTTACGAGCGCGTGCCGGTCGGCACCAAGATCGTGGTTCAGCATCGCTGACGCGCGACGTATTGAACGCTTGGACAATCGTACGGCCAGCATCTGCTGGCCGTATTTTTTTTGCGCGCGTGATCGCGCGATGATGCCGGGTGCTCGACGCCGCGTGCTTAAGGCAATCGATTCAATGCGAACGATTGCGTTGATGTCGCCCTTACCCTTGCGGCGGATCGGCCTTATCGCGGCCGCAGCTCTTAAGCTGCCTTAAGCGGTGCATCGGTATGAGGATGCCGCATCAAACGGTCTTCCCTCCGCACTTCCATGCTCACCAATCCCATGACATACGTCCTGCCGCGATCTTTCTTTCGCTCGCAACAGCAATCCCGCCGCGACTGGCTCCTCGCACGAAAGCTCGCGCTGTTCGTTCTCGGCGGCGCTCTGCTGGCGAGCATGCTGCTGACGGCGCATGCGATCCACACGGGCGGCACGTCCTCGTCGCATGACGACGAGATTGCCGCTCTCGAGGGCGACGTCGCGACCGACGGCCGCGCCGCACTCCATGCCGGCGACGACGAAAGTATCCATGCGGAGTTGGCTCCCGTCGTGGTCGTCTCGCGGCTCAGCCCCGATTGCGCCGCGCATGCGCGCGACAAGTTGCTGGCGGGGCTGGCGCATTACTATCTCCAGCGCAGCCTGCGCCCCAACGCAACCTCCGAAGACGCCGCGGAGATTTCGGCGGGCACGGCGATCCTCGCAGGTCCTGGCGATCCCGCGGCCACGCCGGCGCCGTTCTCCTGCGCGGGCTGAATTTCCTGCGGGCGGCACACGTCCCTGCCCTGATGGCCACGCTCCCGACATGATGCGGATGTAGCTTCCGTCATCCGATCGTTCATATGTCGAGCAAGACAGGCGGCGCCTTGGCGCCGCCTTTTGCCGTGCCCGGGCGCCCGCATGTTCCAGTGGTTCGAAAAAGCGTTGCAGCCGACGGTGCTGCCTGACAATCCCGAGCCGCCGCCGACGCTGGGCGCCTTCTACTGGCATTTTGCGCGGCAGGCGAAAGGGCTGTTCGCCGCGCTGTTCGTCACCGGCTTCATCGTCGCGCTGCTGGACGTCACCATCCCGGTCTTCATCGGCCGCGTGGTGACCCTGGTGACGGCCAGCGACCCGGCGAAGCTGTTCGCGGACAGCTGGCACATTTTGCTGGGCATGGCTTTGGTGCTGGTCGTGCTGCGTCCGCTGGCGCTGACCGCCCAGAACATGGTCGCGAACCAGGCGATAGCGGCCAATGTCACCAACCTGATCCGCTGGCAGAGCCACTGGCACGTCGTGCGCCAGAGCTGGGCGTTCTTCCAGAACGATTTCGCCGGCCGCATCGCCAACAAGGTGATGCAGACGGGTCCCGCCATCCGCCAGAGCCTGGTCTCAATGATCACGGCGGTCTGGTACATCCTCGTCTACGGCACGAGCGCGATGCTGCTTCTCGCTTCCGCCGATCCGTGGCTCGCTCTGCCGATCCTCGTGTGGTTCGTCGGTTACGCGATCCTCTTGCGCATCTTCGTGCCGCGGATGCGCGACCGATCGGTCGAAGTGTCGGAAGCGCGCTCGATCATGACCGGGCGCATCGTCGACACCTACACCAATATCCTGACGCTGAAGCTGTTCGCCCGTGCGCGCGAGGAAGACGCCTATGTGCGCAACTCGGTCGAGACGCATACCGGATTGTTTCATGCTTCGCTGCGTCTCAATACCCTGTTCACGCTGACGCTTGCGACACTGAACGCTGCGATGGTGGTGACGGTCGCCGGGCTGTCGATCCTGCTCTGGACGCAAGGCGCGGTGAAGGTCGGCACTGTCGCGATGGCGCTGCCGCTCGCCTGGCAGATCGTCAATATGGCCGGCTGGGTCGCCTATCAGATCACCGACATCTTCGAGAATATCGGCGTGGTCCAGGAAGGCATGCGCGCGATCGCCCGCCCGCTGGGTCTACCCGACAAGCCCGGCGCCAGCGAACTGAAAGTCACCCGCGGCGCCATCGAATTTCAGCAGATCCGCTTCGGCTATGGCAGCGAGAAGGGGCTCATCGAGGATCTGTCGCTCTCGGTGAAGCCGGGAGAAAAGATTGGCCTCGTCGGCCGCTCCGGCGCGGGGAAATCGACGCTGGTCAACCTGCTGCTGCGCTTCTTCGAACTGGAGGATGGCCGCATCCTGATCGACGGTCAGGACATTGCGGAAGTGACGCAGGAATCCTTGCGCACCCAGATATCGGTCGTGACCCAGGACACGTCACTTCTGCACCGCTCGATCCGCGACAATATCCGCTATGGCCGGCCGTCGGCGACCGACGACGAGGTCGTCGCGGCCGCGAAGCTCGCCCAGGCTCATGACTTCGTCCTCGGGCTTGAGGACTGGCGTCACCGGCGCGGCTACGACGCGCAGGTCGGCGAGCGCGGCGTCAAATTGTCGGGCGGCCAGAGGCAACGCGTCGCCATCGCCCGGGTGATCCTGAAAAACGCGCCGATCCTGGTGCTCGACGAAGCGACTTCCGCGCTCGATTCGGAGGTGGAATCCGCGATCCAGTCCAGCCTCGACGAACTGATGAAGAACAAGACCGTGATCGCCATCGCGCACCGTCTGTCGACTATCGCGCGCATGGACCGCCTCGTCATCCTCGACAAAGGCCGCGTCGTCGAACAGGGCACGCATGACGAATTGCTGGCCGCCGACGGCCATTACGCCGCTTTGTGGCGCCGTCAGTCCGGCGGCTTCATCGACGCGCCCGATCTCGCGGCGGCGGAGTAGGCTGCAACCGCTGCGGCATACCTCTCGCCGTTTCCGTTGTGCTAGGCTTCTCCATCGTCACGCGAGGGGCACCATGCGCATTGTCATCCGGGCCGTTACAGCTTTTGCGATCGCTTTCATGTTGATCGCTTTCATGCCCCTGCGGGTACAGGCGCAAATCATCCGCGTTGCCCATGACGTCCGCTTCCCGCCCTTCGCCGAAGTGAAGGACGGCAAGTCGGAGGGTCTCGCCGTCGACATCCTGGATGCCGCGGCGCAACGCGCCGGCCTCACTGTCGTCTATGTGCCGGTGCCGTTCGCGGAGATTCAGAAGACGCTGGAGGATGGCCGCGCGGACGCGGTCTTTCCGCTCGCGATCAATCCGGAACGGCTCAAGAGCTTCGACTTCACTGCTCCGCTTGTTATCACGGGCGGCGCGTTGTTCGTGCGCGCGCCGCAGCCGACGCCCGACGGATTGAAAGCGCTCGCTGGCAAGGTCGTGGTCACACCGAAGACCGGACCGCTGGCAGGCTTCATCGCCAAGACCGCGCCGGACGTGAAGCTCGTAGTCAATGCCGATTACGACCAGAGCTTCGCTCAATTGCTGTCCGGCGAGGCCGATGCTGCGGCGCTCAACTTCCAGGTCGGGCGCAAACTCGCCGCGACCCTGCATGCCGGCAAGGTGACGTTGCCGGACAAGCTGTTTCTCGAATTGCCGCTCGCTGTAGCCGTGCGCAAGGGCCAGTCGGCCGACCTGATCGCGAAGCTCGACAGCGGACTCGCTGCCATTCGCGCGGACGGCACCTTGCAGCGCATCGACCGGCGCTGGGCATCCCAATAGACGGACACCCTACGCGACAACCTGCGCCGCGAAGCGCGCCGTCCCGGACGACGTGTCAGCTCACTTGCAAAGATCGCCCGCGATTTTGTCGCCGACAGCGATAAGTCCGGTCAGGACTCCCGCTGCGACCTGTCCATAGCCCGGTAACATCAGGACCAGGGTGGCCAGCGCCGTGAGTATGGGCTTCGCGGCAGGCCACACCTTGCAGAAGTCCTGCGGCATCCCCTTCGCGGCCGCCGCTGCGCGAAGCGGAGCGGGCTCAGGTATCTCGACTGCAAGGCTTCGATACGACGTCATGATGATTTCGGCAGCGCTTTTGGAGTCGATCGCCATCGGTCCCTCCCTCCGATATGACGCTAAGTTGCGCGTTTTATAATATACTCGTTTAAGTTGCAGTCAACACGCGCTGCTGCATCACAAGTTGAAGGACCCGGAAGCCCCTCTGGTCGCCTCGCAGCGCGAAATGCGCACTGCATGGACCGATCACCGTCCATGCGAGCGGGCCGGTTGCGCAGGCGGGGTTCATCCCGCATATAAAACCCATCCATCCGAGGTTGCGCGATTGCGCCCCGGATCACTCTCACAAGCTGAAGGTCCGAGCGCTGCCGTCCGCACGGCATCCGTGTTCTCAGGATTCGAACCCGGCGCTCCAACAAGGAGAACAACAATGGCGCGCAAACCGACGAAGCGGACCGAATTCGTCCTGTTCGACGTCATCTACGAGGACGGCAGCCAGCGCTCCAACCGCCGTGTCCCCGCCGACGAATTGGGCGGCCTCGAGGGCGACGCCCCCGCACGTCACATCATCGAGCAACAGGATCGCGAGATCGCGGAAAAATCCGGCCAGATCCCGCTGCGGATCAAGTCCATTCAACGGTCCGGCGCCAAGCTGCCGGAAAAGGAATGGAAGCGGCAGCGGGGTTGATCGGGCGGCAATTCGTTTCGCGTCCGGCCCGACAATCATCATTGGCATTTTCTTCTTCACCTCCCCCTTTCACGGGGAGGGCGTAGAATACCCCCATGTCCGACGATCGGTCCGACGACCCTGCCCCGCTGAGCCGCCGCACTGTCCTCGCGAGCACCGCTGCCGCCGTGTCAGCGCTGGCGACGCCGGCCCTTGCGCAAGGCGAGCCACGAAGCTTCGTCCTCGTCCACGGCGCATGGCATGGCGGCTGGTGCTGGCGCCGCGTGAGCGACCGGCTCGAACGCCGCGGCCACAAGGTCTATGCGCCATCGCTGACCGGGCTTGGCGACCGCTCGCATCTGATCGGCACACGGCCGACGGTCACTACCCATATCGAGGACATCGCCAATCTCATCCGCTTTGAGGATCTCGAGCGCGTTGTCCTGGTCGGCCATTCCTATGGCGGCATCGTCATCTCCGGTGTCGCGGAGAAGGTGCAGCGGCAGATCGCATCGATCGTGTTCCTCGATGCGTTCGTACCGCAGAACGGTGCGACCATCATGAGCCTGTCGCGGCAAGGATTGCGCGATGCCGTCAATGCCGCGATCAAGCGCGGCGAGCTTGGTATCCCTCCGGCGCGCGCGGCCTATTTCAACGTCAATGCAAAAGACCAAGCCTATGTCGATCGGAAATGCACGCCGCAACCGATCGGCACCTATGGCGATCCGGTCAAGCTCACAGGCGCGCGCGAAAGGATTGCGAAGAAGACCTATATCCGCGCGAAAGGCTACAATTCGGCGGGCTTTGACGCGATCGCCGCACGGCTGCGCGCCGATCCCGCATGGAATGTGCAAGACATGCCCTGCGGCCATGACGCGATGATCGACATGCCGGACCGCCTTGCCGAGCTTTTGCTCGCGTCGGCATAAGGGCGCATAGCGCCAGATACCAAATCGCTTCGATTTGAATCAAAAGCGCGCGGTCTGCCTAATCCGCTCTTGAGCACACGACGGCGCTTTCACTGCCGGGAGCGGCGACTCCGCAATCCAATTAAGACAAGCGCAACGCACCATCGCCCATAAGTTGCATCCATCGCTGGCACGGGTCCGGCGACAATGTGAGGCCTGCCCTGCGCAGCCAGTCCGCACCATGAAAATGATACACGAGATGCGCCAGCATCAGGCCTGGGAAGCGCAAAAGCGCTCCGGCCCGCTTCCGATCATTGTCGGCGCAGTCATTGCGTTCGGCATCGGCTTGCTCGGCATCAGCGGTGTCGTGCGCGCACCCAATCTCTTTCCGCCCAAGACGCAGATGGTCCCGGTCACGCCGCTCGATGCGCAAAAGCCGGCGGCATCTCCCGACTGCGAAGTCAGGTCGCCGAAGGCCGTCTGACGGCAACCGATTTATGCTGTCGCCAGTGCGGACCGCTGTAACAGCGTTCTCCCGCATCGTGGCAATTCAGAATACCATTTGCTTGAGATCGACGCTCCGGCGGGCCTAGCATGATGGCGCTGCGGTGCGTGCGCATCATGCCACGCATGAACTTTTCCGGGGCATCCCATGACATCTATCGCGCGACGCGACTTCCTCAAACATTCCTTCGCTGCAACCGCCTTCGCTGCGGTCGCAGGTGAATTCGCCTGCATCGAGTTTGCCAACGCTGCGCCGATCCAGGTGCCGACCGTGGACAAGCTGTCGCTGCGCGTGCTGATCGATTCCAGCCACGACATCTTCCTCAAACCGATGAAGATCGCCGGCATCACCAGCCAGCCGCCGGCCAAGGGCGGACGCGGCGCGACTTTCCGCGACATCCTGCACAATCAATGGGGCCTGTCGCTGTTCGCCACCTCGCAGCGCGGCAATGAAGAGCGCAACCTCTTCCTCGATTTCGGCTACAGCCCGGAGGCGCTGCTCAACAATATCGAGATCCTGAAAATCGAACCGTCCAAGGCCAATGCGCTGATCGTCAGCCACGGCCATTTCGATCATTATGGCGGCCTTCTGGGTTTCCTCGCCAAATTCCGCGACCAGCTCCCCGCAGACATCAAGCTCTATGCCGGCGGCGAGGATAATTTCTGCCAGCGCCTCACCGGTCCGCAAAACGCGTTGTCGGAATTCGGCGTCCTCGACCGGCGCGAACTCGCCGCGAAAAAGATCCCGGTCGTGCTCGCGGAAAGTCCGACGGTCGTCGCCGATCACGCCTTCACCACCGGCAAGATCAAGCGCACCAGCAAGGAGCGCGTGCTGCCGAACACCATGGTCCAGTTCGGCATCAAGGACGGGCTCGGCTGCAATGCCTCGCATTACGCGCCGGCCGAGCTTCAGGGAAAGATCGTGCCCGACGAACACATTCACGAGCACGCCACGGTCTACAACATCAAGGACAAGGGCCTCGTCGTCATCAGCTCGTGCGGCCATGTCGGCATCGTGAATTCCGCGCGGCAGGCGCAGGAAGTTTCCGGCATCAAGAAGATCCACGCGCTGGTCGGCGGCTTCCATCTCGGGCCGGCGCCGAAGGATTATCTCGAGCAGGTGGTCGGCGAGATCAAGGAGCTCGATCCCGACGCGATCATCCCGATGCATTGCAGCGGCACGAACTTCATCCAGACCGTCCAGACCCACCTGCCCGATCGCCTCGTGTTGTCGACGACCGGCAGCCAGCTCACCTTCGGGGCGTGATCCGGTCGAAAACGATAACAGGCGCATTCGCTGCTCTCGGCATCGTCATCCTTGCGGCGATGCCGTCTGCTACAGGCGCCGAGGACGACACCCGGCTCATCACCGCGGCCGAATCGATGGACGCGGTGATGTGGGGCCAGGGCACGATCGGCGGGCCGTTCGCACTCATCGATCATCACGGCAAGACGCGCACCGACGCCGATTTCCGCGGCAAGCTTCTGCTCGTCTATTTCGGCTTCACGCATTGCCCGGACATCTGCCCAAGCGACATGATGGCGATGGCCGGCGCGCTGACGGCGCTCGGGCCGCAGGCCAATCAGGTGCAGGGCCTGTTCATCTCGGTCGATCCGAAACGCGACACGCCCGAATTGCTCGCGGCCTATGTTGAGTCTTTCCACGACAACATCATCGGGCTGACCGGCGACGAGACCGCGATCCGCAGGGCCGCGCATGCCTACAAGGTGTATTTCAACAAGGTGCCCGGACGCGGCGAGGACGATTACGGTTTCGACCACTCGGCCTACATCTATCTCATGGGCCGCGACGGCAAGTTCATCGGCGTGTTTCCGCCATCCACGCCGGTGGACCGCATCGTGCGTGTGTTGCAGCCGCTCGTCGGGCCGTGAGTGGATATGTGAGCGGACGCTCTTTCGTCCGTTCGTCCCCGCGAAAGCGGGGACCAAGAGCCAAGATCACCTGGGTTCCCGCTTACGCGGGAACGAACGGAGTTCTAGTTATACGCTTTGCTCAATAAACGCGCGCCAGACGCAGCCTATCTGGGCCTCGTCCTGAGGAGCATTGCGATGCAATGCGTCTCGAAGGATGGGGCCGCCCTCTTCCTTCGAGATGGGCGCTTCGCGCCCTCCTCAGGATGAGGGCGGTGCAAGCACTCTACTCCACCACCCGATCCATATATCTCGCGCCGCCGATGTCGCAGGAATCGTGACGGCC
>NZ_DATMRX010000066.1:0-9561 GCF_035565855.1 Pseudorhodoplanes sp.
AGCGCTGGAGCGGGGGGCAAGCGACGAGGAGATCAAGAAGCTCACCGACGACCTGCGCGCCGCGCTCGACAAATTCCTGCAGGCGCTCGCCGAGGAGATGCGCAAGAATCCGCAGCAGATGGCGCGTCCGATGGATCCGAATGCGCGCAACCTGCGCTCGCAGGATCTGAAAAACATGATCGACCGCCTCGAGCAGCTCGCGCGCTCGGGTGCCAAGGACGCCGCACAGCGGCTACTGCAGGAATTGCAGCAGATGCTCGAGAATCTACAGATGGCGCGTCCCGGCCAGCAAGGTGATCAGGACTCCGACGACATGATGTCGGCGCTGGACGAACTCGGCAACATGATCCGCGAGCAGCAGCAATTGCGCGACCGCACCTTCCGGCAGGGCCAGGATCAGCTGCGTGAGCGGCAGCGCGGACAGCAGGGCCAGCAGAATCAGCAGGGCATGGGCGAACTGCGTCAGAACCAGCAGGCCTTGCGCGAGCAATTGCAGAAGCTTCTCGAACAATTGCGCCAGAAGGGCATGGGCCAGCAGGGCGAGCAGGGCCAGAACGGCATGGACCAGCTCGGCAAGGCCGGCGAGGCGATGGGAGAGGCGGAAGGCGAGCTCGGCGATGGCGATGCGGAGGGCGCCGTGGGCTCTCAAGGGCGCGCGCTCGAAGCGTTGCGCCGTGGGGCGCAGGGCATGGCGCAGGCCATGCAGCAGCCGGGCATGGGGCCGGGACCCGGTCAGCCCGGCCGCAACGGGCCGGCCCGCGCGCAGCAGGAGACCGATCCGCTCGGCCGTCCGATGCGGCAAGGCCGCGATTATTCCGACGACCAGACCGTCAAGGTGCCCGGCGAGATCGATGTGCAGCGGGCGCGGCGCATCCTCGATGAATTGCGCCGCCGCTTCGCCGACCCGGCGCGGCCGCAGATCGAGCTCGATTACATCGAGCGGCTGCTGAAGGATTTTTGAAGGCGGCTTGCTGGCGGTTGCTATGACAACCGCAAAGGTCTTTCAGAATGGGCGCGGCCAAGCGGACCGGCTTCCTCGCGACTTGAGCACCGGCGAATGGTTCGTGTTGCTTGATCGCTATCAGAACCCGTTCATGCCCGAAGGTCGCGACCAGCCAATGCCGCAAACCCGCGACATGTCGGATTGGTGCTGATCAATCGGCGGCCAAGGAAGGAAGACTGGTCGCTCCGTGAAATCCTCAGTGCATCTGCGGAGCGACAAGCGCTTCGCGCACGGCGCCGCAGATCGTCATCAGCGTGAACGGTTTCTGGATCACGTCGCGGATCAGCAATTCGAGTCCCGAGGCGCGTTCGCGCTGGTCGGCGTAGCCGGTCATGAGCAGGATCGGCAGCGCCGGATAATCGCGGCTTGCCGCAAGCGCGAGCGCAATGCCGTCCATGATCGGCATCTTGATATCGGTCAGCAGAAGATCGTAACGCCCCTCGTCGCGCACCAGGGCGTCGAGCGCCGCCGCGCCGTCGCTGTTGGCAAGGACTTCATGGCCGTCCTGCGCGAGCGCGCGCGCGACCAGTTCGCGCAATGAATCTTCGTCTTCTGCAAGAAGGATTCTCGCCATCGGATCCTCACATCAAGCCGGCTTGTCGATCGCGGCGGTTGAAGAAGCGGACAGTGACTCCGCTCGCATCGGGGGGCGGGGAAGCCAGCCTCGAACGGAACGGCAGCGTTTCGCCCGGCGGCAACAGGTCGCGCGGGGGCTGCGCGATCCAGGCATAGATCTCGCGGCCAGCCTGATCGGTGACCGCAAGGCGAAGGCGCGGCACCTCGGTGTGTCGCCTGGTCGTGCCGACGATGCGGCCTTCGACGATCAGCGTCGGGACCCCGTCCTGCACCTCGCGCGAGGTCTTGATGTCTTCGAAAGCGAGGCCCCGGAGATTCACCGGCAGCCCGATCGAGGCATAAAGCGAGGCGGTCTGCGGCAGCCACCGCACCACCTGCTGGCGCGCGGCGAGAAGGCAGACCAGGATCATGCCAAGGACGCAGATCAGAGCCGGCAAGGCATGATGCGACAGCGGACGCCGGTGCGGTGCCGGGCGCTTGGTCGCGACCTTTGCGGCGAAGCGTTCGATAGCCTTGGGCGTTTCGCGTTGGGGGATTTCGGGGACGATGGGCGGCGCAAGGTCGTTCGGCAGGGTCCGGGCCGGCTCGATGGCGGCCTGCCGGTCGTTCGGAAACTCGGGCAACCCGGTCTGCGCGGCGCCGATATCCACCACATCGTTCAGTGGCGGCCGGATCAGCATCGGATCGAGCGCCGGCGTGCCCGCCATGGCGGGTTCCTCTGGCAGAGCCGGCGCGGGCTGCTCGAACCACAGATTGTGGCACGAGACGCAGCGGACGGTGCGGCCGGTTTCCCCCAGACTTTCCGGGGTCACCTGGTAGGACGTTGCGCAATTGGGGCAGACGATGAGCATCGCTGATTCGGAGGGAGCCGGATTTCGGCCGCGACGCTAGCAGCGGATCGTTAACGGATTGGAAACCATACCGGGCTGTGCTTGCCATAGTGGATCATTCCGCCGTCGGGCGGCGCATGCCTCGGAATGACCAGAAAGAGCGAGTCCAACCGAGCGGCAGGGTCAACCGGAGCGCAGCGTGGTCCGTTTCGAAAATGTCGGCTTGCGATACGGCATGGGTCAGGAAATCCTGCGCGACCTGACGTTCCGGATCGAGCCGAATTCGTTCCAGTTCCTGACCGGACCCTCGGGCGCCGGCAAGACCTCGCTGCTCAAGCTCCTGTTCCTGTCACTGAAACCGACCCGCGGCCTGATCACCCTGTTCGGACGCGATACCTCCACGCTGAACGGTGACGGTCTGTCGGCGTTGCGCCGCCGCATCGGCATCGTGTTCCAGGATTTCCGGCTGCTCGATCACATGACCACCTACGAGAACGTGGCGCTGCCGTTCCGCATCATGGGCCGCGACGAGCGAAGCTATCGCAACGAGGTGGTCGAGCTGCTCCGCTGGGTCGGGCTCGGCGACCGGATGTGGGCCTTGCCGCCCGTGCTCTCCGGCGGCGAGAAGCAGCGCGCCGCAATCGCCCGCGCGGTGGTCGCGCGGCCGCAGCTTCTGCTTGCCGACGAGCCGACGGGCAATGTCGATCCGAGCCTTGGTCAGCGCCTCCTGCACCTGTTCCAGGAGCTGAACAAGTCCGGCACCTCGATCGTCATTGCGACCCACGACATCGCCCTGATGGATCAGTTCGATGCGCGCCGCCTTGTGCTGCATGGCGGCCGCTTGCACCTCTACGATTGAGGCGGCATGGCTCCGGCGCGGAAAACAGCGGCACCGATCGCGCAAGACACGCAGCACCGCGCGGTCGAGGCGCCGCTGCCGAAGATGGAATCGCCGATCGTGCCGCACCAGTCGATCGGCGGACGGGCGCTCGTGGCGGTGGTGGCGATCATGACCTTCCTCGCCGCGCTGACCACCGGCGCGGTGATGCTTGTGCGCATGAATGCCGCCGACTGGCAGGCCGAGGTGCTGCGCGAGGTGACGATCCAGATCCGGCCGGTCGATGGCAAGGTGACCGACAAGACGGTCGACGAGGCGGTCGGCATCGTGCGCGGCTTCGAAGGCATTTCCGAGGTCCGTCCCTATTCGCAGGCCGAATCCGGACAGCTGCTGGAGCCCTGGCTTGGCAGCGGACTGTCCCTCGATGAACTGCCGGTGCCGCGCGTCATTGTCGTCAAGCTCGACACCGGCTCGGCGCTCGACGTGCCGGCTTTGCGCAAGGCTCTCACCGAGAAAGTGCCCGGCATTTCGGTCGACGATCACCGCGGCTGGATCGACCGGATGCGGGCCATCGCCGATTTCGTCATGATCGGCGGCATCGTCGTCCTGGGCCTCGTGATCGCGGCAACGATCCTGAGCGTCAATTTCGCGACCCGCGGCGCGATGGCGGCGAACCGGCCCGTGATCGAGGTGCTGCATTTCATCGGCGCGCAGGACCGCTACATTGCCGGACAATTTCAGCGGCATTTCCTGTGGCTCGGGCTGAAGGGCGGCCTGATCGGCGGGGCGGCGGCCATCCTGCTGTTCGCGCTGATCCGGCCGGTGGAAGCGATGATCCGCGGCAATGCCGGGCCCGAGCAATTCGCCGCCCTGTTCGGCTCGATCTCGCTCGGCTTCAACGGCTACCTGATGATCCTCGCGCAGATCGTGGTGATCGCCGCGGTCGCGTCGGAAGCCTCCCGGCGCACCGTCAACCAGACCATCGCCTCGATCTGATAACCGTGAGCCAACATCGCGAGGCCCCATTTTCCGATATTCTGGTATGGGGTTGAAGAGAATGCCGTCCGCCGAATCACATTCACCATCGCGCACCGGATCGCGGGCCGGGTCCGGCCGGCTGCTGCGCGCGGTGTTCTGGGCGTTCGGCCTCGGGGTGCTGGCGGCCGCTGCATTCGGCCTCGGCTTTCTGTGGTTCGTGCACCGGCTGCCGGAAGCGGAATTAACGTTCACCGAAAAGGCCGATGGAATCGTGGTGCTGACCGGGGGCGCATCGCGGATCGAGGACGCGATCGACCTCCTGGCGCACGGCAAGGGCCAGCGCCTCCTGATTTCCGGCGTCAATCGCATGACCAGCGAGCGCGAAATCGCGCGGCTCAAACCCGAGCACGAGCGCATCATCGCCTGCTGCGTCGATCTCGACCGCACCGCGGTCAACACCATCACCAATGCGACCGAGACGAGGCGCTGGGTTACCGAACGCGGCTTCCAGTCGCTGATCGTCGTGACCTCGAGCTATCACATGCCGCGGGCGATGGCGGAATTGTCGCATCAGCTCCCGCACACCACGCTGATCGAATTTCCGGTGGTGAGCGAGCAGCTCAAGGCCGGTTGGGCGCATGGCCCGACCTTGCGACTGTTGTTCACCGAATATGTGAAATACGTGGTCGCGGTCACCCGCATCCATGTCCCGGTGATCGACCGGATCCTCGCCTGATCAATTCGGACCGCCTGCCGTGATCGTTTTCCGCTCCATCGTCTTCAACGTCGTCTTCTATCTCGTGCTGTTCGTCTATCTGATCGCGGCGATGCCGACGCTGCTCATGCCGCGTCATGCGCTGCTCGCCATGGTGAAGAACTGGAGCCGTGTGAATCTCTGGCTGCTTAAGGTGATCTGCGACATCGATTGCGAATTCCGTGGACTGGAAAATCTTCCAGCGGGCACCGCGTTGATCGCCTCGAAGCATCAATCGATGTGGGAGACCTTCGCGCTGATCACCGTGCTGAGGGACCCGGCCTTTATCCTGAAGCGCGAGCTGTTGTGGATCCCGTTCTTCGGCTGGTGCGCGGCGAAGGCGGAGATGATTCCGGTGGACCGGGGCCGGCGGACGCAGGCGCTGGCGTCGATGACCGAGCGCGCGAAAAAGGAAACGGCGAGGGGCCGCGAGATCATCATCTTCCCCGAAGGCACGCGGCGTGCGCCCGGCGCCGAGCCGAAATACAAGTTCGGCGTCGCCTTCCTCTATACGGAGCTCGGCATCCCGTGCGTACCCGTCGCGCTGAATTCCGGGCTGTTCTGGCCGCGCCGCTCGTTCATGCGCTATCCGGGCGTGGTGCGCGTCGATTTCCTCGAGCCGATCGAGCCGGGGCTCGACCGCCAGACCTTCTACGATCGGCTGCAGGAGGCGATCGAGGCACGCACCGCGGAACTCGTCGCAATGGGTCAGCAGCCGCGCCGCTAGAGCGATTTCGTTCGAGGTGGAATCGCATCCCCTGGTTCTTGTCATGCCCCGCGAAAGCGGGGCATCCAGTAAACTCCTGAAGGCGTTGCGTTTACTGGATCGCCCGCTTTCGCGGGCGATGACAGCCAAAGAGCGGCTGCTTCGGTGGAAAATGAATGTGCTCTAGGCGGCGCTCTTGAGCCGCTCCGCGAGCGCGTGCAGCTCCGCGTCCCGGCATCCTAGCCGCTCCAGTTCGGCGACCGTCGACAGCACATAGTCCGGATTGGGTCCCGAGCGGCCATGCCCCTGCCGGATCAGGTGCAGGCGCTGTTCGATCGACAGCTTGCCGGCATATTGAGGGTGGCCGCGATCGACCACGTAGGTCAGCGCTTCGATGCGGCGCTCCGGATTGCCGAGCAGCGTCACGTTGCGCAGGACTTCCAGATAGACGGAGGTTGCCTGTTCGCGTTCGCGCAGATAGGCGATGGTGGCTGCACGATCGGCAGCGGCCACCCGGAAGGCGATGCCCCGGCAGGCGCCGCCCCGATCGAGCCCGAGCACCAATCCCGGCTTTTCGGGCGTGCCGCGATGAACGAAGGAATAGACGCACAGGGAGCGGTGCAATCCGGTGACGCGGGCGGGATGCTTTTCCAGAAAGGCGAAGCCCGGCCGCCACAGCAGCGATCCGTAGCCGAAAACCCAAAGATCCTCGGGGATTTGGTCGATTGCGAGCTTCATTGCACAGGCGAGATAGGGCCTAGCATGCCCCCGCGCAAACATCGAAACGCCGTATTCGCCTATCTGATGACGGCTTGGAAGGGCAGACAGGGACAACGCCCATGACCCATGACACCGGAGCGCGGCGGCGCCGCTCGATCGGCTGGCTCATTCCCGCGCTGATCGTCGTGATCGTCGTGGCCGGATGGTCCGCCTTCTGGTTCTACGCCGCCGAGCGGGCGCGCGACACCATGGCCGGCTGGATCGAGCGCGAAGCGCATGCCGGGCGCGTCTATGCATGCGGACAGCAATCGCTCGGCGGGTTTCCGTTCCGGATCGAAATTCGCTGCGACGGCGCCACCGCGTCATTCGAGAAAGCCCGGCCCCCGGTGACGCTCGCGGCGCGCAGTATCCTGGCCGCGGTCCAGGTCTATCAGCCGACCCTCGTGCTGGCCGAGATCGACGGGCCGCTCACGGTGGCCGATCCGGGCCAGTCGGCGAAACTGAGCGCGAACTGGGCGCTGGCGCAGCTCAGCCTGCGCGGCACGCCGCGCAATCCGCAGCGGGTGTCGATGTCCACGAACAAGCTCACGCTGGACAGCGTCGGCGGCGACAAGCCGGATCGCGTGTTTGCGGCCGAGAATGCCCAGCTCCATGGCCGGCTGGCCTCAGGCACGGTACGCGAAAACCCGGTGATCGACATTGCGGCATCGCTGAAGGCAGCGACCGCGCGCATCCATCCGCTGGCGGCGACGCCGTTCGACTTCGACGGCGATACCCGGCTGATCGGCCTGCGCAATTTCCAGCCGAAGTCCTGGGCCGAGCGCTTCAAGGAAATCCAGCAGGCGAACGGGCGCATCGAGGTTCGCAACATGCGCCTCAAGCAGGGCGATCTCCTCGCGGTCGCGTCAGGCAACCTCAGCCTGACGCGGCAGGGCTTTCTGGATGGCGAATTGACCGTCACCGCGACCGGGATCGAGAAATTGCTGCCGGCGCTCGGGATCGAAGCGCTGGCGCGGCAGGGCGGCAACCGGAACCAGCGCCTCGGCGCGGCCCTGAGCCTGATCGATCAGATGGCGCCGGGCGCGATCTCGAGCGCGGTGTCGCTTCTGGGCGAGCCGGTCGAGCTGGAAGGCCGTAAAGCGACGCGGATGCCGCTGCGCTTCAAGAACGGATTTGCAACGCTCGGGCCAGTGAAACTCGGGCAATTGCCGCCGCTGTTCTGATTTGCGCGTCGCGCAACATCCTCCGTTCATTCCCGCGAAAGCAGGAATCCCGAAGGACTTAGGTCCCCGCTTTCGCGGGGACGAACGGCATTAATTCGCCCGACCGGTATCAGTCTCAATCGTCGTCGGACGCATAGGGCCGCGCGATCGGCGCGATCGGCAGCGGGCCATGTTTGCGGCCGAAGTCGGGCGCAGCCGAATCCTGCCCCATGCTCACGATGCCGCGCCTTATCGCGCGCGTGCGGCTGAAATGTTCGAACAGCGCGTCGCCATCGCCGCGCCGCATCGCGCGGGTCAGCCGCGTGAGGTCCTCCATGAAGGTGCCGAGCATCTCCAGCACCGCGTCCTTGTTGTGCAGGAACACGTCGCGCCACATGGTTGGGTCTGAGGCTGCGATGCGGGTGAAATCGCGGAAGCCGCCGGCGGAGAATTTCAGCACTTCGGACTCGGTCACCTCGCCGAGTTCATCTGCGGTGCCGACGATGGTGTAGGCGATCAGGTGCGGCAGATGGCTGGTGATTGCGAGCACGAGGTCATGGTGCTCCGGCGTCATCGCCTCGACCTTGGCGCCGATCCGTTCCCAGAACGCCTTCAGCTTTTCGGTCGCGGCGGGGTCGGTGCCTTCGACCGGCGTCAGGATGCACCAGCGGTTGACGAACAATTCCGGGAAGCCCGCATCCGGCCCGGAATTTTCGGTGCCGGCAACGGGATGCGCGGGAATGAAATGCACGCCCTTGGGCACGAACGGCGCCATGTCGCGGGCGACCGAGGTTTTCACCGAGCCGACATCGGACAGGATCGCGCCCGGCTTGAGATGGTCCGCGATCTCCTTGGCGACATCGCCGCAGGCCCCGACCGGCACCGCGACCACCACGAGGTCCGCATCCTTCACCGCTTCGGCACTCGTTTCCGCGACGACGTCCGCGAAATCGCCGCCGATCTCGCGCACGCGCTTGCGCGCCTCGGGCGAGCGGTCGGTGACGACCACGGTCTTTGCCGCGCCCGCAGCCTTCGCCGCGCGCGCGACCGAACCGCCGATCAGGCCGGCACCGATCACCGCAAGGCGGGAGACGATGGGGGCGGTGGTCATCGAAGCGCGCACCGGTTTTCTCCCCTCCCCCCGCGAAGCGGTGGGGAGGGGACGGGGGTGGGGGGAGAGGACGCGAAGGCGATCGGCAGAGTTTGGGGCGAAGCACACCCCCCACCCCGGCTCACATCGCTAGCGCGATGTTCGCCGACCCTCCCCACCGCTTCGCGGGGGGAGGGAAGAAGCAGCGAGCTGTCGCAGGAACTGGGCGAGAGTGCCATGCCAGCATCACTTCCCCATGAATTCGGCCAGCGTCTTCACGGTCAGCCGGTTGGCTTCCTCGGTGCCGATCGACATGCGCAGGCAATTCGGCAGCTTGTAGGCCCGCACCGCGCGCATGATGACGCCCCGCGAGGTGAGAAGCGCGTCGGCCTCCGCCGCGGTCTTGCCCGGCGTTTCCGGGAAATGCAGCAGGATGAAGTTGCCGACGCTCGGCGTCACCTTGATGCCGAGCTTCTCGATCTCGGTGGTCAGCCAGGGCAGCCACTTGTCGTTATGCGCGCGCGCCTTCTCGATGTGAGCTGAATCGTTGATCGAGGCGATGCCCGCTGCGATCGCCGGCGCGTTGACGTTGAACGGACCGCGGATGCGCTCGAGCGCGTCGACGATGGCGGCCGGCGCATAGAGCCAGCCGATGCGCAGATTGGCGAGGCCGTAGATCTTCGAGAAGGTGCGCGTCATCACGACGTTCTCGCAGGAGCTGACGAGCTCGATCCCCGCGGCGTAGTCGTTCGCGCGGACGTATTCCGCATAGGCGGCGTCCAGCACCAGCAGCGTGTGGCGCGGCAGTCCCGCCTGCAGCCGCTTCACCTCGTCGAACGGCAGATAGGTGCCGGTCGGGTTGTT
>NZ_DATMRX010000067.1:0-4579 GCF_035565855.1 Pseudorhodoplanes sp.
CGCCGTGACTTACCTGACGCTCGGCGCGTTGCTCGCGCGCATCCAGAGCCGCAATCGGCTCAAGGCTTATGTCGTTTCAGTCGCGATCCTGCTGACGCTGATGGTGGGCGCGAGCCGGATCTATCTCGGCGTGCATTGGCCGACGGACGTTTTGGCGGGGTGGTGCGCGGGCGCTGCCTGGGCCATGGCTTGCTGGCTTCTGGCGCTCTGGCTGCAAAGTCGCGGCGAGATCGAGCCCGCGACCGACGGGGATGTCGCCGGCAGCGGTTAACGCATTGTCAAATCCGCGCGTCTAGATTCACCGGACTGGAATTGCGCTTGTGTCTGTGCGGCCCTTGCTGCGCGTATCCGGGAACATCGCATGTCGTCTCCGAGTGCCGAGTGCCGGTCCTGCGGTTCACCAATCGCACCGGACGAGCCGATCCTCACGAAATTTCAGCGCTGTTACTATTGCGGACGTCATCATCCGCTCGGCAGCAAATGGACGTTGACGACAGCACCAGTCATCATCGTCGCCGTGATCGGGCTGATCGCGGTGTGGTGGACTCATTTGCCATCGTGAAATTTTGAAATGGGCTCTGGATAAGGCCGCTCGCTCAGAGGTCTTGTTCCGTACGCGCCCTTCCGTGCTAGACTCTCCGTCAAAATAACGGGGAGCAAACGTCCATGTTACGCTTATTGTTCGCAGCCATCGGCGCTGCGATGCTGATCTCTGGCGCGCACGCGCAGAATTATCCATCGCGTCCCATCACCCTTGTGGTCCCGCTCGGCCTTGGCGGATCGACCGACGTGATCGCGCGCATCATGGCCGAGAGCATGCGCAACATCCTCGGCACGACGATCGTGGTGGAGAACACAACTGGGGCCGGCGGCACCATCGGTGTCGGCAGGGTCGCGCGGTCGGCGCCGGATGGCTATACGCTCGGCATTGGGCAATGGGGCACGAATGTCGCGAGCGGTGCGATCTATCCGCTGCAATTCGATCTGCAGAACGATTTCGAGCCGGTCGGACTCATCTCCACGCAGCCGTTCCTGATCGTCGCGCGCAAGACGATGCCGGCGAACAATCTCAAGGAACTGGTCGCCTGGCTCAAGGCCAACCAGGACAAGGCATCGCAAGGCAATTCCGGCGTCGGCACGCCGAGCCATGTCGCCGGGCTGATGTTCCAGAACGTCATCGGTGCCAAATACACCATGGTGCCGTATCGCGGCGCCGGACAATCGATGCAGGACCTTGTCGCCGGCCAGCTCGATGTGATGCTCGACACCCCGGCCGTCTCGTTGCCGCAGATCACGGCGGGCAACATCAAGCCTTATGCCGTGACCGCGAAATCACGAATTCCCGTGGCGCCGGACGTCCCGACAACCGACGAGGCCGGACTCCCCGGATTCTATTTCTCGTTCTGGCATGCCTTCTGGGTGCCGAAGGGCACGCCGAAGGAGATTGTGGCGAAGCTCAATGATGCGCTGGTCAAGGCGCTGGCCGATCCGGTGACCCGTGAGCGGCTCACCAAGATCGCCCAGGAAATTTTCCCGGTCGAGCAGCAGACCCCGCAAGCGCTGGCGGCATTTCACAAGGCCGAAATTGACAAATGGTGGCCGATCATCAAGGAAGCGGGGATCAAGCCCCAATGACGGTCCCCGGAGTTACATGGTTCCAAAAGCGGCGGGAGTCTTGGCCATCCTTCTGGTGTCGAGCGTCGCGGGCTGCGTGACGCCCGACGGCTCCTCTCCCGCGCTTGGCGGGGGACGGGACCTCGCGCCGGAGGAAAAGAAGATCATCGCCGACGCCGTCGGTCGTGTGATCAAAGAGCCCGGCTCAGCGAAATTTCGCTGGGCCAAATTTCCGGCCGCCGCGAGCGGCGACGTGAATTACTGCGCGTCAGTCAACGCCAAGAGCCCGCTGCCCGGATACAGCGGCAATCAGTTGTATATCGCAGTGGTCGGCACCGAGAACGGGCGGGTGAAATCCGCCGTGGTCGGCGCGATCCATGGCGGCTCCGACGCGCACGTCGTTCGCAACCTCTGCAAGCGTTACGGCCTCAATCCGGACGACGCCGTCTAAAGCCTGCAACGCCGCCCAGACCTACGAAAATGTGAGCGCGGGCCGGGTGCGCCCTGGGCGCCCTGCTGTAGGATTGTACCCGGATGCATTCCGCGTCCGTTTTCCCTGGAGCAAAATGATGAGACCCCTGACTTTCGTCCTGGCCACTTTGACGGGCCTGACGGCGGCGTCCCACGCATCGGCACAGATGACGCAGGACGACCTGAAATGGGTGAATCAATGCATTGCCGACAACAAGAATGAAAAGGGCGCGACGCCTGCGATTGTCCGCGCCTATTGCATCTGCATGAACGAGAAAATGGACGACAACGAAACGCGCACGATCACGCAGTGGGAGAAGGCCAATCCGAAGGCGCGGGTCGCCTGCGAGAAGCAGGCCGGGTGGAATTAGTCTGAACTCCGATCAATCGTAAAAGCCGGCGCGCAGCGGAATGCATCTCCGCTGCGCGTTCGCGTATAATGTCGTGCGTCCGTCAGGATTCGTCAGCACGACAAGACCATGAAAAAGAAGCGAAAGAAGCCGGAGCACCAGCCGATCGAGGCGGCCGGCGGAATCGTGATGCGCGGCAAGGTCCGGCCGCTCTTTGCCGTCGTTCAGCTCCGACGGCAGAAGACATGGGTGCTTCCGAAAGGAAAGCTGAACCGCGACGAGACCGCCATCGAGGCGGCGCGGCGCGAGGCGATCGAGGAAACCGGTCACGATGTGAAGGTGCACGAGTTTCTCGGCTCCCTCGTCTACAAGGCGTCCGGGCGGCCGAAGACCGTCAGGTTCTGGCGGATGCAGGCCAGCGCGCGTCCGGTTGGACCGCTGATGCGAGATGTTCGCGCAGTGCGATGGCTTTCATTGCCGCAGGCCATGTCCAGGCTGACGCATGAGCGCGAGAAGCTGTTTCTCGAAAAGGTCGGCCGCGAGATCTTGCGACAATCGGGCCCCGCGATACGACGGAAGCCGAAAAGGTTATCCCCCGAGCCGCAGCCAGGTCGGAGGAAACGTGGCACGGCGAGCAAAGCAACGGTGGTCGGGGCAACGGGTCGGGCGGCCGCACCCGGCGCCGGGGTCGCGATGCAGCCGTCTTTCCCCATTCAACGTGTGGGCCGTCGTCCCCCGGCGCTCATACGCAAGCTCTGGTCATTGCTCCGGCGCTAGGATCGGGTCATGCTTGCGCACAGGGTTTGCGGGATTCCCCTCCTTGCGTCCTTGACCTTCGCTCCGGCATTCCGGAAAGGAGATGCGATGAAACGTCCCCTCACAGGCCTGCTCGGCGCCATCGTTGTTGCCGCGGCGGCGATCGGCAGCACCCAGGCGGATGCCGGCACCTGGCGCAGCCGGGGGCTCATTGGGGGGATGTCGGCCGCCGAGGTTCTGGCCTGGCCCGACAGCCCGTATCACGACTACCGCTATTATGCCGGTTATCATGTCCGTCCAATCGGGCCGCCTCCTGGCTGTGTGATCCGGCGTCAGCGGGTCTGGAACGCCTATGGCTGGACCTGGCGCAAGTTGCGGATTTGCCACTGACCGCTCACACTTGAGCGGCGTAACGATTCGCTCTGTTGACGAGTTCGCGATTTTGCCAGCGATTCCAAAATTGCGACAAAATGGCCCTAAACACTAAGAGTGCGTAACCTTTTGCCGCTAAGTCGATCGTGGGATTGGTCAATCTCGCTGGTCCTCCCCACCGGTTCCTGAAGGAGAAATGCATGAGGAAAGTGTTCATTGCGGTCGTCGCCGCTTTGACGATCGCGGGTTCGGTGCTCGCCGTTCCCGGAAAGGCCGATGCGCATTGGCGCGGCGGCGCTGTTGCTGCGGGCGTGCTCGGTGGCATTGCCGCCGGCGCCATCATCGCTGGTGCGGCTGCTCCCTATTATGCGCCGCCGCCGCCCCCGCCCGGCTATTACGCACCGGCTCCGGTCTATTACGGGCCGGCCTGCCGCTGGGTGCGTGAGCGCTGGTGGGATGGCTATGCGTGGCGCGTGCGCCGCGTCCAGGTCTGCTGACAGATCTGACACATCGTCTTCAAAAGCCCGGCAGCCGATCGGCTGGCCGGGCTTTTTGTTTGCGCAGCGCCCGCGATAGGGATCAGCGGCGAGCGGACATCCGCTCCGCCAACGCCCTTGACGGCCAGCAATCCAGCGTCACGCCATTGGCCTTCTGCCAGGCGCCGAGAGCCGCACGGGTCTTCATGCCGGCCTTGCCGTCGATCTTGTCGCGATAGAAGCCGGCCTCGGTCAGATGGCGCTGGATCGCCTCGATCTGGTCCGACCGCGCCTGTTCGATCTTGCCCCATGGCGTCGCGAACGTGCCGCCGCCGGCGATGCGGTCCGCAAGATTGCCGACGAACAGCGCGTACAGGTCGGCGAAATTATAGCCCTTGAAGACGTAGAAATTGTTCAGCGTCAGGAGGGCGGGGCCCTTCAGGCCGGCCGGCAGAAACAGCGACGCCTCCTGCGCGAGTTCGTCGCGCGTCGGCTTGTGCGTCAGCGGCGCGTAGCCGCGCCTGATCCATTCGGCGATGG
>NZ_DATMRX010000068.1:0-4855 GCF_035565855.1 Pseudorhodoplanes sp.
CGAACCCGAATGCCGGCCAGATCGGCCTCGTCGCCGCAGTGTCCATCGGCATCGGGGGCATGGTCGGCGCCGGAATCTTCTCGATCCTCGGCGTGGTCGCGCAGGCCGCCGGCAACATGATGTGGGCCGCCTTTTTGATCGGCGGCGTCGTCGCGCTCCTCTCGGCCTATTCCTATGCCAAGCTTGGCGCGGTGTTTCCGTCCGCCGGTGGGGCCGTTCATTTCCTCGTCAAGGGATTCGGCGACGGGGTCTTCAGCGGTGGGCTCAATCTTTTCATGTGGGCCGCCTACATCATTTCGCTGGCGCTCTACGCATCCGCTTTTGGAAGCTATGCTGCGACCTTCGTCACCAAGACGCCGAGCCCGTTCCTCCTGAAGTCGCTTGCGGTCGGTTCCGTGCTCGCACTCACGCTGCTCAATGCGTTCGGGGCTCGCATCATGGGCCGCGGCGAGACCATCATCGTGGCGATCAAGGTCAGCATCCTCGTTTTGTTTGCTGCGGTCGGGCTGTTCTTCATCGATGGCTCCAATTTTTCGCCCGCGCTCTCGCCCGAAGCGACGCTGATCCTGGTTGGTGCCGGCATTCTGTTCATCGGCTATGAAGGCTTCGACCTCATCACCAATGCGGCGGCCGACATGCGCAATCCGCGCGTGTTGTTGCCGCGCGCGCTCTACACCGCCGTCATTCTCGTCATCGTGATCTATCTCGTCGTCGCGGTCACGGTGACCGGAAACCTGTCGAGCGCCAAGATCGAGCAGGCGCGGGACTATGCGCTCGCCGAAGCCGCAAAGCCGTTCCTCGGCGAGGCAGGATTTCGGCTGATCGCGATCGCCGCGTTGTTTTCGACCGCGTCGGCAATCAATGCGACGCTCTTCGGTTCGGCCAATGTCTGTTACATGATCGCGCGCGACGGCGAACTGCCGGTCGGCCTGTCGCGCACCGAATGGAAACAGGCGAGCGGCGGCCTTCTGCTCACCGCCGCGTTGGTGATCGTGCTCACGCTGCTGTTCGATCTGTCGGGCATCGCCATGATGGGAAGTGCCGCCTTCCTTCTTGTGTATGGCGCCGTGAATGCCGGCCACTTGCGACTCCTGAAGGACACCGGCGCGCGTGCCAGCATCGTCTGGGCGGCGCTCCTGACCTGCCTTGTGATGTTCGTGATCCTTGCCGTCTATACGTGGCGCGAGCAGCCGGCAGCGATCACGGCGCTGGTGGTGACGGCCGTAGCGTCGTTTCTTGCCGAATGGGTGTATCGCCGCTGGACCAATCGCAAAATCCGCACCCAGACGCTGCCTCATGTTGAAGCGCAACCCGGCGTGGGCACGGGAGCGGGGCGCTGAAGCGATGCTGTCATCGCCCGCGAAAGCGGGCGATCCAGTAATCGCAACGGTTTCTGGATGCCCCGCTTTCGCGGGGCATGACAGGAAACGGGCGATGCGAGTCCGCCTCAACCGAAGTCGTTCTCGGTTAACAAAACGAATCCGCTCGGTCCGGGGCCGTTTTTTCGCGGCAGCTTGATGCAGGTCAACAACCCCAGGTGTTGACTGTGCCATGTTTCCCTCGGACTGGAGGGAAGACATGGGCGAGGCCGAGGAGAATTTCAGACGCGCGCGTGCCGCGTTTCGACATGCCGCCGAGGCGGACACGGTCGCTACGATGCGCCTTCATGCCGAACGCGGCATGGCGCTCCTGGAACGTGCCGACGCCCTGTCGGCGATCGTCGATGCCCAGCCCGGCCGGTTCCTGCGCCCGTCCAGCGACGTATAGTCATGCGCGAAAGTCGGCGGCTTCTCGAGCTCGCACGCAAATGCTTCGAGGATGCGGCGGATTGCGACGACCCCGCGCAGATGTGGTTCTATGCCGGTCAGGGTCGCCTTTACCTGGAACAGGCTGCGGAAGCGGAAAAAGCCGAAATGGCCGGAAAGACCGCCAGGGACAACAATCCGGGATAGGAGTTGAATCGCGGGCCCGCCTTGCGCCAAAGTGGTGCAGGGGAGAGGACCGATGCATCGGCTCGTACGCGCGGCCGGACTTGCGGTTTCATTCGGATCGGCCGGCGCGGTCCTTGCGCAAGGCGTCGAATATCCATCGGTCGCCGCGGCGCTCACAGCGCTCAAGGCCAAGCCCGGCGTCACCGTGAGCGCCAATGACGGCTGGACCATCATCACCGATGGCAATGTGAACTGGTCGTTCACGCCCGCCAATCATTACGCCCATCCCGCGGTCGGCCGGCGCGAGCTCAAGGGTGATCAGGGCCGCTTCTTCGTCGAGACGCGCATTCTGTGCCAGGCGCAGAAGGCCGCCTGCGACCGTCTGCGGGACGATTACGCGCTGCTCGACAGGCGCATGAACGAAGCCATCCAGCGCGATCTGCAGAAGAAATAAGCGCCGCGCCTGTGCGGGGCGCTATTTCGCGTCCTTGAAATAAGGCTCGACCGGCCCCTTCAGCTTGATGGTCAGAGGCTTGCCGTGGCGGTCCCTGGCATTGCCGGCGGCAACCCTGATCCAGCCCTCGCTCACGCAATATTCCTCGACATTGGTCTTTTCCTTGCCCGCAAACCGGATGCCGATGTCCCGCTGCAGCAATTCCTCGTTGTAATACGGGCTGTCCGGATCGTTCGACAGGCGGTCGGGGAGGGTGGAATCGGCCATGGCGGCGCCTCGCTAGGGTCAATCCGGCTTGGTTAGCCGCCGCTTCGGAAGGGCGCAACCCGCAAACGCACGCTGTCTTACGTCCGTGCTTTTCTGCCTGCGGTCGCCGCGCGAAGCCAGTCGACCCGCACGTTGCAAGTGTCTTGCAGTTCGGCGGTCAGTCCAGCGTGAAGGCCTCGTGGATGGCGCTCTGGATCGCGCCGCCCATGATCGGACCGCCGCCCGCGACATGGATGAAGTTGCCGATCGCCGCGGCACCGAGTCCATGCCGGGGCGTCGGCATCGGCGCGTAGGATTCCCAGATGTCCTTCTCGACATCATAGCCTTCATTCTGGCCGTAGACGCGGTTCGTGCCTTCGCCGCCCATCACGAAAATCCGGCCGCGATAGAACACCGCGCCGTGTCCGGACCGCGCGGTCGGCAGCGGCGCTCTTGGCTCCCACTTGTCGGCTTTCGGATCGTAGACGTGGTGCAGGTTGGAGTTGGTGTGGAAGGAATCCACCCGTCCGCCGATCACATGAATCTTGCCGTTCACCGCCAGCGTGCCGGTGTGGTCGCGCCCGGTCGGCATCGGCGAGCGCGTCGACCATTGGTCGATGCGCGGATCATAGACGAGATGCCAGTCGACCGATTTCTTGGTGGCGAAGGTATCCCCGATCGCCCCGCCAATGGCGTGCAGGTGACCGTTGATCGCCGCGCAGCCGATCGCGGCAAAGGGCTTCGGCAGCGGCGCGATGGCGCGCCAGCTGTCGCCGTCCAGCACGAAGCACAGATTGTCCGGCCTGCGGTTCTGCTCGATGAACCCGCCGATTGCGTAAAGCTTGCCGTTCACCACCGCGACCCCGACATGATTGGCGCCGCGCGGCAGCAAGGGGGCGTCGATCCACTTGTCGGACGCCTGGTCGTAGACATGGTGATAGGGCCGGTCGACGCGCTGCTCGCCGTAGCCGCCCACGATATGCATGCGATTGTTCAGCGTGGTGGCCCAGGCCATCTCGCTCCGCGGCAGCGGCAGAGCGGCCCGCGTGACCCAGCGGCCCTGCTGCGCCGCCTTCGGCGCGGGTGAATCGAAGACCTGCTGCAGCTTCATGGTGTCGAGCGGCGGCGTCTTGATCTTCGGATCGGTGAGGTGGGAATAGACCGGATCGTGTCCGGGGTGATGCTGCGCCCATGCCGGTATCGCCAGCCCCGCCCCCAGGGCTGCCAACACATTGCGACGTGAAATCATTCCGTTTCCCCGAGAACCCGCCTGCCGCCTTGTCTGGATGGCTAGCTTGGCTTGACGGCGGCACTATGACATGAAGCCCCGGGCGCAACGCAAGAGATGACCTCGGACCACGAATGACGCTTGGAACCCATTCTACCGTGCCGCTTTCGGGACCCCACAGCGCGGTCCGGCATGACTGGACGCGTGGGGAAATCCGCGATCTGTTCGCGCTGCCATTTCCGGATTTGATGTTTGCCGCCCAGTCGGTGCACCGCACCAATTTCGACCCGGCCGAGATTCAGGTCTCGACGCTCCTGTCCATCAAGACCGGCGGCTGTCCGGAAGACTGCGCCTATTGCCCGCAGAGCGCGAAATACGACACCGGCGTCAAGGCCGAGAAGTTGATGAGCCTCGACAAGGTTCTGGCCGAAGCGAAGGCCGCGAAAGATGCCGGCGCGAGCCGCTTCTGCATGGGCGCGGCCTGGCGCGAGCCCAAGGACCGCGATCTCGACAAGGTCTGCGCCATGATTGAGGGTGTGCGCGCGATGGGTCTTGAGACCTGCGTCACGCTCGGCATGCTGACCGGCGCGCAGGCGAAGCGGCTGAAGACATCGGGCCTCGACTATTACAACCACAATCTCGACACCTCGCCGGAATTCTACGGCGACATCATCACGACGCGGACCTATCAGGAGCGGCTCGACACGCTCGAGCATGTGCGTGACGCCGGCATTCACGTCTGCTGCGGCGGCATCGTCGGGATGGGAGAGGGACAGGAAGATCGCGTCGGGATGATCCACGCGCTCGCGACGCTGCCGGTGCATCCGGAAAGCGTGCCGATCAACATGCTGGTCAAGGTGGAAGGCACGCCGCTCGCGAATGGCGCGGCGATCGATGCGCTCGACTTCGTGCGCACCATCGCGGTCGCGCGCATCACCATGCCGCGCTCGATGGTGAGGCTGTCGGCGGGCCGCGAGGACATGACCGACGAGACCC
>NZ_DATMRX010000069.1:0-9487 GCF_035565855.1 Pseudorhodoplanes sp.
CGGATGTCGCCGCTATCGAAAACCTCGAGTTCAGGCTTCACGCCTGCGGCACGGATGGCATCCGCCATGATGCGCAGGTTCCGCGGCGTGTTGATGACCACGGCGCTTTCCGACCACATGGTATTGAGGTCAAGGCTGCAAATATCCGGCTTCAATGCGACCACATGCTCGACGCGCTTCAGCGGATGAAGCAAATTGGATGCGGGCGCTGCGATCTGCGGGTCGTCGTCGCTCGGCACGAAGCGACCGCCGGGACCCGTCGTGAGGTTGATGAGCAGATCGACGCCTGACGAGCGGATACGATCGACGACCTCGCGGTAGTGCGAAAGCTCCATGCTCGGGCGGCCATCGGGATAGCGCACGTGAATATGCGCGATCGCGGCACCCGCGCGCGCCGACTCGATCGCCGCATTGGCGATCTGTTCAGGTGTGCATGGCAGGCCGGGGTGATGCTCCAGCTTGGTGTGGTTGCCGGTAACGGCGACAGTGATGATCGTCTTTCTCGACACGCCACACCGCAGCTATGAGCGTTGTTGGACCTGCACGGCGACGCCCGATCGCGAGCGCGCCTTGCCGCTTCGCTACCGAATTTCGCTGAAACGCGGCATCGGCTGCGGAAGCGGAACCATGCCCTCACCTTCCACGACCGGAGGCGCATCGCCCGCCATCCAGTAGCGGTTGGCGAAATCGGGCACCCAAAGTCCGGGCTGCCAATTGTCATCGACGAAGTCGCCGTCCGCGGTGTACTCGATCTCGCCCCCGACCGGCGATGTCATGTAATAAAACACGATCGACGACGCGCGGTGGCGGCCGAGTCCGTACTGGCTCTTCCATCCCTTCCGCTGCATGTGGTTCGCACCGACCATCAGCTCGTCAATCGATTCCAGACCGAATGCCATGTGATGGAAGCCGAGCGGGCGGTTCACGATGAAGAAGTTATGATGCTCATTGCGGCCCTCGGCGCGCAGAAATACGCCGCGACCGCGCGACACGTCGGTGACGCGGAATTTCAACCGGCCAACATAGAAATCGAGCTGCTCGTCGACGTTCGGCGTCGCGAACACCACATGCTGGATGAGCTGCGGCCGGGCCCGGTCATACCACTTCCGCATTTTGTTCCAGCGGGGCCGCTCCGTCAGACTGTTCTCCAGGTTGGAAACCTTGCCTTCGAGCGGCTTGCGGTTGAACACGCGAAAGCCGATCCGTATCCCTGCGGGATCGACGGTGCGAAGCGTGCCGTCTGCGTCCTTCGTGACAACCCGATCGGTTTTCAGATCAGCCTCGATGGCATCCAGCGCAGCCTGGCTATCGACGCCCCAGATGACTTCGCGCGGCCCGTCACCGGGCAGGAACTTCGGCGGCAACGCAGGATCGCTGTCCTTGCGCACAAGGACTTTCGAACCCTCCGGAAGCACGAAGTCGGCTCCCGCGGCCGTACGCGTTCCCTCCAGCCCGAAATCCTCAAAGAACCGGATCAACTCGTCCGGATTCGTCGCGGAGAAAACGACAGTCTCGACACCGTTAATTGCCATGACGCGCCTCGATTGCGGCTTGTACCGGCCGCCTAACAGACAGGGATGCTGGCCCTTCTACTACTTTGAGCTATTTCCTTAGTCAAGGAATATTGGAACGTCCCTTGTGAGCGGCGCCCGTGCGCCGCGCCTAACGGACCTTCTTGCGTTCGCCGGTCTTGCCCGTGGCCGCATCATAAGCGTCGAGCACGAGTGTTTCTGTGAAAGTGATATGCTTGTCCAACAGCTTCACGGCACGTTCGACATCACGCTCCCGCGCTGCATTAGCAATCATCTCGTGCTCGCGGCTGCGGTCGACCTGGCGTGTCGTGGTCAAGAACATCCGGCGATACCGGTCCGACATGTCGTGCAGCGTTCGACAGAAATTCAGTAGCAGCGGCATCCCGCAGCTGCTGATCAGCGCCATATGATAGGCGCGATGGCATTGCTCCCACTGATCGTTGATCTCCGGCTTGTCGCCACGCTGGCGCGATGTCAGCGCTGCAAGACGATGCTGCGCAGCGACGATCGCCGTCTCCCATTCGAGATCGCCCCGTTCGATTGCGTGGCGCAGCGCGAGGCATTCCAGGCTTCGGCGCAGTTCACTGACTTCGATCAGATTTTCGCGCGAGACCGGAGCAACCCGAAACCCGCGCTGGTCCTCGGCGACGACCAGACCTTCGGCCGCGAGCCGCATGAGCGCCTCCCTCACCGGGGTGAGGCTGACATCATAACGCGTGCGCAAATCGTCAGGGCTCAACCGGACGCCGGGGAGCATGGTGCCCTTGAGGATTTCGCCGCGGATCCGATCAACGATGTCGGTCGAGAGCGTTGAACCCATTGCGTTCCCTGACGAAAAGATCGCCGATTAGCTGTTCTTGCCGATGCTCTGCTTAACCTTCAGTGCAACAGGAATTGGTTGCCCCAATGATCGCGCCGCACATGCCTCCGCGGCAAATTCGGCAAAGGCGATGTCCTGAAGCGCAGAACCGACCGACTTGAACATGGCAATATCCGACGCGGCGCGCCGATACGGTATGCGATTCTGAACCAGATCATACAAGGAAAACAGCTTATGCTCGAAGGAGACGCCCTTCTCGCGCGCCGCTATCATGTCTCCGGTGTCGTGGCTCAGTTCCTTGACCTCATCGGCGACGATGACCGACGCCCGTTCCACCACCGACGCGTCGACCTCGCGTTGGCTCGCGGTCGTGGAGCCGATCGAAACGATCGTCGCGCCCGGCGCAAGCCAGTTGCCATACAGGATTGGGCTCTCATCCCGCGAACGGGCCGCTGCGAGGACGTGGGTCGCACCGCTCACAGCCTGATCGGGCGAGGACACCGCCTCCGCATCGATACGCAAATCGGCGCGAACGCTCTCCGCGAACGCCTCCCGGCTGGCTGCCGTCGGACTGAAGACCGCCAAGCTTTGCACCGGCCTCGCTGCGGCGATTGCCCGCACATGCGATCGCGCCTCGAGACCTGATCCCAGCACCGCAAGTTTGCCGATCGGCCCCGGCGCCGACAAAGCGTCGAGACCGAGCGCCGAGGTGGCGGCGGTTCGCATCGCCGTAATCGAAATGCCATCCATCAGATAGGCAAGTTCGCCGGTCGCCTTGTCGAACAGCGTGATGACGTAGACGACCTTTCCGTCCCGGGTACGCGAGATCTGCTTCGTTCCCATGAACCGGCCGGTGCCCGGGATCGCCGGCATGCAGCGAATCCAGGCGCTCTTGTCGGCTGCGACCAGCCGCCCAGGGACCGCCCTGTTGTTGGCCTCCGCGGAATAAGCCTTCCGCATGCAGTCGATCGCCGCCGGCCAATCCAGGATGGCATCCGTGTCGGCGGCCGAAAGGTAAATCACGCGCCCCTCTCCTGCCGCTCAAGCCGGATTGCGTCCGACGAAATAATCGGTGTCCGGATCATCCGTCGGATTGAGACCACTGGCTTTGACGGCGGCCCGCAACGTCCTCATATGCGCGTCGATCATCTTCTGCGTTGGATAGCGCAGCGGACCGCCGTTAAACCCGTGCAGCCAGCTCTGATATTTCCAGTAGGCGCGGTGAATGAGCTTGGTCCCCGGCATATGGGTGGCCTGCAAATTCTTGTTGGCCATGCGCGCGGGATGCACTTGCCAAAAGATCTCCATCGCCTCTTCGAAGCGGTTTTCGCGCATGAGGTTGAACATGACCGGGACGCGATCGCGGAGCAGACAGTGGTTGCTCGTTCCCGACCATTGCATCGGATAGCTTGCCATCAACGGAATGGCGTCCGCTTCGATCGGGCACGTGACGATGACATCCTTGGCGTGACGATTCCAGCATTGAACGAAGCCGCCGATCGTGGGCATGCCTCCCTCGGCCTTGATGCACACGATGTTCGGGATATCGGCCACGATCTGCGCAATCAGTTCCGGCGGCATTCCGGCGGGATGAATGCGCTCAAATCCCCAATGCGGCACCGGAAACAGGATGACGCCGAGATTGGTGCTGTCACAGAACGCCTTGGTGTAGTCGTAAATTTCCTTCGCGGTCGTCGGATAGAAATTTCCGGGATAGCCAAGCAAGACATAGTCGGCGCCGGCCTTCTCCGCGGCCTGCACGGCTTCGATGTTTTCGGCGAGCGTACCGAATCCGGCGTGATGGATCAGTTGTAGTTTGTCACCGGCTTCGTCTCGCGCCCATGAGGTGAACTGGGCGTACTCCTCCACGGAGATGATGACTTCGGAAACAAGAAGCGTGCCGGTGAAGCCGAACTCGATCACCTTACGAACATCGTGCCGGATCGCCTTCTCGTTCAGGCGTTTGAGATCGGCAGTAAAGGTCGGAATGATGATGTTCGCGCACCCGTGCATGTTGTCCCGAGCCCAGGCGCGTGCATCGGCTTTTTTGTAACTCGCCATCTTAGCCTTTCCCGTAATTGCCGGTTGAGCCTGCCCGGCATAATGCATCCTGTCAACAATAATGCATTTTTTTATCGACAGTCGATTTTCTGCCTGTTACCGTTTCTCACAGTGGAAGATGGACATGTGGGTCAGTCACGGGCGAAGGATTGCGTGGTGGCGTTGGTTCTGATTTCAGGGCGCCCCTTACAGGTCGGCACGCAAGCCCTCAGGGAGGACTCGTCTGCTCGAAGGCGAGATGTCCGGTCGTCCCGTTAAGAAACACGTCGGCTCGGAATGTTGCAGTGAGTGCACCATCACCCGATCCGTAAACTTGGAGGAACCATGGTGCTAAAGCGAACCTGGCTTGCGATTGCAGCTCTCATTCTGCCTTGCGTGGCGAACGCGCAGTCATTTCCAACGCGACCGATCGAAATGATCATTCCGTTCTCGGCCGGCAGTGCGCTCGATTCCAACGGGCGCATCTTCGCGAACGCCTTCAGCGAAGCGCTCGGGCAGAGCGTTGTCATCCTCAACCGCGATGGCGCATCCGGAACGCTCGGCTTCACGGCGCTGACCCGCGCGGCGCCAGACGGCTACACCATCGGATATGGCCCGACGACACCGATCGCCAACGCACCGTTCCTGCTCAAGTCGGTGGGATACAACGTCGAATCATTCACCTATATCTGCCAGCTGTTCGAAACGGTCTTCCTGATCGCGGTTGGCCCGAACTCGAAATTCACCTCGGTGTCGGACCTGTTCAAGGCCGCCAAGGAAAAGCCGGGCGAACTGACCTTCGGCAGCGCCGGCGTTGGGACCATCGGACACCTTTCGCTTGCACATATGGCGTCGTCCCTCGGCCTTAAGTTCCAACACGTCCCTTATCGCGGCGACGCTGCCTTGGTCCCGGCCCTTTTGAAGGGCGACCTTGACTTCGCCGTCGTCACCGTCGGGACACTCGTCAACCAGCCCAAGCTCAAGACTCTGGCGGTCGTGGCGAACGAACGCCATCCCGCATTCCCGGATGTCCCGACCGCGCAAGAGGTCGGCAGCGTCAAGATCGCGATTCCGCCGGCCCATATCGGCGTGTTTGCGCCGCGCAACATCCCGGCCCCGGTTCGCGCTACGCTCGAGAAGGCCTGCGAAACCGCGCTCAAGTCCGAGGCCGTCCAGCGGGCCGCGAAAATCACCGGACAAAACATCAAGTACCTCGATGGAGCGAAGTTCGAGCAGCAGACCATCGCGGACTATAATCTGAAGAAGGAAGTCATTCATAACTTGGGTCTGGCCGCTCAGTAACCGCGAGCCTCCCGCCCTTTCCTTCAGAGCCGCCCGATCTCTCGGGCGGCTCTTTTTATGTGCGCGATCGGAGAAGAGTTCGCCTCGCTGGCCGCACACAGAATACGTCTATCGCGGACGCCTTGTGATCGAAGGCGTACTGCCGAAGCGCATCGACACCGCCGATGTGGGAGTTGGGCGGCTGACGTCACGCAACACGTGTTGCTTGCCCTCAATGGATTGGACCTTTCTCCGGACCGCGCACCAAAGCAAACGCTGACGTCGCCTTGGCCGCCGGCGCTTTCATTGCGCGTCCGCCTGCGAACACGCCTTTCGACACGAAAGCGCCAGCGATTTCCCCCGCGTTACGCGTGGAAAGCTTTTCCTTAGCCGGTTCGCGCGCTGCGCGATTAATTCTCTTTCCTGCATGGAAAAGGCATTCATTTTCTTATTTTTCCGCGTCTCTTGACCCCCGCCCCGCCTGTCAAGAAAAGTGATCGTGCCCTGCGGTTTTTCAGCAGGGCCGCGGGATTTGACCGAGCAGCTTGCGCCGCGATGAAAAACGCTAAAGCGCCACGAATGCTCTTCGTGGGCTCCACACGACAGGAGAAACGCGATGGGCCATATTCTCAATCGCAATCCGTTCCACTACCGCCGTCTTGGTGCCGATCATCCTGGCGCGGATCACCCGTGTTGTCGCTGAATGCATTTGCACAGCTCATCGCACAACCGGTCACGGGAGATCATCATGTTCCATGCCTATGTTATTGAGGTCGCCGGCAGCGCCGCCGGCATCATCGTCAAGGATGGCGCCTGCTTCACCTTCTGCGCATCCGATTCAAAATTCAGCGCACTGGACGGGCGGAATTTTCACAATGCGCGGGACGCCGAAGCTGCGGCTCACCGCCATATCGCCGGAACCCGCGGCAGGCCTGCGCGGCCCCCGCTCAGCGAACGCATGTTCGGTGCGCGCTGAACTCATTCATCCCCACGACGCATTCATCAGGAGACATCATGCGTAAATTCCTGCTCGCGGCCGTCGCCGCTTCTCTCATCGCCGGTCCCGCTCTCGCCCAGGACAAAGGACCGGACACGATCCTCAACGTGTCCTATGACATCTCGCGCGAATTGTTCGCTGCAATCAATCAGGCCTTCATCAAGAGCTGGAAGGCGAAGACCGAGCAGAATCTGACCATCAACCAGTCCCATGCCGGCTCATCGCGCCAGGCACGCGCCGTTCTCGAAGGGCTGGAGGCGGATGTGGTGACCTTCAACCAGGTCACGGACGTGCAGATCCTGCACGACCGCGGCAAGCTGATCCCGGCCGACTGGCAGAAGCGCCTGCCGAACGATTCGTCCCCGTACTACTCCCTGCCGGCGTTCCTCGTGCGCGCCGGAAACCCGAAGAACATCAAGGACTGGGACGATCTCGTTCGCCCCGACGTCAAGGTCGTGTTCCCGAATCCGAAGACCTCCGGCAACGCACGCTATACCTATCTTGCGGCCTATGCCTTCGCGAAGGAGAAGTATGGCAGCGACGAAAAGGCCGAAGAGTTCATCAAGAAGCTGTTCGCGAATGTCCCCGTTTTCGATACCGGGGGACGCGGTGCGACCACGACCTTCGTCGAGCGTGAAGTCGGTGATGCGCTCATCACCTTCGAAGCGGAGACCAACGGCATCCGCGACCAGTTCGCGGCCAAGAAATTCGAGGTCGTCGTCCCCTCGCTCAGCCTGCTGGCCGAATTCCCGGTCACGGTCGTCGACCGCGTCGTCGACAAGCGCGGATCGCGGAAAGTCGCAACCGCCTATCTGGAATTCCTGTACTCGCAGGAGGGCCAGGAGATTCTCGCGAAGCTCCACAACCGCGTTCACCATCCCGAAGTCGTGAAGAAGTACCAGGCCAACTTCCCCAAGGTGCGCCTCGTGAAGGTGGAGGACACCTTCGGCAGCTGGGACAAGGTCAATAAGGAGCATCTCGCCTCGGGCGGAAAGCTGGATCGCCTGTTCGGCTCCCGCTAAGGTTGTAACCAACCCGCGCAAGGCCGCACGCGCATGCCGCGTGCGGCCTCGCTGCTGTTCTGAGACTCCTCTCTTGCGCCGTCGCACCATCCCCGGATTTGGCCTGTCCCTCGGAACGACAATCCTGTACCTCGGGATCGTCGTTCTGCTGCCGGTCGCTGCGCTCCTCCTAAAGGCGGCCGAAGTGGGCCCCGCGCAATTTGCCGCCATCATCGGAAGTCCACGGACGCTGAATGCGATCCGGTTGACGGTACTGACCGCACTCGGGGCAACACTGTTCAATGCCGCCTATGGGCTCGCGCTGACCTGGGTGTTGGCACGCTACGACTTTCCGGGAAAGCGCCTGCTTGACGCACTGGTGGACGTTCCGTTCGCGCTGCCAACCGCCGTCGCGGGGCTCGCGCTGACCGCGCTGTTTGCCAAGAACGGATGGTTCGGCCGGCCGCTCGCGGATATGGGCATCGCCGTTGCCTATACGCCGCTCGGCATCATGCTGGCGATGGCCTTTACCTCGGTGCCATTCGTCGTCCGCACGGTCCAGCCGGTGATCGAGGATCTCGGCACCGACATCGAGGAAGCCGCCGGCACTCTCGGCGCGAGTGAATGGCGCATCCTGCGGTCCATCATTTTCCCGGCGATCTTTCCGGCCTTCCTGACCGGCTGTTCGCTGGCTTTTTCCCGCAGCCTCGGTGAATTCGGCGCCATCATCTTCATTGCGGGCAACCAGCCGAACTACACCGAGATCATCGCGCTGCTCGCCTTCATCCGGCTTGAGGAATTCGACTATCCGGCTGCGGCCGCGATCGCGGCCACGATGATGATGATCGCCTTCGCCATGCTGCTCATCACCAACGCGATCCAGTCATGGCATCTGCGTTATGTCGACCGTGGAGACTGACGGCATGGCAGACACCGCGCTGCGCACAAGGGCTGGGACATTCAAGGTAGGCGGTGGGACCGCCGTGCGGCGCACGCTGCTCGCGGCGGTCTGGGTGATGACCCTATTTTTCATCGTGGCGCCGCTGGTCACGATCATCGCCCTTGCCTTCGCGAAAGGCGTTACGGGTTACATCCAGAATCTGGTCGAACCCGCGACGATGCACGCGATCTTCCTCACGGTGCTGACCGCCCTCGTGGTCGTTCCGATCAATACCGCCTTTGGCCTGACCGCAGCATGGGCGGTGACCAAGTTCCGGTTTCCGGGGCGCGATCTTCTCGTGACGCTGATCGACCTTCCCTACTCGATATCACCGATCGTCGCCGGCGTCGCCCTGCTCCTGGTCTATGGCGCACAGGGTCTCTTCGGACCGTTTCTGGCTGATCACGGCATCAAGATCATGTTCGCTCTACCGGCGATCTTTCTCGCCAGCCTGTTTGTGACCGCGCCCTTCGTCGCGCGCGAAGTGATCCCGCTGATGCAGACTCAGGGCACTGACGCCGAAGAGGCGGCGCTGTCGCTCGGAGCCTCGGGGTGGAAAGCCTTCATGTATGTCACGTTGCCCAGCGTCCGCTGGTCCGTGATCTACGGTGCGATCCTGTGCAACGCGCGCGTGATGGGAGAATTCGGCGCGGTCTCCGTCGTGTCAGGAAACATCCGCGGCGTCACCAATACGCTGCCACTGCAAGTCGAACTGCTCTACCACGACTATAACGTCACCGGCGCCTTCGCGGCGGCATCAGTGCTGACGCTTGTGGCGCTGCTGACGATCCTCGCGCGCTTCATCTTCGAGCGACGCGGCGCGCCAGTCGGGCCGGGACGCCACTGACAACCGTTTGTCGTCGCAGATCACGGCGT
>NZ_DATMRX010000070.1:0-2344 GCF_035565855.1 Pseudorhodoplanes sp.
GGGAACTTGCCGCCTTCATAGGACGGCACCTTGGGATCATCGGAAGTGGCGCGCGACACGTAGAGCTCGTCCTCGACCATCGCCTCGTAGCGCAGCACTTCGCCCGCGAATACGAAGGTGTCGCCGAGCGCCAGCGTTTCGGCGAAATATTCCTCCACCTGACCAAGAATGCGCCCGCCACGTGCGATCGGGCCCGTGCGGCCGTTCGCTCCACCGCGGGAGCGCGCCAGCCGCACCTTCAGCATCACCGCCTCGACGATGGTGCCGACATTCATGCGATAGGCCTGCGCAAATCGCGGATGCGTCACACGCCAGCGGCCGGCCTTGTCCTGCCTGATCTTGGCGAAGCGCTCATAAGCTTTCAGCGCGTAGCCGCCCGTAGCAACGAAATCGATCGTCGCGTCGAAATCGGCCCGCGCGAGACCGCGATACGGCGCGGCACTCACGACCTCCCGAAACAGCACGTCCGCATCGAACGGCTCGCCGCAGGCCGTGCCGAGCACGTGCTGGGCCAGAACATCAAGCGCACCGGTCCGCAACGGAGGCGTATCCTGTGCATTGTCCGCCACGGCCTCGATCGCGGCACGGCATTCCAGCACCTCGAAGCGGTTGGCGGGCACAAGAATGCCGCGGGAAGGCTCATCGAGACGATGGTTTGCACGGCCGATACGTTGCAGGAGACGCGATGAGCCTTTCGGCGCACCGACATTGATGACGAGATCGATGTCGCCCCAGTCGATGCCGAGATCGAGCGATGATGTGCAAACCACGGCGCGGAGTCTCGCCTGCGCCATGGCGTCCTCAACCTTGCGCCGCTGCGCCACATCGAGCGAACCGTGATGCAACGCGATCGCAAGCCCGTCATCGTTGATACGCCACAGCTCCTGGAAGATCATCTCCGCCTGGCTGCGCGTATTGACGAAGACCAGCGTGGTCTTGTGTCGCTTGATCAGCTCGTAGATCTGCGGAAATGCGTGACGGGCGGAATGTCCTGCCCATGGGATGTATGAATCCGGATCGCGCGTGTCCGGCTCGAGCATCGTGACATGGGGTTCTGCGCCCGGCTTCGCGATCACGAGATCGGCGAGATTCTCACCGTCCTGCGGCTGCGGCACGAGATAGCGCCGCAAATCATCCGGCTCAGCGACGGTCGCCGACAGACCGATAGTATGCAGACCGGGCGCAAGCCGGAACAGCCGCGCCAACCCGAGCGAAAGAAGATCTCCGCGCTTCGATGTGACGAGCGCATGCAGTTCGTCGAGGATCACGCGTTTCAAGGTGCCGAACAGATACGGCGCATCGGCCGACGCGAGCAGAAGCGCCAGTTGCTCCGGCGTCGTGAGCAGGATGTCGGGCGGATCGCGGCGCTGGCGCGTGCGCTTCGACACCGGCGTGTCACCGGTGCGGGTCTCGACCCGGATCGGCAATCCCATTTCTGCGACCGGCATCTCGAGGTTGCGCGCGATGTCGACCGCGAGTGCCTTCAGCGGCGAGATGTAGAGTGTGTGCAGGCCCTGCGAACGGCGGACACCGCGACCCGTGGAAACGAGGCGCTTCTTCTCCCCTCCCCCCGGGAGCCGACTCTCTTCCCCTCCCCCCGCGAAGCGGGGGGGAGGGGTTAGGGGTGGGGGGCCACTTTCATCTGACTTAACCTCTCCCCACCCCCACCCCCGCCCCCTCCCCACCACTCGCTCCGCTCGCGGGGGGAGGGGCGAAGAAGCGGCGCCCGAGTTGCTCGCACTCAACTCCACCAGCGTCGGCAGAAAGCCCGCGAGTGTCTTGCCGCCGCCGGTCGGTGCGATCAGGAGCACCGATTTGTCCTCCCGCGCGCGCTTGAGCAATTCGAGCTGATGCGCACGCGGCGTCCAGCCGCGCGCTGTGAACCAGCGCGTGAAAATATCCGGAAGACTGTCAGCGGGGGCGATTGGCTCGAAGAGGGTCACGCCCCCTACTCTACCGCTGCGACAATGGCGAAGACGGGGCGCGCTCCGCGATCACCAGCAATCCGGGCACCGGCACGTCGGCCTCCATCCGGGTCGAGACCGGCACGAGCCTGCGGATCGTCAATCCAGCCGCCTCCAGCGCGGTCCGCACATGCGCCTCGCCATGCGCATAGCGAAGCTTCGGCCCGAGGATGACGCCGCCTTCGCCATGCGTCTCGACCGTGAATGCGAACAGCCCCTCCGGCGCCAGCACATCATGGACCAGCGCCGTGATCAGCGTCAGGTCGGCGCAATAGACGAACACGTCAGCGGCCACGACCAGATTGAACCGGGCATCGGCGCGGATGTGGCGGTCGAGGCTTTCGGTGAGATCGCCGGTCTCGAGCTTGTCGTAGAGCTTC
>NZ_DATMRX010000071.1:0-11655 GCF_035565855.1 Pseudorhodoplanes sp.
ACATGGCTCAACCATTCCGGCTGATCCGGGTGGCGATGCAATTCGAGCCGCGACACGAACGTCTCGTAGCCGCCGATGATGACCATGATGAGCAGATTCGAGATCATCACCACGTCGATCAAGCCCAACACGACGAGCATGATCTCCTGCTCGGTAAAATTTATCGTGTGCAGGACGAGGTGCCAGAGTTCCTTCAGAAACAGCACCACGTAAACGCCCTGCGCGACAATCAAACCGAGATAGAGCGGAAGCTGCAACCAGCGGGAGGCAAAGATGAGCTGCGGCAGCGGCCGCAGATTGACACCGCGCGGAATCACCGGCTCGTCGGCAGATATCGACATGAAACGCCCCAGATATGGTCCCGAGCGACGGGGACGGATTTCAGGAAGGGTCCACGGCCCATCGGCAGCATCAAAGTCAGGCTCGATGGAATAGGTTCCAATGGCTCCGCCCGGCACACGCCCTGACGGAGCCGTTATATGCGATTCGGCTCGGCCTCACTCCAGAGCGGCAACGGGTCGCCCCGCCTTTACCGGCTAAACTTCTTGTATTTGATCCGCTTCGGCATCACGGAGTCTTCGCCCAGCCGCCGCTTCTTGTCCTCCTCATAGTCCTGGAAATTGCCCTCGAACCATTCGACGTGACTGTCGCCCTCGAAGGCCAGGATGTGCGTGGCGATGCGGTCGAGGAACCAGCGGTCGTGGCTGATGATGACGGCGCAGCCGGCGAAATCTTCCAGCGCCTCCTCCAGCGCCCGCAGCGTATCGACATCGAGATCGTTGGTCGGTTCGTCGAGCAGGAGAACGTTCGCGCCGGACTTCAGCATCTTGGCCAAGTGCACGCGGTTGCGCTCGCCACCGGAGAGTTGGCCGACCTTCTTCTGCTGGTCGGCGCCCTTGAAGTTGAACGCCGAAACGTAGCCGCGCGAATTAACCTCGCGCTTGCCGAGCATGAGCTGATCGAGCCCGTCGGAAATTTCCTGCCAGACGTTGTTGTTCGGGTTCAGCGAATCGCGCGACTGGTCGACATAGCCAAGCTGCACGGACTCGCCGATCTTGATCGTGCCGCTGTCCGGCTTGTCCTGCCCGGTGATCATGCGGAACAGCGTGGTCTTGCCGGCGCCGTTGGGGCCGATCACGCCGACGATGCCGCCGGCCGGCAGTTTGAAGGTCAGATCGTCGATCAGAAGATTATCGCCGAAGCCCTTCTTGAGGTTGGTGAACTCGATGACGTTCTGGCCGAGCCGCTCCGCAACCGGAATGACGATCTGCGCGGTCTGTGTCTGCTTCTCGGACGCCTTCGCCAGTAATTCCTCGTAGCGCTGGTAACGCGCCTTGGATTTGGCCTGACGCGCACGCGGCGAGGACGCGATCCACTCCTGCTCACGCGAAAGCGTGCGCTGGTGCGCCGCCTCCTCGCGGCCCTCCTGCTCCAGCCGCTTCTGCTTCTGCACCAGCCATGACGAGTAGTTCCCCTGGTAGGGAATGCCGCGGCCGCGGTCGAGCTCGAGGATCCAGCCGGTGACATTGTCGAGGAAGTAGCGGTCGTGGGTGACGATCAGAATCGCGCCCGGATAGTCGCGCAGGTGGCCTTCCAGCCAATGCACGGACTCGGCATCGAGATGGTTCGTCGGTTCGTCGAGCAGCAGCAGATCGGGCTGATCGAGGAGAAGCCGGCAGAGCGCGACGCGCCGCCGCTCGCCGCCCGAGAGCTTCGACACGTCCGCGTCATCCGGCGGGCAACGCAGGGCATCCATCGCGAGATCGACCTGGGAGTCCAGCTCCCAGAGGTTCTTGCTGTCGATCTCGTCTTGAAGCTGCGCCATTTCCTCGGCCGTCTCGTCCGAGTAGTTGGCGGCAATCTCATTGTAGCGGTCGAGCAGGGCCTTCTTCGCGGCCACGCCCAGCATGACGTTCTCCCGCACGCTCAACGCCGGATCGAGCTGCGGTTCCTGCTGCAAGTAACCGACACGCGCGCCGTCGGCGACCCAGCCCTCGCCGACATAGTCCTTGTCGATGCCGGCCATGATGCGCAGCAGGGTCGATTTGCCCGCGCCGTTGACGCCGAGCACGCCGATCTTGGCGTCCGGGTAGAACGACAGATTGATGTTCTCGAGCACCTTACGGTTGCCCGGATAGGTCTTGGTCAGACCCTGCATATGGTAGATGAACTGGCGGCCGTTCATTGCTCTCGTCGCGTTTTCGGGGAAATTTGGCGCTGATTTAGCCATCGCGGTGACGAAGGGCAAGCCGCCGGCCGTTTTGAACCTCGCCGCGGCCGGCCGCGACCAATGGGCAAGTCGAAGCAACCAAGAACAAGCCCGGAGGCCCGCGCTATGGGCTGGATCGCGAAACTCGCGCAGAGGCTAATGGACATGCTGACGAGGCACTACCGGCCCGAATTGCACTACATGCGCGGCCCCGGCCCGAAATGGCGGGCCAAGCACAAACGTCTGTGATGGCAAGACCTGTCCATCGCCAGACCGCAAAGCCCATATAGAATCGGGCTCTCACCCCTCGGGAGCCCGCTTTCATGGTTACGATTCGCGCCGCGATTGAAGCTCACGACACCCTGGGAGAATGCTGCCTGTGGTGCCCTGTCACCCGCAGGCTGTGGTGGCTCGATATCCAGCGGCCGTGCCTGCAATCCTTCGATCCGGTGAAGGGCGAGCATCATGTCTTCCCCCTCCCCGGCCGCTTCTGCGGCTGCGCGGCCCTGCGGCAAAGAGGCGGCTTGGTGCTGGCCTTGGATGACGGCCTGCATGGCTTCGATCCGGCGACCGGAAAGCTGGAGTTTCTCCTGCGCCCCGAGCCCGACCGGCCGGAGAACCGTTACAACGACGGGCGCTGCGATCGGCGCGGACGACTCTGGATCGGCACCATGAGTGCGGGTCCACGCCAGCCCACGGGCGCGTTCTATCGAGTCGATCCCGACGGTTCGGCGCGCCGCGTACTCGACACCCTGACCATCCCGAACTCGACTGCATTCTCGCCGGACGACCGGACATTTTATTTGGCCGACACGCCAAGTCAGATCATCTGGGCTTTCGATTTCGACATCGATGCCGGCGCGTTCGCCAACCGCCGCGTCTTTGCCGACCTCACCGCGCGGCATCCGTCGCCCGACGGCTCCTGCGTCGATGCCGAGGGCTTCCTTTGGAATACCGAATATCGCGGCGGGCGCATCACGCGCTACGCACCGGACGGCCGCGTCGATCGCACCATCGAGGTCCCGGTGGCCCATCCGACCTGCTGCTGCTTCGGCGGGGAACGCCTCGACACGCTGTATGTGACCAGCGCGGGCGAAGACCGGCCGGCACGGCCCATCGACGGCGCGCTGCTCGCCATCGACGTGGGTATCCGCGGCCTGCCCGAGGCCGCCTTCGGCGGCTAGTTCTTGCCCATCACAAGGCCGCCTTGCGTCCCCTTGTGCCAGGCTTCTCGCCCGCTATTGTGAGCGCGACGCGCGCCGGCAGGCACGTAATCGCGGACAAGGGGTTATTGAAATGACTTATCGTTGCGCCATTCTCGACGACTATCAGAATGTTGCCATGACGCTCGCCGATTGGAGCAAGATCAGCAAGGACGTCGAGATCAAAGTCTTTAGCGATGTGGTCCGCCGCAGCGACGCCGATACGATCCGCGATTGCAAGGATTTCGACATCGTCGTGATGATGCGCGAGCGCACGCGCTTTCCCAAGGCGGTGATCGACGGCCTGCCCAATCTGAAGCTTCTCATCACCACGGGCGCGCACAATGCGTCGATCGACCTGGCGGCCTGCAAGGAGCGCGGCATCGTCGTCTGCGGCACCAGCAGCTACGGCAACCCGACCACCGGCATCGCCTTCGGCTTGATGCTGGAGCTGACGCGGCGCATCGGTTGGGAGAACGCGCGCATGAAGGCGGGCGCGCCGTGGCAGCTCACGCTCGGCCGCGATCTCGAAGGCATGACGCTCGGCATCATCGGCCTTGGCAAGCTCGGCGTGCGGGCGGCGGGCGTGGCCAAGGCGTTCGGCATGAAGGTCATCGCCTGGAGCCAGAACCTTACGCCCGAGCGGTGCAAAGAGGTTGGCGTCGAATACGCCACCAAGGAAGATCTGTTCCGCAACGCCGATATCGTGACGATCCATGTCCAACTCGGCCAGCGCAATCGCGGGCTTGTCACGGCGAAGGAAATCGGCCTGATGAAGAAGACCGCCTATATCGTCAACACCTCGCGCGGGCCGATCATCGAGGAGAAGGCCTTGCTCGACGCTCTCAGCAACAAGAAGATCGCGGGAGCGGGCCTCGACGTGTTCGATGTCGAGCCGCTGCCGCTCGACCATCCGTACCGCAAGCTCGACAACGTCGTGATCACGCCGCATCTCGGCTACGTCAGCCAGCAGAATTACGCCAAGTATTATCCGGACATCGTCGATGACATCCGAGGCTGGATCGACGGCAAGCCGGTGCGAGTCGTTGCGCCCCGGTAGGAGGCGCGCACGCGATCCCATTCCCGGCGGACGGTCGTATGTTACCGTCCGGCGGGCCGGGGCGCTGCGGATGGTCTGGTTTGGTTCAATTTCGTGACGCTGAAATAACGTGAAGTAAACCTCCCAAGCGCTACTTTTTCGCAAAAGCGACAGATTGGGCGGCTCGATGTTCGGGGCTCTGGCACCGTTCAACGGTGACTACAACTGGCGGCTCGTCGCCCTGGCAGCGATCGTCTGTCTGCTCTCCAGCCTTGTGGCCATCAGCCTGTTCCACCGTGCCCGCGCCACACGCGCCCGGGCGCGCAGCGCCTGGCTCGTTCTCGCGGGCGCCGCCTCAGGGTGCGGCATCTGGGCGACGCACTTCATCGCGATGATCGCCTATTTACCCGGCATCGCGGTCATTTACGATGCCGAGCTGACCGCTGCGTCATTCGCCATCGCCACCCTTGTGACCAGTCTTGGCTTGTGCATCGCGGTCGGCGGCCAAGGCCGCTTTGCCGCGCCGCTCGGCGGAGCCATCATCGGCGCCGGCGTTGCCGCCATCCATTACGTCAGCATCTGGGCGCTCCAGATGCCGGTCAATGTCACCTGGACCGTCAGCCTGATCCCGGCATCGATCCTGCTCGCCGTGCTGCTTGGAGCATTCGCGCTCGCGGTCGCGGTTCGCAACCCCGGGCCGGGCGGCACCGTCGCCGCCGCCATGTTGCTGACGCTCGCGATCATGTCGCACAATCACGCCGCAATGGCGGCGGCGCTGATCGTGTCCGATCCGATGCTTGTGCTGCCGGACCACGGCATTTCCCTGACCACGCTCGCATTGGCGGTGGCTGCCGGCGCAGTCGCCATCCTCGGCATGAGCCTCGTGGGCGCGGCGGCCGACGTCCTTGTCTCCAAACGCAAGCGCCAGTTCGCCCGCGAGCGGCAGGCCTTGCTCGCGGATTCCGAAGAGCAGCTACGGCAGCAGAACATCCGGCTCGATGCCGCTCTCAACAACATGACGCAAGGCCTTTGCATGTTCAACGCAAAGGAGGAGATCGTCGTTCTCAACCGGCGTTATCTCGAAATGTACAAGCTGTCGCCGCAGGTGGTGAAACCTGGCTGCACGCTGCGGCAGTTGATCCAGCACCGCAAGGACGTCGGCCTGCTCGACCCCGACCCACAAGAGTATTACCAGCGGATCCAGGGCGAGTTGCGCCAGGGCTCGGTTTCGACCTGGTTGATCCGAACCACCGAGGGCCGGCTGATCCAGGCCTGCAACCAGCCGATGCCGGGCGGCGGATGGGTGACCACGCACGAGGACGTCACCGAGCGGCGGCTGGCCGAAGAACAGGTGCTCGAGCAGAAACTGCAGATCGACACCGCACTGAATAACATCACCCAGGGTCTGTTGATGTTTAGCTCGGATGCGCGGCTGATCCTGTGCAACCGCCGCTACCTCGAGCTTTACGGCCTCTCGCCGGACATTGTGAAACCGGGCCTGCCGCTACGCGACCTCCTGGTCATGCGCAGGGACACGGGCACGTTCATGCTCGATGCCGACAGCTACATCGTCAAGCTGCGCGCGGCGATGGCGAACGGCAAGCCGATTACCTTGACGATCGAACTCGCCGACGGCCGCATCATCTCGGTCGAAAACCACCCGATGGCGGATGGCCGCTGGATTTCGACGCACGAGGATATCACCGAGCGCCGCCTCGCGGAGCGCCGGTTGCACGAGCAGAAGCTGCAACTCGACACTGCGCTCAACAACATGTCGCAGGGCCTCAACATGTTCGACGCCGCCGGCCGCCTCGTGGTCTGCAGCGAACGCTACCTGCAGATGTACAATCTCTCCCCCGACATCGTGAAGCCAGGCTGCACCGTCCGAGAACTCATCGATGCGCGGATCGCCAGCGGCACATTTTTCTCGATCGATCCGAAACGATACGCCGAAGAACTGCTCGAGGCGATGAACCGGCGCGAGCCGACCCTCACCACGATGGAACTGACCGATGGCCGCACCATCGAGGTCATCGGTCATCCGACGCCCGATGGCAGCGGCTGGGTCGTCACCCACGAAGACATCACCGAACGCCGTCGCGCCGAGAGGGAGCGCGACCGCAGCCGCGCGTTCGCCGACACCGTGATCGAGAACGTGCCCGCCACCATCGTGGTGAAGGATGCCGCAACGCTGCGCTACGTGCTCGTCAACAAGGCGGGCGAGGAATACTACGGCCTTCCGCGTGGCGAGATGATCGGCAAGCGCACCGACGAGGTGTTCTCCAAGCAAGAGGCCGATACGATCTTCACGCATGACAAGGAATTGCTGGAGACGAAGCAGCCGCGATTCTATGACGAGCGGCCACTGAAAACGCCCAACGGCGAGCACCGCATCGCGACGACGACGAGAATTCCGATTCTCGACGCGCAAGGCGAGCCGCAATATCTCCTGACCGTGATCGACGACCGCACCGGTCGCAAGCGCGCGGAAGCCGAGATCGCGCGCCTCGTTCATCACGACATGCTGACCGGCCTGCCCAATCGCGCCGCTTTCACCGCCTGCATCGACGCGACCATCGAATCCATGTCCCGAGAGGGACACTCCTTTGCCCTGATGTCGCTCGACTTCGACCGATTCAAGGAGGTCAACGACGTCTACGGTCACGCGGCAGGCGACGAATTCCTGCGGCAGACGGCCAAGCGCCTGCAGGCGGTGGCGGGGGGCGCTTTCGTCGCGCGGCTCGGCGGCGACGAGTTCGTCGTGATCGCAACCGACGGTGAACAGCCGGCCGCGGCCGAGGCGCTAGCGGATCGGCTGCTGGCGACGGTCGGCGAGGAGTTCGCCATCAACGGCCAGACGCTGCGCGCCAGCGTCAGTATCGGCATCGCGCTCTTTCCCGCCGATGCCTCCGATGCGGCGACGCTGCTCGGCAACGCCGATGCTGCACTCTATCGGGCCAAATCCGAGGGGCGCAGCGCCATCCGATTTTTCGAGGCTGGCATGGACAAGCGGCTGCGCGAGCGCCGCGTGCTGCAGCAGGAGCTGCGTTCGGCGGTCGAGCGTGGCGAGCTGACCATGCACTATCAGCCGCAAGCCCGCATCAGCGGCGATGTTTTCGGTTTTGAAGCCCTGGTGCGTTGGCAGCATCCGCAGCGCGGCATGATTCCGCCCGATGTCTTCATTCCACTCGCGGAAGAAAGCGGGCTCATTATCGCGATGGGCGAATGGATCATGCGCGAAGCCTGCCGCGAGGCCGCATCCTGGCCGAACCCGTTACAGGTCGCGATCAATCTGTCGCCGGTGCAATTCCGCCACGGCGACCTGCCGGGAATCGTGAACACCGTGCTGCAGGAAACCGGGCTGCCGCCGGCCCGGCTCGAGTTCGAGATCACCGAGGGTGTTCTGATCGACGATTTCGCCCGCGCCGTCGCCATCCTGCGGCGCCTCAAGGCACTCGGCGTCCGCATCGCGATGGACGACTTCGGTACCGGCTACTCGTCGCTGTCATATCTGCAATCGTTCCCCTTCGACAAGATCAAGATCGACCAGGCCTTCATCTCCAATCTCGAGCGCAACCCGCAATCGGCCACGATCGTCCGCGCCGTGATCGGTCTGGCGCGCGGCCTTGAGTTGCCGGTGCTGGCGGAAGGCGTCGAGACGAAAGAGCAGCGCGCTTTCCTGGCCAGAGAATCCTGCGACGAAATCCAGGGCTACCTGATCGGGCGGCCGTCGCCGATCGAAGACTACGCCGCCTTGGTCGGCCGCCCCCGCAAGATTGTGCGCATCCGCGCCGTCGTGACGTAATCGCTGGATCACCGTCCCGATCCTGCCGCCCGCCGCTCAAGACCGTGCTATAAACGGCGCGGGCGGGGCCGGCCGAACCGGGAGCAGACGCACCCTGCCTCAATGCGCGTTCCAATCCGCGCTCGAAATGAATCCTGCAGGGAGCGAATTTCACATGTCGAGCTATAAGCTGGTCACCTACCGATCCGAGAAAGGTCCGCGCGCGGGTCTCGTGGTGGACGAAAAGCTGTTCGATGCCGCGGCCCTCACCCGCAAGGCGGCCTATGCCCGCGTGCTCGATATCCTCAACGACTGGGCATCCGCGAAAGGCATTTTGAAGAAGGCCGCGGCGGCCGCGAGCAAAAGCAGGCTCAAGAGCCGGCCGGTGGCGAAGGCCACGCTCCTGCCACCGGTCATGTGGCCTTCGGCGATCTATTGCGCCGGCGCCAACTACACCGACCACATGATGGAGATGGCGCGGCTGCAAGGCATTCCGCCGGCGCCGGACCCGCACGAGGTCGGTCTGAAGCCGTGGCACTTCATCAAGGCGTCGCGTACTTGCGTCGGCGACAAGGCAACAGTCAGGCTCCCCAAGGCATCGAACGCGATCGACTGGGAGGCGGAGCTTGGTGCGGTGATCGGGCGCAAGGCCAAGGACGTACCGCTGGACAAGGCGCTTGGTTACGTGGCCGGCTATACCATCGCCAACGAACTCTCCGCCCGCGACCTCGGCCGGCGCAATCAGCTTCCGGATTCCACGCCATTCAAGTGGGACTGGGTCGGCCAGAAATGCTTCGACGATGCCTGCCCGATCGGGCCGTGGATCGTTCCGGCAAGCGACATCAAGAATCCGCAGAAGCTCGGCATCAAGCTCTGGGTCAACGACACCATCAAGCAGGATTCCAACACCGGCGACATGATCTTCAATCTCGCCGAGCAACTCTCCCACCTGTCCTCGCGGATCACTCTCTATCCCGGCGATATCATCCTGACCGGCACACCGGCGGGCGTCGGCGCCGCGCGCAAGGAATTCCTCAAGCCCGGCGACACCACGCGGGTGTGGGTGGAAGGCATCGGCATGCTGACCAACAGAATGGCCTGAAGCGGCTTCCGTCCTGCCCTCGAAAGCCGTGAGGCGACCGCAACCCGGCCGCCTCAATGCATGCACAGCATCACTGATTGCCCCGCCCCAGTCTGGATTTTGCAGTCAAAGCCGGGTTGACTGCGTTCCAGCCCCGACAACGATGCAGCAAGGAAGTCCGACGTGCCCAAGAACATCCCCCTGACGCTCGCCTGCGGCAATTACGAGATCGTACGCGCCCTCAAGGATGGCACGGTCGCTCCCGACGGTATCGACCTCACCATCCTGACCGACATGGATTCGACCACGCGGCATTGGCGCTTCCTGCGCGAGGGCCATTTCGACGTGGCCGAGACATCTTGCTCGTCCTACATCGTGGCCCGCGACAAGGGCATGGCGATCACCGCCATTCCAGTCTTCCTGCACCGCCGCTTCCGCCACGGCTTCGTGTTCGTCAACACGAGCAAGGGAATCAAGAAACCGACCGACCTGATCGGCAAGAGGATTGGCATCAAGTCATTCCTCGTGACCGCGATCCACTGGATGCGCGGCATCCTCGAGCACGAATATGGCGTGCCGCACAAATCGGTCGAATGGGTTGCCGAACTCGACGAGGACGTGGATTTCAACCCGCCGCCCGGACTGAAGATCACCCGCCTGCCCCACGACAAGTCGGTGGAAACCATGCTGGCGGAGGGCGAGATCGACGCCCTCATCCACTCCGACATCATCAAGCCGATGGAGGCCGGCGATCCGCGCGTCGCCCGGCTATGGCCCGACTACAAGGCCGAGGAAATCCGCTTCTACAAAAAGACGCAGATTTTCCCGATCATGCACGTCATGGGCATCCGCCAGGAGATTGTCGATCGTCACCCCTGGGTGCCGGTCAACCTGTTCCATGCCTTCGAGAAGTCGAAGGCCATCGCCATGAAGCGGATGGCCAATCCGCGCATCGTGCCGCTCGCCTGGTACTTGGAGGCCTGGAACGAACAGCAGGAGGTGCTGGGACCGGACCCCTGGGAATATGGTCTTACCGATAAGAATCGGCACACGATGGCGACCATCGCCGGCTATTCCCACGAACAGGGCCTGACCGCGCGCCTGTGGACCCCGGACGACCTGTTCACCAGCGTGTTCCAGGGCCGCAAGCGCGGCGACGAATTCCGCATTTGACGCCGCCCGCAGCGGCGCTTAATCGAGCGGGGTCTGGATTGGATCGAACATGACGACAGGTCTTGGATTTACCGACCGCAAGGTCATGGCCGAGTTGACGGCCAAAATGCTCCTGGAGGTCGAGGCCGTCCGTTTCATGGACGACAAGCCCTTCATCTTCACCTCCGGCTGGGCGAGCCCGGTCTACACCGACTGCCGCCGGCTGATCTCGTTTCCGCGCGTGCGCCAGACCCTGATCGACTTCGGCGCCGCCACCGTGTTCCGCGATGCAGGCTTCGAGCAGTTCGATACCGTGGTCGGCGGCGAGACGGCAGGCATTCCCTTCGCCGCCTGGATGGCGGACCGCCTGATGCTGCCAATGCAATACGTGCGCAAGAAGCCCAAGGGCTTTGGCCGCAACGCGCAGATCGAAGGACACTTGGAGCCCGGCCAGCGGGTGCTTCTGGTCGAGGACCTCACCACCGACGGCCGCAGCAAGGTGAATTTCTGCAACGCGCTGCGCGCGGCCGGCGCGACCGTGGAGCATATCTTCGTCATCTTCTTCTACGGCATCTACCCGGAGAGCGAGAAGATCCTCTCCGATCTCAACATCAAGCTGCATCACCTGTGCACTTGGTGGGACGTGCTCGAGTTCGCCAAGACCTGCGGCCAGTTCGACCCAATCAAGCTTTCCGAGATCGAAAAATTCCTCCACGATCCGGCGGGGTGGTCGAAGGCGCACGGCGGTGTCGCGCACGCCGCAGCCGAGTAACAAGCACGGACCGCGAGCAGACATGGAATTCGACAACTCGTTTGAAGTCCCCCTTCCCCCCGAACAGGCTTGGCCGGTCCTGATGAACATCCAGGGCATCGCCCCCTGCATGCCGGGGGCGCAACTCACGGACGTGGTGGACGATAAGACCTACAAGGGCAACATCGGCGTCCGCCTGGGTCCCGTGGCGCTGACCTTCGCCGGCACGGTCGTGTTCGAGGACATCGACAACGTCAACCACACCGCGCGCGTGCGGGCCCAGGGCAATGACGCCAAGGGCCGCGGCGCAGCGCAGGCCAAGTCCACCTTCCGCCTGGAGCCGGCCGGCGAAGGCTCCAAGGTGCTGGTCCATACGGACCTGTCGCTGTCGGGCGCCGTCGCGCAGTATGGTCGCGGCGTCGGCATGATCCAGGCGA
>NZ_DATMRX010000072.1:0-6641 GCF_035565855.1 Pseudorhodoplanes sp.
GCCGCCAAACCCCGCGCCCCCGCCGCGCGATGACCGTTGCGCGCCCTGCGGGCCGAAGGTGAATGTCTCGAAGTGGACGTCCGGGCCGGCGCCCGCGCCGAAGCCGCCAAAGCCGCCGCCAGGATGCGCGCCTTCGAAGCCTTGAAAGCCCTGGAAGCGGGGCTTGCCCTCGGCATCGATTTCGCCCGCATCGAATTGCTTGCGCTTGGTCTCGTCGCCCAGAATTTCATAGGCGGCGTTGGCCTCGGCGAAACGCTCGGAGGCTTTCGGATCGTCTTTGTTGGCGTCCGGATGGTGCTTCTTGGCAAGCTTTCGAAAGGCTGACTTGATTTCGCCAGCGCTAGCCCCCCGCGGCACCCCCAACACCTCGTAGGGGTCGCGCATGTATGACGTTCTCCTTGTTTCGCATGGCGCCGGGGTCGGCCCCGGCGGTCGATCGGCGCGGGCTTTAAGGCCCGGCCTGTGGTTCTTCGGCTATTTGGGATTGTAATCCGATTTTCGCAACGCCGGGCGGCCGTTGCCGGATCTATGCACCGCCTTCCCCGCCGCGATGCCCTTCAGGTCCGCCGCCAGGCCTTCAGCCGGCGGACTTCCCACTCACCGCGCGCGGCCCGGCACGCCTCCCCCTCCATCCAGGACTCCGATCCCTCGAGCACGTGGCTTGCGATGAAATCCCGGCACAATGTCCCCTCGACGCGGTAGGCCTGCGCGATCGGGGTCACGGTGCCCCTCGCGCCCGATGCCGGATTTTCCCATGTCACACTGTCATCGGCGCTCGCCCGGCTCATGACCTGTGCCGCCGCGCGTTTTGCATAGGCAAGGTCGGAGGCTGGCGGCAGGCCGTTGCCGTCGGAAGCACGCGGTTTCGAGATGGAGCCCGTGTGGACGGGCTCGTCCGTTCCGGCGCCGTCCGAAATCTTGACATTGGCGCTGCACGCGCAGACGAGCGGAGCCGCGGCGGCGACGATCAGGCCGCTGCGCAGCATTCGGCATAGTCGCGCGCGGAGCGCTCCCTTATATACGAAGGCCCGGACGAGAGACTGGCCGGCCAATCGGTACTCCACGGAATGACAGACACACCAAGCATTCAACAGCCGGAATTGTTAAGGAACGGTGATTTCACCGAAGCCGCCGAGCCATTCGCGTTGTTCGCGGCCTGGCTCGACGAAGCGCAACGCAGCGAACCGAACGATCCGAATGCGATGGCGCTCGCCACCGCCGGTGAAGACGGTTTTCCCGATGTGAGGATGGTGCTGCTGAAGGGCTTCGATGAAGCGGGCTTCGTGTTCTATACGAATCTCGGAAGCGCGAAGGCGCGCGAGCTGAAAGAGCGTCCAGAGGCCGCGCTGGCCTTCCATTGGAAATCGCTGCGCCGGCAAGTGCGCGTCCGCGGCACCGTCACGCAGGTCAGCGACGCGGAAGCCGACGCCTATTTCGCGACGAGGCCGCGTCTCGCGCAGATCGGCGCCTGGGCCAGCAAGCAATCGTCGCCGCTTGAAAGCCGACTCGCCTTCGAGGGCGCCGTGGCAAAAGTGACGGCGCGCTATCCGCTCGGAACGATCCCGAGGCCGCCCTTCTGGTCCGGCTTTCGCATCGCGCCGCTCGCGATGGAATTCTGGCATGATCGGCCGTTCCGCCTCCACGACCGGATCGCGTTCACCCGCGGCCAGCCGGATGAGGCTTGGGTCAAGACCCGCCTTTATCCGTGAACCGTGTCGCGGCAATGAGTTGAGCAGGATTTGCGATGCCGATGTCCGACCATAATGCGCCGCGCCGCACGCTGCTCCTGACCGGGGCCAGCCGCGGCATCGGGCATGCCACCGTGAAGCGATTTTCGGCGGCCGGCTGGCGCGTCATCACCTGTTCGCGCCATGGCTTCCCGGAAAACTGCCCGTGGGAGGCTGGCCCCGAGGATCACATCCAGGTGGACCTCGCCGATCCCGACAGCACCGAGGAAGCGATCGCGGAAATCAAGAACAGACTCCCCGACGGAAAGCTGCACGCGCTGGTCAACAACGCCGCGATCTCACCAAAGGGCGCGGGCGGTCAGCGCCTCAGCGCCATCGCGACCGACATCAGGACCTGGCAGCATGTGTTCCAGGTCAACTTCTTCGCGCCGATCATGCTGGCGCGCGGCCTGATCGAGGAATTGAAGGCGACCCATGGTTCGGTGGTCAACGTCACCTCGATCGCGGGCTCGCGGGTGCATCCCTTCGCGGGCGCGGCCTATGCCACCTCGAAAGCGGCGCTCGCGTCGCTCACCCGCGAGATGGCGGCCGATTTCGGTCCGCTCGGCATTCGCGTCAACGCGATCGCACCGGGCGAGATCGACACATCGATCCTCTCGCCGGGCACTGACAAGATCGTCGAGCAGCAGATTCCGATGCATCGGCTCGGGACGCCCGACGAAGTCGCGAAGATCGTCTATGTGCTGTGCACCGAGACCTCGTCCTATGTCCACGGCGCCGAGATCCACATCAACGGCGGACAGCACGTCTAGGCAATTTCTGTCGAGGCGGAATCGCTTCGCCCGTTTGGTCATGCCCCGCGAAGGCGGGGGATCCAGTCAACTGATGAAGCCGTTGCGTTTACTGGATTGCCCACTTTCGCGGGCGATGACAGCTAAAGAGCGTCAAAGGCGATGACAGCTAAAGAACGGCAAAGGCAATGGATCAGAGCCACTTCTTCCATTTGAAATACACGTAAGGAAGGATCGAGGAGATGATCATCGCCAGCAGCGCCAGCGGATAGCCGAAGCTCCATTTGAGTTCGGGCATGTGCTCGAAATTCATTCCGTAGATCGAAGCCACCAGCGTCGGCGGCATCAGCACCACTGCCACCACCGAGAACAGCTTGATGATGTTGTTCTGCTCGATGCTGACGAGACCCACCATCGCGTCCAGAAGGAAGGTGATGTTGTTGGTCTGGTAGGTGGCGTGGTCCGACAATGACTGGACGTCGCGCTGCATCGTCTTGAGCTGCGCCCGCACTTCCTTCGACCAGCGCATCGACTCGTCTTCGTGCGCCATGAACAACACCAGGCGGCCGATCGAGACGAGGCTTTCGCGCACCTTCGAGCACAGGTCGCCCTTGCGCCCGAGCGTGAAAAGGATCCCCTGATAGGTCCGCGACGTCGCTCCGCGATTGCGCCGCTGTTCGAAGATGCGCCGCGAGACCTGGTCGACCTCGGCGCCGACGCGCTCGAGGATGTCGGCATTGCGGTCGATCACCGCATCCAGAAGCTCCATCAGCACGGTCTGGCCGGTGACATTCGCCGGACAAAAGCGGGCGAGCTTGTGTCGTGTCATCGCAAACGGGCGCGGCTCGTCGTAGCGCACGGTGACGAGGCGCTGGCCGGCGAGGATAAAGGAGACCGGCGTCGTCACCGGGGACGGGGTGTCCGACTGCGACATCAGGGTCGCCGTCATGTAGCGCGCGCCGCCCTCGATATAGAGACGACTGGAGATCTCGATCTCCTGCATCTCCTCGCGGGTCGGCACCGCGACGCCGACAAGCTTCTCGACCAGCTTGTCTTCCTCGATCGTGGGATTGACCAGATCGAGCCAGACCGCTGCCTCAGGAATCGCTTCCCCGGGATTGAGCGGAAGCGGCTCCAGCGATGAACCGCGCGGGGTGTAGACGGTGAGCATGACGTCTCCGCGGATGCGGCTCGCGCCGCGGCGGCGAAGTCATGGCCACGAGGCGGTGGCGCATGCAAGCGGTAATTGCGGCGAGAGCCCGGCGGGGCCGGTTATCGACCAGCCCCCACCGGAGCTGTCTGGCGCACCTTGTCAGGCGGCGCGATCCTTGCGGTCTTCGACGGTATCCGCCTGCTTGCACTCGCTGCCATAAGGCAATGCGGCGACCAGGGCGGAGATAGCGATACGGCCGTAACGGCGGTCAAGGTCCAATTCCGACCGCCGGCTTTTCTGTTCGGCTCCGGACGTCTCGGCGGTAGTCATGTTTTCCTCCTCAACGGATGCTTTTTGTCCAAGAGGCACCCTGCAGGGAGCATTTGGACCGAGTGCGGCGGAATTGGGCGATCAATGGTAAGAGTTGGAGGCAGGCCGGTCACAAAGCTGTGCGGCTGTACCGGCGCTGCCCCGCTTCATCACTTGAGGATGTCAGGGTAAACTGGCGCTTAATGAGTTCCGTGCCACGCTCGGTGCGGATGGCTTGGCGACACCTTGCGGCTTTCCGGCAACACTTTCACAGGACCGGTCCTGCGATCAGGGCTTATCACTGGATGGAAAGCGTTTTTCGGCTATGTTCGCCGCGAAATCTCGCCGGGTGTAGAAACAATAGGATGTGGTGATGCGCCTGATCGCGCTTCTCCTGATCGGGATCGGTTTATCGGGTTGCGTCGCCTCGACCAGCGCGGTTTACGAGCCTGCGTCGGAAGCCAATTTCAAGCCACGCGATCGCGAATTGCTGGCGAAAGTCCCCTACGCCAAGGCGACGATTCCGGAGCCGTATCGGCGCCACATCGTCAATTATCACCGCAAGGAAACGCCAGGATCGATCGTCGTCGATACCGATTCGCGCTTCCTCTACTACGTGCTGCCTGAAGGCAAGGCGATCCGCTACGGCATTACCGTTGGCGAGGAAGCGCTGACCTTCTCGGGCATCGCCAAGGTTCAGCGCAAAGCCGAATGGCCGACCTGGACTCCGACCGCCGCGATCAAGGAACGGCTCGGACCGAGCATCCCGAATCAGGTGGGTCCGGGACCGCATAATCCGCTCGGCGCCCGCGCGCTCTACCTCTATGCCGGCGGCAAGGACACGCTCTATCGCATCCACGGGACCAACCAGCCTGAATATATCGGCTCGGCGGTTTCCTCGGGCTGCATCCGCATGACCAACGAGGACGTCATCGACCTCTACAACCGGGTCAAGGAAGGCACGGTGGTCGTGGTGCTTGCTCCCAAGCAGGGCGATTCGCCGAACAACCCGCAGGTGGCGATCCGCATGCCGGAGCGCTCGCTGCCCTTCTGACAGCGGCCGGATAACCAGAATCAAAAACGGCGCCTTCGGGCGCCGTTTTTTATGCGCTCATCTCGTGCGCCGATTCTCGCGCGCTCAGCCGAGTTCGATGTGAACGATCTCCGGCGGCACCCCGACGCGCATCGGCACGAAGCTCGTGCCGAGCCCGCCCGACACGATCATGTCGCGGCCGCCTTCGACGATATGTCCATAGGCGAAGCGCGCACCGTATTTCGAAGGCACGAAGATCGGCCAGACCACCGGCAGCCGGACCTGGCCGCCATGCGTATGACCCGCGAGCGTAAGCGAAACGCGATCCGGGACGCGCGGGAAGATGTCGGGCTCGTGCACCATCAGGATCACGGGATCGTCGGTTGTGATCCTGGCCATGGTGCCGGGCAAATCGTCGGCGCCGCGAAAGTGCCCGCGACCGAGCGGGACCGCGAGTTGATCGCCGAGCCCGGCGAGCCAGAAGCGCGCCCCCGCCTCGCCCAGTAGGACCGCATCATTCTCCATGACCGGGATATTGGCCGCGGCAAGCGCGTGCCGGATGGTCCTCTGCTCGAACCACCAGTCGTGATTGCCGAGGATGGCGTGAAGACCGAGCGGCGCCTTGAGCCGCGCCAGTTCCGCGGCCCAGACCGGTGGCGGCACGGGTTCGGTCACGAACCGGTGGGTGGCGACGTAATCGCCGAGCAACAGGATCAGATCGGAGCGCAGCGCATTCGCGGTGTCGATGATGGTCCGGATGCGCTCGAGGCCCATATTCGGGCCGCCCGCATGCAGATCGGCGATCACGGTGATGGTCATGCGCTGGCCGGCCGGCCAATGGCGCGGCTTCAGCTTGTAGCGGGTCACCTCAAGAACCGACGCAGCCTCGACGCCGCCATAGCCCGCGAACGCGGCGCCGGACAGCGAGGCGGCGCCGAGACCGCCCAGCAGCAGCGAGCGCCGCGTGATCAGCGACTGTCGTTGCACCCGGACGGGCGTGAGTTCCGAGGGCCGGATCGGTTTCATGCCGGCACAACTAGGCCGCCATGGGTGAAGACTGCGTTCACACGATCGCAGAAAGCACGGGGTACGCGGCCCTTCACCGGACGCGCCGTCTCAGGACGCTTCCTCTCAGGACGCTGTCTCTCAGGACGCTTCCTTGGGCCGGGGCCGAGGAAGCGGAATTTCGCCGGCAGGATCGAGCACATTCCACTGACACAGGCGATAGCCGCCCCTTCTTTCGGCAAGGTCCATATGAATATGGTCTTCGTGATGGCCGTCGGAGCCGGGACCTAGAACTGTGGTGAATCGCTCGCAGGTGGTCTTGCGGACCGCCTCGCGGAACCCGCGATCCACCTTGCGGTCGGTGAACGACACAAAGCGCCCGTCGGAGAGGCGCAGGCCGCGAATGTCGATGGCGTTGGCGAGCCCGTGCTGGCTGATCCGCGCACCGGCGACGCGGTTGCGTCCGCGGCAATCGTAAGAGGCGTAGTTGTCGAGCGCCTGGGGCGCTGCGCCGAACTGCGCCGCGGTCGCGGTGAGGTCCTCGCGCACCCAGACCGCGACCGCTTCGGCCATCGTGCAGCGCATCGTGGCAGGCGGACTGACGGCAACCCGCGACTTGTCCGGCTGAATGATCGCTTCAAGCCGCACCACATCGGTCGCGC
>NZ_DATMRX010000073.1:0-14616 GCF_035565855.1 Pseudorhodoplanes sp.
CGGCCTTCAGCCCGGCCGCCTCGATCCCGGCAATGGCGCAGATCTCGTCGTTGTCGGACGTATCGCCGGAAATCCCGACGGCACCGATGATGGTTCCGCCGGCTTCGCGGATCAGCACACCGCCGGGAACGGTCACGATGCGCCCGCCGCTGGCCGCAGCAAGCGTCGTGAAAAACATCGGCGTCTTCTCGGCGCGCTCGGCCAGCGTCCGCGAGCCGAAGCCCATGCCCAGCGCACCCCAGGCTTTGCCGAAGGCGATGTCGAACCGCAGGATGCCGGACTTGTCTTCGCGCTTGAAGGCTACGAGATGACCGCCGGCATCGAGAACCGCGACCGAGAGCGGCTGGAAATTCCTCTCGCGGCCGGTCTTCAGCGCCGTGTCCATAATGGTGGAAGCTTGCGCCAATGTGAGTGTTGTCATGTCGTCCCCCCCTTCAGGATTTCTGTCGGCGGGCCCAATACACCGCCTGCCCCGATCCGTCGCCTTGACCATAGCCCGCGGCACTGGCTTCGTCGAAACACGACAGGGTGCGTTCGATCAGCGGCAACTCAACACCAAGCGCCCGCCCTTGCGCGATCATGGTGCGGATGTCCTTGCGCGCATCGTCGAGATTGAACGTCACCGGGCCGAAATCGCCGCCACCGAGCCAGGCCGAGATATTGGGGCCGCGATTCTTCACCGCGGTCGGCGCGCCCGACGTATCGGCGATGATGTCCATCAGCCGCTGCGGCTCCAGTTTCAGATGGCGGCTGATCGCCAGAGCTTCGCCGAGCGCCTGCCAGTAGATCATCAGCGGCAGGTTGATGGCGAGCTTGATGCTGGCGCCGGCGCCGACATCGCCCACATGCTCGACGCGCCGGCACATCTGGTCGAGCAGCGGCTGGGCGCGCCCGACATCGGCCTCGGTTCCGCCGGCAAAGCCGAACAGCTTGCCCTGACGCGCCGGGCCCGTGGTGCCGCCGACGGGGCATTCGACGAAAGCCGCGCCCCTCGTGCGGACCTTCTCGGCGAGCGCGATTTCGGTCTGTGGCTGCACCGTGCTCATCTCGATGAAGAGCTTGCCGGTTACGTCTGCAGACAGAAGGCCTGACGTACCGCCATAGACAGCGTCGATTGCGGCGGCGTCGGTCAGGATCGTGATGATGACGTCGGCTTGCGCGGCAAGCTCGGCAGGCGAAGCCGCGACCTTCGCCCCTGCATCCGCCAGCGCCTTTGCCTTGTCCGCGGACCGATTCCAGACGATCAGCTCATGCCCGCATTCCATCAATCGTGCGGCAATGGCGGCGCCCATCTTGCCCAACCCGGCCAATCCGACACGCATGCACTCTCCTCCCGATGCCCACTGATGGAGCCTTCAGACATTGTCGCGCGTTCGTATCGCGTTGGCAAAAGCCGGTGCAATTTTGCGATTGTGGAACATCGTGAAATTTTCACGGGTGAAATATCGTGCATGCAAGCCGCTACCCGGACACCGAAGCGGCAAGTCCTGTCATGAGGCCCTGTCATGACGTCCTGTCATTTTCCTCCCGCGATCAAAATCAAGGCATCCGCGAACGCAGAACGCTGGACGCAGAGCCGCAAAGGCGCGCTATAGTCTGCGGGACGGCCAAACCAACAAGACGCTGAAAGCGTCGCGCCGCACGAGGAAACGTCAATCAGGCGCTGCACCGCATGACATGCGGCAGGCGTCCCAATAAGGGAGGTTCAAGTGAAGATCACGCGCCGCACCGCCATCAAGAGTGTTCTCGCTGCGGGCGTCAGCTCGCAGGTGATGAAGATACCCGCGGCCGTCGCGCAGGCGGCTCCGATCCAGGTCGGCTTTCTCACCGTCAAGACCGGCCCCCTTGCATCCGGCGGCATCCAGATGGAGCAGGGCCTGACGGTCTTCTTCAAGCAGCGGAACTTCGAACTCGCCGGCCGCAAGGTCGAGCTTCATACCGCGGATACCGCCGGCAACCCGGCGCAGACCCGCACCAAGACGCAGGAACTCGTCGAGCGCTTCAAGGTCAATTGTCTGATCGGTCCGCTCGCCGCCTTCGAAGCCCTGGCAATCGACGATTATATCCGCTCGACGCAAACACCGATCCTTACCGTCGCCGGCGCGGAGGACATGACACAGCGCAAGGCCAATCCGTGGCTGGTGCGTCCGAGTTCGACATCGGCACAGCCGAGCCATCCGGTCGGCGACTATGCCGCCAAAGAGCTGAAACTGAAGCGGGTCGCCGCGATTGCGGACGATTTCGCCTTCGGCCACGAGAATGTCGGCGGCTTCCTGCGCGCGTTCGAAGACGCCGGCGGCAAGGTGGTGCAGAAGCTGTTCACGCCACTGAACGCGCCGGATTACGGCACTTACATTTCGCAGCTCAAGCCCGATCTGGACGGAGTCTATACCGGTCACGCCGGCTCGAACGGCTTCAAGTTCATCAAGCAGCTGCGCGAATACGGCAACACGTCGCAGATCCTCGGCGGCTTCACCCCCGTCGATGAATCGTTGCTGCAGCAGATGGGCGACGACGCACTCGGCGCGATCACCGGCAACTGGTATTCGGCCGTGCTGGATAACCCGATCAACAAGCGCTTCGTTGCCGACATCCAGAAGGACTACAAGGTCGATCCCGGCGTCTATGCCGCGGAGACCTATCTCAGCGGCGAGGTGCTGGAACAGGCGCTCAAGGACGTCAAAGGCAATATCGAGGACAAGAACGCCTTCATGAAGGCGCTCAAGGGCGTCAACATGAAGGAATCGCTACGCGGCCCGATGCGTTTCGACGAATACGGCAACGTCGTCGGCAATCTCTATATCCGCAAGGTGGAGCGCAGAAACGGCAAGCTCGTCAACGCCGTGGTGAAGACCTATCCGGATGTGAGCCAGTTCTGGACCTACAAGCCGGAGGAATTCCTCAAGCAGCCGGTCTATTCGCGCGACTATCCGCCGGCGAAGAATCTGGAGCCGTGATCTCTTCCCTCTCCCCGCTTCAGCGGGGAGAGGGTGGCGAGCACCCGAAAGGTGCGAGCCGGGTGAGGGGCTTCTCCGAGACTTGCGTTGAGGCGCCTCCCCCCTCACCCGCCCGCCTGCGGCGGGCGACCTCTCCCCGCAAGCGGGGAGAGGTATGTGGCGGCACCAGGACACAATTACGCATGCAATTCTGGATCATTCAAACGCTGAACTCCGTCGCGTTCGGCGGCCTTCTGTTCCTGTTATCGTCCGGCTTCTCCCTGATCTTCGGACTGATGCGCATCCCAAATCTGGCGCATGGCGCATTCTTCATGCTGGGCGCCTATTTCGGCTACACGCTGCTGTCGCTGAAATTCAATTTCTGGCTCGCCGCGATCGGCGCGGGGCTCGGCGTCGGTCTCGTCGGCATCATTCTCGAACGCTTCGTTCTCCGGCAATTGCCGGGCAATGCACAGGGCCAGGTGCTGGTGACGCTCGGGCTTTCCTTCATCGTCGCCGATCTGTGCCTTTTGGTCTGGACCGGCGACCCGATGCCGCTTCCGGCGCCTGCCGAATTACGGCCGCCGCTGCGTTATTTCGGCCTCGCCTTTCCGACCTACCGTCTCGTTGTGCTGGGGCTCGCGCTGGTCGCGGCAATCGGCCTCTATATCCTCATGGAGCGCACGCGCATCGGCGCGATGATCCGCGCCGGCGTCGACGACATGGAGATGGCGCGCGGCGTCGGCATTCCGGTCGGCCGTCTCTTCACCATGGTGTTCCTGCTCGGTGCAGCGCTCGCCGGCACCGGCGGCGTGCTCGGCGGGCCGATCCTGAACGCCTATCCCGGCCTCGATGCCGACATGCTGCCGCTGGCGCTGATCGTGGTCATTCTGGGCGGCGCGGGCTCGTTGCTCGGCGCCTTTGTCGGCAGCTTCGTCGTCGGCTTTCTCTACAATTTCGGCATCGCGCTGGTGCCGGACCTTGCCTATTTCGTGCTGTTCCTGCCGATGGTGCTGGTCCTCGTCTTCCTGCCGCAAGGCCTGTTCGGGCGGGTGCAGCTGTGAACCGCGGCAACCTCATCGCCCTTGCCATCGCCATCGTGCTGCTGCTGGCGCTGCCGCGCATCATCACGCACGAATTCTACATCAACATGGCGAGCCAGTGCCTGATCTTCGCGATCCTCGCGCTCAGCATCAACCTGATGCTCGGCTTCGGCGGCATGGTTTCGCTCGGCCATGCCGCCTATATCGGTGTCGCCGGCTATACCTGCATATTGCTGACCGTCGCGGGCTATCATCCGCTGATCGCGGCGATCGCGGCGCTGGCGCTCTCCACCGCAAGCGCCGCCCTGTTCGGCATGCTGTCGCTGCGCGCGCCCGGTCTCGGATTCCTGATGATCACGCTCGCGCTCGGCCAGATCGTCTGGGGCATCGCCTATCGCGCCAACACGCTGACCGGCGGCGACAACGGCATCAGCCTGCCGGCGCGGCCGCAGCCCTTCGGCTTCGACATCACCACGGCAACCTCCTTCTATTACTTCACGCTGATCGTGTTCGCGGCCGCCTTCTTCGCGATGTGGCGCTTTTCCCGCTCGCCGTTCGGCGCGAGCCTGATGGGCACGCGCGATCAGCCGCGGCGCATGCGCATGCTCGGCCACAATGTCTGGATGGTGCAGTGGCTCACCTTCGTGATTGCCGGCTTCTGGGGTTCGGTCGGCGGATTGATGTTCGTCTATTACAATGTGTTCCTGTCGCCGCACGCGCTGACGCTGCAGCAATCTGCCGAAATCCTCCTGATGGCGATCCTCGGCGGCGCCTCCTCGCTGACCGGCCCGGTCGTCGGCGCCGTCATCATCACGCTGATCAAGAACGTCGTCTCGACCTATGTCGAGCGCTGGAACACGCTGCTCGGCGCCATCTTCATCTGCGTCATCATCTTCATGCCGCTTGGCCTTGTGCCGGGCTTCCGCGCGCTGTGGCTGCGCTTGCGAAACCGCAACAAGCCGAAGGCGGCTGCGCCCGCGACGGAGCCCGCCGAATGACACCCGCGCTCGCGATCGAGGGACTGAACAAGCGGTTCGGCGGTCTGCCGGCGACGCGCGATGTCTCGCTCACGGTGATGCCAGGCGAGCGGCGGCTGATCATCGGCCCGAACGGCGCGGGCAAGACCACGCTGTTCAATCTCATCACCGGCGACCTCACCGCCGATACCGGCTCGGTGAAGCTGTTCGGCAACGAGCTTGTCGGAATGCCGACCGAGAGACGCGTGCATCTCGGTCTCGCCCGCACCTATCAGATCCTCACGCTGTTTCCGAAGGAAACGCTGCTGCACAACGTCAAGCTCGCCCTGCTGGGTCTCGATCCGGTGCGCTGGAATCCGTGGACGGCGCTGTCGGCGCGGACCGCGATGAACGAGGCGGCGCATGCGGCGCTGGCGCAGGTCGGGCTCGGCGGCAGCGCCGACCGCATCGTCGCCGAAACCTCCTATGGCGAACGGCGGCGTCTCGAATTCGCAATGGCGCTGGCGCAGAAGCCGAAAGTGCTGCTGCTCGACGAACCGCTGGCCGGGCTGTCGCAGGAGGAACGCAAGACATTGAGCGCGCTGCTCAGGACTATTCCGCGCGACGTCACCATCGTGATGATCGAGCATGACATGGACACCGCGCTGGAATTCGCCGAGCGCATCACGCTCCTGCATTACGGGCAGGTGATCGTCGAAGGCAGCCGCGCCGAAGTGGTGGCCGATCCTCGCACGCGGGAGGTCTACCTTGGCGACTAGTCAGCCGTCCGAAGCGCTCGCGATCTCCAACGTCGACGCCTATTACGGCGACAGCCACGTCCTGCATGGCGTCGGCTTCACGCTGCGCGAAGGCCATCTGCTCGGACTGCTCGGCCGCAACGGGGCCGGCAAGACCACATGCATGTCGGCGATCATGGGCTTCCTGAAGCCGCGGCGCGGCAGCATCAGCCTGTTCGGCGAACCGATCGCGGGGCTCGCGCCCGACACCATCGCGCATCGCGGCATCGGTCTCGTGCCGCAGGGCCGCCGCGTGTTCCGATCGCTCACGGTGCGCGAAAATCTGAGCGTCGCCGAGCAGCGCCGCAAGCGCAGCGACAATCGCCCGGCCTGGACCTTCGAGCGCGTCTATGCGCTGTTTCCGCGGCTGAAGGAGCGCGAGCAACAGCTCGCCGGCTCCCTGTCCGGCGGCGAGCAGCAGATGCTCGCGATTGCCCGCGCCCTGATGGGCAACCCCCGCGTGCTGCTGATGGACGAGCCGTCCGAGGGACTTGCACCGCAGCTTGTCGCCGAAGTCGGGCGCACCATCGCCCAGCTCAAGGCGGAGGGACAATCCATCGTTCTGGTCGAGCAGAATATCAAGCTGACGCTCGATCTCGCGGACGACGTGGTGATCATCAATACCGGCCGGATCGCCTTCAACGGGTCCGCCGATCAGGTGAAGGGCGATCATGCGCTGATCGCACAGCAACTCGGGGTGTTTTGATGGTAGCACGCCCACGCGGCGCCCCGCCGGATCAAATAGCAGCAAAAGCGAATAACAGGACCCGTTCATGACTGCCTGGAACAAGTACGAGCCCACCGCCGCCCGCAAACACGGCAAACCGGGCCGCGAGATCAGACCGCAGAGCGTCACCATCGACGTTCATTCGCATGTCGCGGTGCCCGCAGCCGGCGCTTACGTCGCGCAGAATGCGCCCTCAGGTCCCGGCCTCCACAGCTTTCAGTCGCCGGAGACTGCGGCGGTCAACGCCAAGCAGGAAGCGGACATGAAGCACCGCATCGTGGAGTTCGAACCCCGGCTCCGCAATCTCGACGCCATGGGCGTCGACATGCAGGTGATCAAGCCGCCGCCCGGCCAGTGCTATTACACGCTGCCGGTCGAGATCGCCGTAAAGGCCGCGCAGATCGTCAATGACGGCATCGCCGAATATTGCGCGAAGAAGCCGGACCGCCTGATCCCATTCGGGACCGTGCCGCTACCCTATGGCGACGAGGCGGCGAAAGAACTGGAGCGGATCGCGAAGCTCGGCTTCAAGGGCGTGCAGATCCTCACCAATATCGATGGCAAGGAATTGTCCGATCCGGTCGCGGCGCCGTTCTGGAAGAAGGCGGAGGAGCTCGGCCTCCTCGTCGTCATTCATCCGAACGGCTTCACCCATGGCGAGCGCTTCAAGCGCTTCTATTTCAACAACGTCATCGGCAATCCGCTCGAGACCACAATCGCCCTGCATTTCCTGATCTTCGACGGCGTGCTCGAACGCCATCCGAACCTGAAGCTCCTGGCGGTGCATGGCGGCGGCTATCTCGGCGGCTATTACGGCCGCATCGATCACGTCTGGGGTGCGCGGTCCGATGGACATGCCGACCTGCCGAAACCGCCGACGAGCTATCTGCGCCAGATCTATGTGGACACCGTGGTGTTCTCCGAAGGCCAGCTCAAGGCGCTGGTCGAGACGTTCGGCGCCGACCATGTGCTGATGGGAACCGATTACCCCTTCGATATGGCGGACTACGACCCGGTCGGCCATGTCGCTTCCAATCCGGCTTTCGACTCTGCTACGGTGGGCAAGATAGTGGGCGGCAATACAAAGCGGCTGCTCGGGCTCTAGCAAGGCGACCCCGCGGTCTTCCGGCGCTAAGTCCTGGCCGCGGGGTTCTGGGGAATGAGCTGGATCGACAATTCACCGGTCAGCGTATGGGAACGCGACCAGGCCACGGCTTCGGCCGCGCCGGGCTTGCCGGTCGCGGAGCCGGCGACGTTTCGCGAGGCGATGAGCCGGCTCGGCGCCGCCGTCCACATCATCACGACATCGGGCCCGGCCGGGCGCGCCGGCTTCACCGCGACCGCGGTGGCCTCGGTGTCGGACTCGCCGCCGACCGTGCTCGTCTGCCTCAACCGCAAGAGCCAGATCACACCGGTCATGCGTGAGAACCAGGTGTTCTGCGTGAACACGCTCGCTTCGAGCGAGGAGGAATTGGCCAATGTCTTCGCCGGCCGTACCGGCGTGTTCATGGCCGAGCGCTTCATGCGTGGCGACTGGATCAAGCTGGAAACCGGCGCGCCGGTGCTCACGAACGCGATAGCGGCGCTCGATTGCCGCGTGCTGGAGATGAAATCGGTCGCCACCCACGACATCTATTTCGGGGAAGTGGCGGCGATCCGGCTCGCCAACGCCGAGAAGGCGCTGGTCTATCACGCGCGCGCCTACAAGCACGTGTGAGGCGTCTCCCCCGCGAAGGCCGGGGACCTATACGCTCATTGGTGGTTATGTGCCCCCGCCTTAGCGGGGGCGATCTCTCAAATATCCTGCGCGATCCATTCGCGCTGAACGTCGTCGCACCAGTTGCCGACATTCCACTGTCCGAAGGCGCCGAGCCCCGCAAGCTCGTCCGGCCCGGCATAGACCGGCACATGCACGACCGACAAACCGTCATGCGCGTAAGCCTCATCCAGCGCTGCGCGCAGTTCATCCGCGCTGGTGCCCCCGTGCAGCGCGCGCACGCCCTTCACCGCCCCGGCCAGCTGCACGTAATCGACCGGCACGGAATCGCTGGTGCGGAATTCCTTGCCATATTGCGCGAGCTGCAGGCCGGTGATCGCGGCCATGCGCCGGTTGTCGAAGATCACGATCATGCCGCGCAGCTTGTGCTCGACCGCATCGATCAGCACCTGCGGGTTCATCATGAAGGAGCCATCGCCGGTAAAGGCGATGCCGTAGCGCGGCTTGTCGGCGATCGCCGATGCGAGCAAGGCGCTGACAGCGAAGCCCATATAGGAGGCGCCGGATTCCGTGAACGTATCGCCGGTCCGGTCGTCTTCCACGATCTGGAAGCCGTTCGCCTGCACGTCTCCGGCATCGAAGAATTTCGCCGCATCGCGCGCCTTGGCGAAATCCGCGACCACCTTGATCGCCGCCGGCTGGTACAGCACCGCACGCTGCCACGCGGCATCCTGCGCGGGCGGCGCATCGAAGCGCGCCTGTTTGAATGCGGCCCATTCCGCCTTCTTCGCCGCGCATGCCTTCAGCCATTCGGCCTTGTTCGCACTCGCGCCGGTCAGATGCACGCAGAGCCTTTCGATGACCGCACCGATGTCGCCGGGCAGCGCCGTCGTGTTGTTGTAATGCAATGCGTCGGCCATATCGCCGTTGATGTTGATGACCTGTTTCGCGGACTTGTATCCGATGCCCGAGCAATCGGCCTGACAGACCGCACGCGATCCGATCACGATGACCAGCTCAGCATTGGCCATGGCGAAGTTGCCGCTGATCGAGCCTTTCGAGCCGCCGACATGCATGTTTTGCGGATGCGCGTCCGGCAGGACGCCGGTCGAGCCGGGCGACAGCACGACGGCAGCACCCGACATTTCCGCAAGGCGCCGCACTGCGGCGTCATGGCCCCGCGTGCCGCCGCCGGCCTTGATCGTCACGCTCCGCGCCTGTGCAATCAGCCGCGCCGCTTTTGTGTAGGCCTTGTCGTCGACCGTTGCGAGCTGCGGCAGGTCGGGCCGGTCGGGCAGCGCGGCAATATTCACGGTGACGCGCTGCGGCTGCGTGTTGAGCGGCAACAGCAGATAGAACGGACCCGCGCGATAGGGATGATTGACCTGGAGCGAGCCGCGGCGCAGCGCGTCGCGCAGGGCTTCCGGCGTGTGCAGTACATAGGAGCCGCCCATCAGCGCGGTCATGCGGCCGAACAGGCCCTGCTCCTCCTTCGGCACCTGCTGCATGTTGTAGCCTTCGCCGAACGTCGTCTCATCGCCATAGATGTGATAGACGCCGACGCCATTCGACGCTGCCGCGAGCGAACCGGCAAGAGCCTGCAGCGCGCCCGGCCCGATCGAGGTCACGACCGCGGGGATTTCGCCATATTGCCAGCGCAACGCCGTCGCGGCATGCGCCATCTCGACCTCGTTGCGGAAATTGAAGGTGCGGGTGACGCCCTCCTCTTCGTAGATGCGCAGCACCTCGCCGAGATCGGTCGAGCCGTGGCCGAAGATCGCGAGATATTTGCGGACATCCTGCTTCAGAAGGCCGAGCACGAGCGCTTCCGACAGCGTCGTTTCGACGAGCTTCGGCAGCGCGCCCCGGCGCAACGCCTCTGGAAGCGAACCCGCGTCCTGGATCGCGCGGGCACGGGCGCGCATTGCATCGCGCTGTTCGCCTTCGGAGGGACGTGTCAGCATGGCGTATTCCGCTTTCGCCTTTCGGGCATCAAACCAAATTACCGGGAACGTCTAGGGGCATGACCATTCCGGTGAGCCCATCCGGCTGCCGCAGCATCGTTGCGACAGCCGGATTTTCCTTGCATCGTTCAGTAAGGAATCAGCTCTTCGGCTGCGGCGCCGCAGCCTGAAGGATCGGCTTCCAGCGCACGATTTCCTCCTTCACCAGCTTGTCGAACTTGGCCGGGTTGCGCTCGGCCTTGACCGGGATCGAGCCGCCGAGATCGGTCAGGCGCTTGATGACGGTCGGATCATCGAGGGCCTTGTCGAGCGCTGCGGCGAGCTTGTCGATGGCTTCCTTCGGCGTTCCCTTCGGCGCGAAGATGCCGGACCAGATATTCATCTGATAATTGACGCCGCCATCCTTGGCCGGCGGCACCTGCGGAAGCGCCTCGATCTTGCTCGCGGCCGAAACGCCAAGCGCCTTCACCTTTCCGGAGCGCACCTGGCCCGCGACACTGACCGATTGCTCGCACAGGAAATCGACATGCCCGCCAAGCAGGTCGTTCATCGCAGGCCCCGTGCCCTTGTAGGCGACGAGCGTCGGCTTCAGGCCCGCCTCCGTGGTGAACAACAGACACGCCATGTGCGAGGACGAACCGACGCCGCCATGCGCCTGCTTCACCTTGTCGCCATTGGCCTTCACATACGCCACGAATTCCTTGAGATCCTTGGCCGGAAAATCGCCGCGCGTCACGATCACGGCAGGTGCGTCGGCGGTGATGCCGATCGGGATGAAATCGCGTTCGGAATCGTAACGGATATTCGGCGTCAGCACCGGCGCTGCAACATGCGATCCCATCGAGCCGGCGAGAAGCGTGTAGCCATCGGCATCGGCCGTCGCAACACGGCCGGAACCCAGCGTGCCGCCGGCCCCTCCGACATTCTCGATGACCATCGACTGCCCCAGATGCTTCGACATGCCCTCGACAACGATCCGCGCGACGACGTCGCTTGGTCCGCCGGCCGGGAACGGCACCACCACGGTGATCGGACGATGAGGATAGCCTTGGGCGAAAACAGCTGCGGGCAAAAGCAGCGCGGTGGCGAGCCCGAGCATGGCAGCGGAAGCGCGTCGTGATGTCATGTCTCTCCCTTTCATCGTTATGGTGCGGTCCTTTGTCAGACCTTCAGTTTTTGGCCGACGGCACCCTTCTCGATCATCCGATCGAGAAGCTCTCCGTCATGCGTGACCAAAATGTGGAGCGCGCTCTCTTCCGTCATCAGACGATTGAGCCAACGCAATTGCGCGAGAACGGCTGCGACATCCTCCTTTACCCACGGCGCCGCCTTGCCTTTCACATGACGAATGTTGGCTTCGTTCCAGGCGGCATCGATCGAGTGCAGGTATTCGCGTCCGTCCTGAAGACGGAGGTAAATCATCTGCATATCCGGCGAATGTCCGGGCGCCTTGATCAGCACCATGCCCGGCGCAACCGGATAATAGCGGCCATAACTCAGGCAGATGAATTGCTCGGCGCGCCGCTCCGGCAGTTTCAAGTGTGGCCGATGCGGCTGGTTCATCATCAGCGACAGCGTTTCCGCCGTTGCGACGGTCTTCTTTGCAAGCGTGCCGAAATCGTCAGCGGTCACCACGCCGCCGACATGGTCCGCATGATAATGCGTCAGCACGATCATGCGCGCGGAACCGAGCGCGCGCTTCACCTGCGCGAAGGCATCGTCATCGTAAGGCTCGCCCGCACCGAACGACTCGTGCGTCGCCCGGTCCATGCCGGCATCGATCATCACGGTGCCGTCCGGATAGACCACCTGATAGGCGGTGCGCGGCATCGTCACCGGCGTTTCATCGCCGCCCTCGATGACGAATTTCCGCGGACGGATCGAAGCGGCGAACCTCACCGCATTCAGCGCAATCGGCAGCGGACCGGGGACCAGGCCGGCAATCGCGCGGATCGCCGTGAGATCGGCTTCGAACGACTGCTCTGCCTGGACCGGACGGTCGAGCATTACTCCGCCGCCTCCGCGTGATTGCGCCATTCGCGCTCGCGGGCTTCCTTGTCCCGGATCGCCATCAGCACTTTTTCGGGTGTTGCAGGGAGCGAGGTGATGCGAACGCCGACCGCGTCATAGATCGCGTTCATCACCGCAGGAATGGTCGGCACCATGGCGGGCTCGCCGATGCCTTTCACGCCGAGCGGGCCGATCGGATCGGGATCTTCCACGATGATCGAGGTGACGTGCGGCACATCGAGCGAGGTCGGCAGGATGTATTTCGCAAAGCCCGGCGTCGTGGTGTGACCGTTCTCGAGCTTGTAATCCTCCATCAGCGCCTGACCGAGCGCCTGCACGATGCCGCCTTCGATCTGGCCTTCGACGCCTTTCGGATTGACGGCGCGGCCGACATCATGCGCGGCCCAGATGCCGAGCACCTGCACCTCGCCCGTGACGGTATCGACTTCGACCTCGGCCACCTGACAGCCGAACACATAGGCCTGCCACGGGCGGCCCGCGCCATCGACCGGATCGAGGCCCGTGGTGTCTGTACCGAAGCTCGCCGATCCGAGCGGCACCACGCCGCGGCCTTTCGCAAGATGCACCGCCTTGTCCATCGTGGTGCGATGGTTGGTGCCTTCGGCCCAGATTTCGCCGGACGCCGCGCAGATCGTATCCGGCGGCACGCTCCATTCGTTGGCCATGACCTGCGCCAGCCGCCCGAACGCTTCGCGCGAAGCCAGCGCAACGGCATTGCCGATCATGTAGGTCTGCCGCGTTGCGCCGGCATGCGCGGCTTCAGGCGAGCGCGCGGTGTCATTGTCGCCGATGGTGACGTCTTCGGGGCGCACGCCGAGTTCCTCGGCCGCGATCTGCGCCAGCACGGTGAGGATGCCCTCGCCGATCTCGGTGACGCCGGTGACGACCTTGGCGCTGCCGCCGTCGTCGATCTCGACCCACGCGCCGGCACGATCGACCGTCGCGGTGCGCGCGATCCCGTACCAGGCTCCAGCCATGCCGCGTCCGCGTTTGCGCGCCATCAGACAAGCACTCCAGCGTCAACTTCGCCCTCGTCCTGAGGAGCCCGCGAAGCGGGCGTCTCGAAGGACAAGGGCGGCCCCATCCTTCGTTCGTTTCCCTCCCCCCGCGAAGCGGTGGGGAGGGTCGATCGACTGAACGAAGTGAAGGAGATCGGGGTGGGGGGGATTTGGCGCAAAAGCGGAAGAAAGCGCCCCCACCCCCGACCCCTCCCCACCACTCGCTTCGCTCGCGGGGGGAGGGGAGAAGAGCTGCGCGGCCTCCTCAGGATGAGGCCGGGTGAGGTTCGCCTATGCGGCAAGAGAGCCATCACTCTGCCGCCTCGCGTGTCACGTCCGCCGAAAAGCGCGCGCCGAGACTGCACGACGCGCGCACGCCCTCGCCGCCGAGGTCGGAGCGGCTGTCGCCGCGCGATGTCGGCGCGCCTTTTTCCCAGCGGGACGCTTTCTCGGCCGCTTCAAGAACGCGCAGATAGCTCACCGATTTCAGCGTCTGCTTCGTATGCGTCTGCGCGCCATCGCGCATCGCATTGATGCGGCGGATCTCGAACGGATCGAGCCCGAGCCGCTCCGCACAAATGTCGAGATGCGACTCGGTTGCGAACTGCGTCTGCAGCGCACCGAAGGAGCGGAAGGCGCCGGACGGCGTGTTGTTGGTGTAAACGCCGTAGGTATCCATCTGCAGGTTCGGGATGTTGTACGGACCCGCGCCGAGGATCGCGGCCTTGCGCATCACGCCTTCGGTCGAAAGGCCATAGGCGCCGCCGTCGCATACCATCTTGAACGCCACCGCCTGGATGCGGCCGTCGCGTGTCAGGCCCATGCGCAGCGTGGTGCGCGAGGGATGGCGCTTGGCCGTGGTCGCAATCGATTCCTCGCGGGTGAACACAAGGCGCACCGGACGGTGCGTCTTCATCGCCATCAGGGCCAGCATGCCTTGATAGATCATGTCCTCCTTGCCGCCGAAGCCGCCACCGACCGGCGACATGATGAACCGCACCTTGCTGATCGGCTTTGCGATGATCTTCGCCAGCATGTGGCGATGGTGGGTGATGTTCTGGCTCGGCGAAACGATGGTCACGACGCCGTCGTGATCGACGTAGCCAAGCCCCGCCTCCGGCTCGAGATAGGCATGTTCAATGGCCTGCGTCTCGTAATCCTGCTCGACCACGAGATCGGACTGCGCGAAGCCCTTCTCGACGTCGCCTTTGCGGATCGGAATGTGCTTCGTCACATTGTCGGGCACGTAATCGTGGATGACCGGCGCGCCGGACTTCATCGCCTCGAACGGATCGAATACCGCGGGCAGCGGCTTGTACGCGACCTTGATCTTCGCCAGGGCGCGCCTCGCGGTGACGAGATCCTCCGCCGCGACGGCGGCGACCGCCTCCCCGACATAACGCACCTTGCCGCGCGCCATCACCGGCTGATCGTGAACGAACACGCC
>NZ_DATMRX010000074.1:0-4731 GCF_035565855.1 Pseudorhodoplanes sp.
TTCGGTGCGGATATCCAGAGTGAACGGCTCGGTCCGGCGCAGCGCGCGGACCGCGGCGATGGCGACGCCCGCGATGCGACCGAGCGGATGTCCTCTCACCTCTTCGCGCGCCCGCGCCATCTGGCTGAAAAAGCCGAGGCCGGACAGCGAATGGAAATAGCGGCCGTTGACTTGCGCAAGATCGACCCGCCGGGGCGTCGCAGCGCCGATCGATTCCATAGCGGCCTCGATGTCCGCGGGCATGCCAAGGTCGCGCGCGAACAGATTCATCGTCCCGAACGGCAGCACGCCAAGCGTCTTGTCGGAGCCGGCCAGCGCATTCACCGCGCAATTCACCGACCCGTCGCCGCCGCCGACGATCAGGGTTGAAACCGAACTCTTTGCCGCGCGCTCAATCTCCTCCCTGAGTTGAGCCGGCCGTACGGGGCGGATTTCAAAGCGCCTGGCGCGGCCCTTCAGCGCCGACGTCAATGTGTCCCGCACCCGATCGAGGCCGACATCGATCACGGCGCCCGCCCGGGCGTTCAGAAGAACCAGCGTGTCGTCCATGCCACGGGCCCCGGTGCGGAAGGAAGATGGCTGCCCGAAGGGCGCCAGATGAAATGACGGCGTTGGTAACGCGCGAGCGGCGATTTCGTTTCAGACCTGCACGCCATCCCGCGGAATCACGCGCGGCCGGCCATCGTCGTCGATGGCGACGAAGGTGAAATTCGCGTCCGTGACCTTCTCGTGATGGTGGGTCATGAAGCGCCGGGCCCAGGCCTCGATGTGAATCTTCATCGAGGTGCGGCCGACTTTCTCGATCTCGGTATAGACCTCCAGCACGTCACCGACGCGGACCGGGCGGATGAAGGTCATCGCCTCGATTGCGATCGTGACCACCCGGCCCTTGGCGCGCTCGACCGCCGCAATGCCCCCGGCCTGGTCCATCCGCGACAGCACCCAGCCGCCGAAAATATCGCCATTGGCATTGGTATCGGCCGGCATCGCGATGATGCGAACCGTCAGAGAACCGCGGGGTCTGCCATTGGTAGCCGTCGCCATGATCCCAAATCCGCTCCGGTGCGTCTCTTTCTGAAGTCAGTCGCGCGAATGTTCGTCTTCGATATGCAGGCGATGCATGATCCGATGCAGCACCGGCGCGAGGACGAGCCCGGTCGCGATCAGGATGATCAGGCCGGACAGCATGGCGTAAAATCCGGCGAAGATCTTGGCGTTGGCGTTCTTCAGATCGTCGAACACGCCCATGCCGGAGAGGATCATGGCGGCGTTGACGAAGGCATCCGGGACGCTCATGCCTTCGAAATAAAGATAGCCGCTCATCCCGATTGCGAGACCCGCAAGGGTCAGGATCGCCCAGGCGAGGAGCGCCAGACCCATCCGGCCGGCAAAACGCCTGCGATCGAGCACAGGCTCGGACCGATGCTCCAGCCGGAGCAATCGTCCGAGGCCGATGGCCGATCTGCGGATAGTCATCGAAAACAGCGCCCGATTCGCATCCGCCGAATGATACGCCAATCGCCGCAAAAAGCCTTCGCGCGGGCGAACGAATGCGGGTCGCGGGCGTTGAGGCTGCAGGTACGCGCCGCGTGACAACCGGCCGTAACGGGGATGTCGGACGCAGCTGATTTTGCCGGTTTCTGGCTGCGGCATCAACGCATCGGTACGCGTCGACGTCTAACCCGTTCGCGGCGCGTGCCCCTTTCCCGCCGGCGCGCGCCGATACGCAGCTACTGCAGCTGCTCGGCGAAATAATGCAGCGTCCGCCGGTAGATCTCCGAGCGATTCCACTCCCGCATCACCTCGAAATTCTGCGTCCCCATGTTGAAGGGCTGGCCGCGCTGCCAGCCATTGGTACGGAGCAGATTGGCGGTGGAGGCCAGCACATCCGGCACCGAACGGCGCAGATCGACATGGCCGTTGCCGTCGAAATCCACGCCATACTTGATGTAGGACGACGGCAGGAACTGGGTCTGCCCGATCTCGCCCGCATAGGCCCCGATCAGCTCCTTGAGCGGCAGGTCCTGCCGCTGCAAGATCTGCAACGCCGCCAACAATTCGCGCTGGAACAGGTCGGTGCGCCGGCAATCATGGGCGAGCGTCGCGAGCGTGCGGATGATCGGCAGCTTGCCCATGTCGGCGCCGTTGTCGGTCTCCATCGTCCAGATCGCGACGATCAGCTCCTTCGGCACGCCGAATTGCTGCTCGACCCGGCTGAGCAGCGCCGCGTGCTTCTTCATCATCTGCTTGGCGCGATTGACGCGGGCGGGGCCGACGCGGGTGCGCGCGTAATCCTCCCAGCTCTTCTTGAAGGTGCCGCGCTGACGCCGGTCGAATTCCAGCACCTTCGGATCGGGCGTGATCCCGGCGAACCCTTGCGCGATCACCCCCTGCGAGATGCCCTTGGCCGCCGCCTCGCGCGAGAAATTCGCGATGAAGGCGTTGAAGTCGCCCCCGCATTGCGCGGCGAGCGCGGGCCCGGCCAGAACGCAAAACACAAAGGACAGCGCGGCGAAACGGACCCACAGGGTGACAAACATCATCGGCCTCGAAATCGATACGGCATCGGATTCGGGCCAATATCGCACGGCAATTGTGGCTTTAGAAGTGACCGCCAACGAAAGCGCGATCTGCCGCACGCCAATCTCGCCGCCGGCCCTGCCCATGGACTAGGCTTCCCGCATCCGGCCGGCCTCTCCGGCCACCCTCCCGCATGCAGGACCCATCGATGTTTTCCTGGCAGATCGACCCGCTGATCGCGCTTGGCGTCGTCGTCGCGACAGCGACCACCGACGCCGCCTATGTCATGTTCACCGCCTCCGTGATCGCGCGAAAGCGCATCCCGGCCGCGAACTGGAGCAGCGTCTGGTATCTCCTCTCCTCCTTCGCGGTGGTCAGCTACACCAGCAATTATCTTTACGTCGCGTTCGCCGCGATCGGCTCCTGGCTCGGCGCCTATATCACGCTGACCTTCGTGCACCGCACGCCCGAGCCGCCGTCCCCGCCCGGCTCGGCGCCCGGCAACGGCACGGTGGGGTGAAGGCCTTGTCCTCCCTCCCCGATTGCGGGGAGGGACGAGCCGCGCGAGCGGCGCCCCGGTTGGGGGCTCATGTCACGGGACGCGCATGTCACCGGACGCACATGTGCGCAGGCGCGCGTCATCGCCCGTATTCTTTGTGAGGCGCCGGGCACGCCTTCGTCTGCTCTCGCATTCCCCTCCCTTGCTGTCGCAAGGGCGTGCGGAACGCCGGGCTCTGGCCTGCCCGCGGCCCCGTGTGGCTGTGTTGAGTTTGTCCACACGAGCGTCGTCACCACGGAAAGCCGGACGATCCGGCGTTCCGCACGCGGCGCGCTACAGGTCTGCTCCAACGCCACCGGTGGAACGCTCCACCGCCGTCTCCGGGCACAGTGCCTCGGCGTGGCGCGGCTTGAACCTGTGCCTTGCGCGCGGAAACGTCCGCCGCGCCCAAGGCCGCCGCATCCCGCCCCGCGTCATGCGACGCTGATCAGACGCCCCTTGCCCGGGGCGGGATGGATGGGAATATAGTCCTTGAAAGAAATTTTGTCAAGAGGCGCCCCGTGCCCTCGTTCGGAAGCCTCCTTTTTGTCATGCCCGGCGAAGGCGGGGCATCCAGTAGACTGGATCGCCCGCCGTCGCGGGCAATAACAGCGCGGAATTTCAACTGAAGAGGCTCAAGCTGAAGGAACGTGAATAATGCGCTACGCCGTGGTGATCGAACAGGCGAACGGAAACTACTCCGCCTATGTGCCGGACTTGCCCGGCTGTGTCGCAACGGGCGCGAGCGTGAAGGATGTCGAGCGCGAAATCCGCGACGCGATCCGTTTTCATATCGAGGGATTGAAGGAAGACGGGCTGCCTGTGCCTGCGCCGACGAGTATTGCGGAATATGTGGAGGTAGGGCTGGAACCGAGCCGGCGATTCTGACTTATCGACTACAGCCTCCTGAATCCTCTGTAAAAGTTCTTCAGCCGTGGCGAAGCGTCTTGCAATGAAGTATGCTCAGCCATTAATTTCCGCAAATTGTGGTGGGATGCCGATATGCATGTGCCCACTGTTGAGAATCTCCTACAAAGAGCAGATGCGAGAATTCGGCCCCTTCTGTCGGACCTCATTCAACTCCCGAACTTTGCACGGCTCTCACGGATCAGCTTCTTAGGTGCTATTGAGCGTTTCTCTCCTCGCGAATACTCGAGAACGGCTCAGTCGCGTTTTGAGCATTCAATCGGCGTAGCTGAGCTAGCGCTCGCGCGCGGCATTGCAACTGGTTTGACCGACGGCGAAATCCGATTAGCTCTCGTTCACGCCTTACTTCACGACATTGGACACGGCCCATTCTCGCATTCGTGTGAACGGTTTTTTCGAGCGAAGTTTGGATTAGATCATCACGTCTACCTCGTTAGCCTCGTCGAAGATCGAAGGAGCGAGGAAAGCAAAATCTTGAAGAAGTATGGATTGTGGCTCGATTACAGGAACTTCTTAAGGCACCCCACCCGCCTCCCCTCGGTTGAGGAAATCTTTTTTGGTCCAATTAATGTCGACACCATTGAAGGGATAGTACGCACCTCTCACTTTTTCGGAGTAGATACAGCTGTTGAACTCAACTCCGTAATCAAAGCAATGTCCAGCCGCCCTCCAAGACTTCGCCAGCTTGACAGGTTTTGGAGACTTAAGCATGTGGTGTACAATGATTACATCTTTTCCGAAGATCA
>NZ_DATMRX010000075.1:0-7372 GCF_035565855.1 Pseudorhodoplanes sp.
CACCTATATCTATCCGCCCGCACCATCGCTACGCATCATTTCGGACATCTTCGCGTTCACTTCGCAGAACATGCCGAAATTCAATTCGATCTCGATCTCCGGCTATCACATGCAGGAGGCGGGCGCGACGCAGGACCTCGAGCTCGCCTACACGCTCGCCGACGGCGTCGAATATGTCCGCGCCGGCATCGGCGCCGGTATTCCGATCGACAAATTCGCCCCGCGCCTGTCCTTCTTCTGGGCGATCGGCATGAACTTCTTCATGGAAGTCGCCAAGATGCGCGCGGCGCGCCTCCTCTGGGCGAAGCTGATGAAGGAGTTCGCGCCGAACGATCCGCGCTCGCTCTCCCTGCGCACGCATTGCCAGACCTCGGGCTGGTCGCTCGCCGCACAGGACGTCTTCAACAATGTCGCGCGTACCATGATCGAGGCGATGGCGGCGACGCAAGGGCACACGCAATCGCTGCACACCAACGCGCTCGACGAGGCGCTGGCGCTGCCGACCGACTTCTCCGCCCGGATCGCGCGCAACACCCAGATCGTGCTGCAGCAGGAAAGCGGCACGACGCGGATCATCGATCCGTGGGGCGGCTCGTTCTATGTCGAGCGCCTGACCTACGAGCTTGCGAAGAAAGCCTGGGCGCATATCCAGGAAGTGGAAGAGCTCGGCGGCATGGCGAAGGCCATCGAAGCCTCGATCCCGAAGCTCCGCATCGAGGAAGCCGCCGCGAAGACCCAGGCCCGCATCGATGCCGGCGTGCAATCCGTCATCGGCGTCAACAAATACAGGCCGAAGAGCGAAGCCCCGATCGACGTTCTTAAAGTGGACAATTCGGCGGTGCGCACGCTGCAGATCGACAAGCTCGCCCGGCTGAAGAAGGAGCGCGATCCGAACGCCGTCGAGGCCGCGCTTGCGGCGCTGACCAATGGCGCGACACAGGGCGGCAATCTGCTCGCGCTCGCGGTCGATGCGGCGCGGGCGAAGGCGACCGTCGGCGAGATTTCATCGGCGCTCGAGAAGGTGTTCGGGCGTCATCGCGCGGAGATCAAGGCGATCTCCGGCGTCTATAAACGGGAGGTCGGCGGAATGTCCGACGCCGTCGAGCGGGTGCAGAAGCTCGTCACGCAATTCGAGGCCGACGAAGGCCGCCGGCCGCGTATCCTCGTCGCCAAGATCGGCCAGGACGGGCACGACCGTGGCCAGAAGGTCATCGCATCGGCCTTCGCCGATCTCGGCTTCGACGTCGATATCGGTCCTCTGTTTGCGACCTCGGCGGAAGCCGCGCGCCAGGCAGTGGAGAACGACGTGCATGTTGTCGGCGTGTCGTCTCTTGCCGCCGCGCATCTGACCGCCGTTCCTGAACTCAAGGCCGAACTCGAGAAGCAAGGCCGCGGCGACATCATGATCGTCGTCGGCGGCGTCGTTCCCCCGCAGGATTGGGACGCGGTGAAAGCCGCGGGCGCAGAAGCGATCTTTCCGCCCGGCACGGTGATCGCAGAAGCGGCGGAAGACCTGATCCGCAAGCTCAACAAGCGTCTCGGCTACGGACAAAAGGCCGCCGAATAAGTCGCTTCGCGCTCCCGTCTCAAGTTTCTTTGATGGCGGTGCCAGCCAATTCGTTTGAGTGCGCGTGCGGTGTCAGGCGATAGTCGCGGCAATGAGGGGGACCTGCCGTGACCTACGCTGAGACCGAGCCCGTCCAGACCATTCTGCCCGACGCGCCCGACACCTTCTGCACCTATCTGGCGCGCCAGCTGATTGCGAAGGAAGGCTACACCCGGTACGCGGTCGCCGAGGCCGCCCCGCTCGCGGAGAATTGCGACATCCTCCTCTCCCATTCCGACGGTTATACGCTCCGGCTTCTCTGCCTGATCGATCGCGAGGCGCATCCGGAGCGCAGCTTCGGGTTGACGCCTGACGCGGTCGACGACGTCGGCAAGGCCTGTCTGCCGCATACCGGACGCATCTATTTCAACAAGATGCCGGTCGCGATCATGGTCATGGAAGTCGGACCGGAAGCGCCGGATGCGCGCCAGCGTCTCGCTTCTTATCGACCCGCCAGCATCTTCTCCAAGGTCCAGCCGTCCGGATGGATCGTCGATCCAGGGACGAAAACGGTCTGGAACAATGCCGGGCTGTTCGGACGCTGGACGCCGCCCGCCGGGTTTATCCGCAAGCTGTTCAACTCGCCCTACGAGCCGGTCGTCATTCCGCAAGCGCGGCCGGTCGCGCATATCGACCCGAGCTTTCCCTATCTGACGACTGCGATCATTGCGCTTCTGTGCGTGATCTTCGCAGGCGAAGTCCTGTTCGGCATCGGCCCCTGGACGGGCTTCCTCGAGCCATCGATCGCCACCCTCCTCGCTTTCGGTGGCATCTACCGGCCGCTGGTCATGCAGGGGGAATGGTTCCGGCTGTTGTCCGGCCCCCTGCTGCACGCCGACCTGATGCATCTCGCCTTGAACTGCGTTGCGCTGTTCATTGCCGGACGGTTGCTGGAGGGACTGGTCGGCCGAGCCTGGCTCGCCGCGTGCTTCGTGATCGGCGCAATCACCGGCGCGCTGTTCTCGCTCGCCTTCAATCCTGAAACGCTGATCTCCGTGGGCGCCTCCGGCGCGGTGATGGGCTTGTTCGCGACGCTCCTGATCCTTGCGTTCCGATTTCCGAAGGGGCCGGACCGCACTGCACTCCTGTTGAATTCCGTTTATGTGCTGGTCGCCTCGCTCGCACCGGTCTCCACATCAGGCGGCAAGATCGATGTCGCCGCTCACATGGGGGGCGCGGTGGGCGGGCTGATCATGGGCGGTATCATCTTCGCGGTTTGGCGCAGAGACGATTTGCGCCCGCGCTTCAGCGGCATCGCCGCGGCCGTCGGACTTGTCGGCCTTGCCGCTGCCGCCTATGCCTTCACCCCGCTGCCGCAGAACTACCGGTCCGGGATGATGATCGCCTCGCTCATTCCCGACGATCAGGCCCCCAAGAATGGCGCCGAATGGCGCGCGCAATCCAAGGACCTGATCGCGAAATTCCCACGTGACCCGCGGCCACGTTACTTCCATGCCATCGCGCTGTTCGAGGCAAAGCAAGTGGCCGCGGCCGAACAGGAATTGCGGACCGGGCTTGCCGATGTCGATATCTGGCGCAAGCTGATCAATCCGGAATTCGCCCAGCACATGCAGGTGGCGCTCGCCGTCACCGTGGCGGCGGGCGGCCGGCAAGCCGAAGGACGGGAGGCCGCGGCGCCGGTCTGCGGCTGGGCCAAAGGATCGACCAGGGCCTGGCTGGACGAACACAAGCTGTGTGAGAAATAGGGAATTCCGAAGAAGTCCCAGAGCCACGACTGGCCTGCCCCGACTAACTTGACTATTCACGGCGGATGGCACGCGAGACAGAATCCGATCTTGCAGACCGCATTCGCGCCGGCGACCGCGCGACGCTCGCGCGGGCGATCACGCTGATCGAGAGCAAGCGCGAGGACCATCGCAGGCGCGCGCATCAGCTGGTCCAGGACCTCCTGCCCCATACCGGCGACGCGATCCGCGTCGGCATCACCGGCGCGCCCGGCGTCGGCAAATCGACCACGATCGACGCGCTCGGCAGCTTCCTGACCGCGAAAGGCCACAGGGTCGCGGTGCTTGCGGTCGACCCCTCCTCGACGCGCACCGGAGGCTCGATCCTCGGCGACAAGACCCGCATGGCGCGCCTTGCGGCGGACGACAATGCCTTCATCCGCCCCTCGCCGTCGTCGGGTACGCTCGGCGGCGTGGCCTCGAAAACCCGCGAAACCATGCTGCTTTGCGAGGCTGCCGGCTACGACGTGATCCTCGTGGAGACCGTCGGCGTCGGCCAGTCCGAAACCACCGTCGCCGGCATGACCGACTTCTTCCTCGTGCTGATGCTGCCGGGCGCAGGCGACGAATTGCAGGGCATCAAGAAAGGCGTGATCGAACTCGCCGACATGATCGCGGTCAACAAGGCGGACGGCGACAACGTCAAGCGGGCGCAGCAAGCCGCGGCCGAATACCGCGCCGCGCTGCATATCCTGAAACCCGCGGGCGACGGCTGGTCGCCTCCGGTGGTGACATACTCTGCATTGACTGGCGATGGTCTGGCTGCGATCTGGCAGAGCATCTGCGATTATCGCCAAAGTTCTGACGCATCGGGGGCACTGACACGGAAACGCCGGGATCAGCAGGTCACGTGGATGTGGTCGCTGCTGGAAGAGCGGCTGTTCGCCAGGCTGCGCTCGGACCCGGAACTCAAATCCCGCGTGCCCCAGCTCGAGCGGGCAGTCGCGGCCGGCACCCTGTCGCCGATGCTCGCGGTCGAGGAAATCGCCCGCGCGATGAACCTGTAAACTGGACGTGTAATGCCCGAACTGCAAAGCCGCCTTGCCACCCACGACGATCTTGATGCCCTGACCGAGCTGATGGAGCTTTCGATCACCGAGTTGCAGAAGCCGTATCTGAACGACGCGCAGATCGCCGCAAGCCGAACCATCATGGGCCTCGACACCCAGTTGATCGACGATGGCACCTATTACGTCGTCGAGCAGGACGGCGTTCTTGCCGGCTGTGGCGGCTGGAGCCGCCGGCTCACGCTTTATGGCGGCGACCGCTCACCCGGACGCGATGCGGCGTTGCTCGATCCAGCCCGGCATGCCGCGCGCATCCGCGCGATGTACACCCATCCGGATTTTACGCGGCGCGGTGTCGGCCGTCTGATCCTCGAGCTGTGCGAATCGGCGGCGCGCGCCGAAGGTTTCGTGCATGCCGAATTGATGGCGACGATGGCCGGCGTGCCGCTCTATCGCGCCTGCGGCTATATGGCCGTTGCCGATGTCAGCGACGCGAGCGGCGGAACCCCGGTTCCGCTGGTGCGCATGAGGAAGCGGCTCTGAGCAGGAGCGAACGCGGTCACGGTCATGGGCACGTTGTCCAAATCGAAGCGACGGGTCCAGGCGGCACCGGCCCGCACGCCGTCACGGTCCCGCACGCTTCGCCTCCTCGTGACCGGGTTCGGGCCCTTTCCCGGCGCGCCTGAGAATCCGACCGGACCGCTGGTGCGGGCCCTTGCACGCAAATGGCAATCAACTCCCGGCGTATCTGTGAAGGCGCATGTCTTCCAGACGCGCTATCGAACCGTCGATCGCGCCCTGCCCCGCCTTCTGAAAACGCAAAGGCCGCACGCGCTGATCATGTTCGGGGTGGCCGGAAATTCGCGAGCGATCCGCGTCGAGACGCTGGCGCGCAACCGCATTTCGCATCATCCGGACGCGGGTGGATATACCAGGGGTCCGTGCCCGATCGAGGCCGACGCACCAAACGGCCTCGACGTCCGCGCGCCGACCGCGGCACTTCTGCAGGCGATCAAACGGACCGGCCTTTCAGCCCGCCTGTCGCGAAATGCCGGCGATTATCTCTGCAATTATGTGCTTTGGCATGGGACGCTGGCAGCCCGCGCAACCGGTGGCCCGGAGCTTTGCACCTTCATTCACGTGCCGCCGCTGTCACGGCGCATCACGCCGGATGCGCTGATCCGGGCCGGTGACGCTGTTATAAGGGCCGTGGTCACAAGCCTGCGCCGGCGGGGCAATCGTATCGGTGGTCAGCATCATGAGTGAGCGTCATTGCATGCGCACGGCAATCACGACCGCCTTTGCGGTGGCCTTGCTGTCGAGTTCCTCCACGCTGGCGCAGACGCCGGATCAATTCGACAAGCCTGCATCGGTGCGCAGTTTCAAGCCGAAGCAGGACGACTCCGCCGAAATCCGCTGCAGCTATTTTCCCGACCTGATGATCAGGGAAACGCAGGATGGTCCCTCGTCGGAAAACGCAGCGATCGTGCGCGATGCGAAGGCACCCTGCTCGGCAAAAGCCGAACCTCGCGAGACCGCGCTCGACACGTCCGGCATGACCTTCGACGGCCGGCGCGGGGCGTTCCTGCTATTCTCCGATCTCGATCCTCACGGCGCGACCGGCTTCGTGGTGATCGATACGAAGACAGGAAAGATCCTGCTGCGCGATGCGGCACTGAGCAATCCGGTGTTGCAGAGCCTCGCGCTCGACGGCGGCAAGCTGCGGCTGCGCTACAGGCGCGGCATCAACGCGCCCTGCTCGCTGATGGACAACGCGCAAGCCTGCTGGACCCAGCTCGTGAAGGAGGGACTCGTCCCGGCAGACATGAAGGCGCCGTCCGGAAACATTTGCAGCACGGCCTATGCGCGGGACAACGCGCCGCGGAACAATCCGAGCATTGTGGTCTACCCGACCGAAGTTACGGTCGATGCCAGCGGCACGACCCAAGTCCTGTCGCGCGGCGCGGTCGAATGCGAGTCGATGCCGTAGAGCACATTCAGTTTTCATGGAAGTGCCGCTCTCTTTCACAGTAGCAGTTGCTCTTCACCGTTGTCGCCCGTCTCTCTCACTGTCATCGCGCGCAAAAGCGGGCGATCCAGTAAACACAAATGCTTCAAGAGTTACTGGATGCCCCGCTTTCGCGGGGCAATGGGCGATGCGATTCGGCCCTCAACCGAAATCGCTCCAAAAAGCGCGGCCGGATTACCGTTAACCTCTTAACCCTGACGCGCGATTGTCGCACAGACCGCCGCCGGCCGCCGCAGTGCCGGATTATGTTGATGCAACACCCGTTGGACACGGAGCATCCGCAATGCGCATCAGCCGCCGCACCATGATTGCCGGCAGCGCCGTTGGCGCTGCAGCCGTCGGCACGACACCGCTTCCGGCACAAGCCGCGCCGCTTCTCGGCATCGACGCCGGCGAATTCGGGCTGAAGCCGGATGCTGCAAACGACCAGACGCAGATCCTTCAGCGCGGCATCGACCGCGCGGCGCAGGCTCGCCTTCCCCTCATCCTGCCTCCCGGAACATATCGCGCTGCCGGGCTGCGGTTGCCCACCAATGCCAAGATCGCCGGCATACGCGGTGCGACGCGCCTGTCGCTTGCTCAACCGCGCTCGCTGTTCGTTTGCGATCGCGCCGAGAACATCGACCTGTCCGGCCTTGTGATCGATGGGGTCAAGACCAAGCCGGCAGAAGGCCGCGGACTCGTGCACCTCGTCGATGCGCAGGATATCCGCCTGTCCGATTGCAGCATCGTGAATGCGGGCCGCAACGCCATCACGCTGGAGCGCTGCTCGGGCGCGGTGACCGGATGCACCATCGAGGATGCGGGCGATGGCGCGCTGTTTGCCATCGACTCCACCGGGCTGCGCATCGCCGGCAACGTGATCCGAAGATCCGGCAATAACGGCATCCAGGTCTGGCGCAGCACCTTTGGTAATGACGGCACCATCGTTACCGACAACCGCATCGAAGACACCCGCGCCGATTCCGGCGGCGACGGACCCTAC
>NZ_DATMRX010000076.1:0-10640 GCF_035565855.1 Pseudorhodoplanes sp.
TTTTGTGAGAAACGGCCAGCGTTGTGTGTCGCCGCGCACATGGACGGCCGATCAGGCTGATGACCATGTGAGAATTGTGCGCGTCAGCGTCGAAAACGCCCGAGTGCCTGGTCGCCATACGCCGCGACATCATTCTCATGACACCCCTCACTCACTCACTCACGCGATCTCACCGCGTGTACGCAACAGACTCGCTCGCGTTGTCTCTTGTTCGTTGGCGAGCGGTCGCGGAAAGTTGAGTGGATTAGTGTCACCAATGAGGCGGGAAATTTTTCAAGCGTGTCTTCGAAGCATCTGTTCGCGGCACGCCCGTTGCCGGTTCGCAACTGCGCTGTTGCGTGCAAGCAATCGCACGGTAGCTCCGTAACGACGGCCGGTAGCGACGTAGCGCGATGTTGGTAGTGAAGTAGCGAGAGTGCCCTGCGCAGTGCGTCAAATGACGTAATGAAAAATATTTTAAAAAGCTTCGCGTCCGCGGCTTGTATCGCTCGCGCGGCGCGTCTTGAAAGAACCGCTTTTCTGAAGTCGCGCACAAAAACGCCGCCCGGGATAGCCGGGCGGCGGAGGATTAAGCGCGGGTTGCTGTCTCAGAAGTAGATGGTCGCCTGCGCTGATGGCTGGGTTACCGAGACGCGATCCGGGGAAGTGGACGTCGGCGTTGGCGCAGCTTGCGCAGGCTCCTGGACCTGCGCCGCGACCGAAACCGCGACCGAATGTTGCGGCACACGTTTCGCTGTTCGGCGCGCGAGGCGCGGTGCAGGCTTTTCGACAACGTCCTGGAGCCGGCGACCGCCATCCGGAAGGACGACGACCTTGGTGCCCACCTTGGCGCGCGCATAAAGATCGATGACGTCATCGTTCAGCATGCGAATGCATCCAGATGATACGCGCCCGCCGATTGTCGACGGCGAATTGGTGCCGTGGATGCGATAGATAGAATTGCCGAGATAGAGCGCGCGTGCGCCCAGTGGGTTGCTCGGGCCGCCGGCCATGAAGCGGGGCAGATAAGGCTGGCGTGCGACCATCTCTGCCGGCGGATGCCAGTCCGGCCATTCCGCCTTGCGCACGACACGCTGGGTTCCCGACCATCGGAAGCCGTCACGGCCAACACCGATGCCGTACCGCACCGCCTTGCCATTGCCGAGCACGTAATAGAGATACGTGTTGGGAGTATCGACCACGATCGTGCCCGGGGCCTCATGGCTCGGATACGAAACGATCTGACGGCGCAGGTGTGCCGGCACTCCGGTGGCGCGTCCATAATCGGCCTCGTCCTCGACCTGAGGCGCGACGCGGGCGAAGGCCGGCGGCGCCTGGAATGAAGGATCGGCATAGGATTGAGCGGCGGCAGGAGCTTGGGGGAGAAGGAGAGCGGCGGTAACGGCGCTCAGAACAAGCACTGGCCTGGACATGGCGTTCACTTTCTGCCGGTCTTCCGCATCCCCCAATGCGAAGTCTTCCGGACTTGGTTTGAACTCTCGACAGTAACTAAGTGCGAGATCGCCGAAGCGTTCCCTCACAATTCCGACCCCTCCCGGACACCTTTAGAGCAAGGGTCTTTCGGCCGGATTTGAGGGATCGGTAAAATTGAGGCGAACTTGCCGAAAAACCGCGTCGGATTGCGGCCGACCAGGCGCCGTGACCCGTGGCCGCACACGCTTTATACTGGCCGCGGCGCAGATCTGAGCTTGCAGAGGGGCGGCAAAGCATCGTTCCATGCCCCCGTGGGGTACCGGCGCCAGTCTCCGGTCTTTTGCCTCGTCCAAAGAAGGATACAGAATATGCTTCGTCGTGTTGCCCAGTTGGGTCTGGCGCTGAGCGCCATCGCGGTCGCCGGGACGGCCTCCGCGCAAAACATTCCGACCATCAGGGTCGGATGGACCATCCCCGCCGAGGAAGCCAAATACTGGATGATGAAGCGCCCGGAAAAGTTCACCAATCTGGGCAAGACCTACAAGATCGAATGGTCGCAATTCCAGGGCACTTCGCCGATGGCTGCGGCGCTGCAGGCCGGCGCGCTCGACTGCGCGACCCAGGGCGTGCTGCCGATCGCGCAGGGCATGGCGACCGGCAACCTCAACGTCTATGTGGTCGCCCAGCATGTGGGCGAACGGCCGGGCAGCTTCTCGGTCTATTGGGCGGTGAAGGACGACTCGCCGATCAAGACCGTGGCCGATCTCAAGGGCAAGACGGTTGGCATCAACGTCCTCGGCTCGGGCATCCAGGGCCCGATGGAAGTGATGCTGCGCAAGGCCGGGCTTGATCCGGCAAAGGACATCAAGCTGGTCGAGGTCGGCTTCGCATTGTCGGAAGACGCGCTGCGGTCCGGCCGCGTCGATGCGGTCAACATGAACCAGCCCTTCGCCGCGCGTGCGGAAGCCAAGGGCGGTACCCGCAAGCTGTTCTCCTTGTCGGAAGCCGTGCCAAACATCGTGCACATCCTCGAAGCCTGCCGGAAGGATTTCGTCGACAAGAATCCTGAACTCGCGACTGCCTATGTGAAGGACCTGACCGCCGGCATGAAGATGGCGGTGGCCAATCGCGACGAGACAATGAAGGTGGTGTCGGAGGTGATGAAGGCACCGATCCCGGTGCTCGACACCTATCTCCTGAAGCCCAACGACTTCGCGCGTGAGCCGGGCGCGGCGCCGAACTTCGAGGGCATCCAGGCGATGTTCGATGTTTATGCCGACGCCAAGCAGGTATCGAAGAAGCTCGACGCCTCGGTGCTGAAGCATCCGAAGATCGTCGCGCCGATGGAGTGAGGCCCTCACGCCAAGCTAAAGCGAGCCGAGGCGGCGAGCGATCGCCGCCTCTTTTTTGTCTGCGTGCGGCCCTCGCTTATACCTCCGGCCACTCCACATTGCCGGCATGCGTCACCGCGCCCTTGTCGGCCTGGCCGACAAGGGCCGCGTATTTCGCAAGCAGGCCCGCAGCGTGACGCGGTTTCGGCGGCGTCCACGCCGCCTTTCGCCGCGCCATCTCCGCATCATCGATCAAAACCTCGATGGTGCGCGCATTGCCGTCGATCCGGATGCGGTCGCCATTCTGAACGAAAGCGAGCGGGCCGCCCGCCGCGGCCTCCGGCGCGATATGGCCAATGCACATGCCGCGCGTCGCGCCGGAAAAACGGCCGTCGGTGAGAAGCGCGACCTTCTCGCCCATCTGCTGGCCATAGATCAGCGCGGTGGTGCCGAGCATCTCGCGCATGCCGGGCCCGCCCTTCGGTCCCTCGTAGCGGATGATCAGGACTTCGCCGGCCTTGTAGTCGCGCTTGCGCACCGCCGCGGTGCAGGCATCCTCGCCATCGAAGACTCGCGCTGTCCCTTCGAATACCAGCGACTTCAACCCCGCGACCTTCAGGAGCGCGCCGTCCGGCGCGAGATTGCCTCTTAGAACCGCGAGTCCGCCATCGGGGCGGATTGCTTTCTCCGCGCGCCGCACAATCTCGCCGTCCGGATCGGGCGCGGCGGCATGCTCTTGCGCAAGCGTGCGGCCGGTGACGGTGAGCACATCGCCATGCATATGACCGGAGCGGATCAGTTCGCGGATGATGATCGAAACCCCGCCGATATCGTGCACGTCCTTGGCAAGGAAGCGCCCGCCGGGACGCAGATCGCCGATCAGGGGCGTGCGCGCGAACACCGCGGCCACATCGTCGAGCGTGAAGGCGATGCCGGCCTCGTTGGCGATGGCCGGCAGGTGCAGGGCTGCATTCGTCGAGCCGCCGGTCGCGGCAACGATCGCCGCTGCATTCTCGAGCGACTTGCGGCTAACCAGCTCGCGGGGCAGCGGGCCGCCGCGCTTGAGAATCTCCAGCACAATCTCACCGGCACGCTGCGCGATGGCCGAACGCTCGGCATAGACACCCGGCACCATCGCTGAATTCGGCACGGTGAGGCCGAGCGCTTCGGAAACCATCGCCATGGTGTTGGCGGTGAATTGCCCGGCGCAGGCGCCGATCGCGGGGATTGCCACGCGCTCCAACTGCTGCAGCGCCTTCTCTTCCATCTGCCCGGTCTGCACCGCGCCGACCGCTTCATAGGAATCGAGCACCGTGACATCGCGTCCGCCGAACCGGCCGGGCAAAGCCGCGCCGCCATAGACGAAGACGGACGGCACGTTGACGCGCACCATGCCCATCATCGCGCCGGGCAGGGTCTTGTCGCAGCCGCCGAAGGCGACGAGGCCGTCATAGGCATGTCCCTGCACCACGGCCTCGATGGAATCCGCGATCACTTCGCGGCTGACCAGCGAAAATTTCATCCCCTCGTGATTCATTCCGACGCCGTCCGACACCGAGATGGTGGTGAATTCCCGCGGCGTGCCGCCCGCGGCTTCGACGCCCTGTTTGGCCCATTCGACCTGCGGGTAATGCGTCATGTTGCAGGGCGTGTTTTCGCCCTTCATCGAGACGACGCCAATCATCGGCTTTCTGATCGCCTGGTCGTCGAGCCCCATGGCGCGCATGAAGGCGCGATGCGGCGTGCGGTCGAGACCGTCTCGCGTGATGGACGAACGCAGGCGCATGATGGGAGTCTCCGACTGGGCGTTTACGGCGTTACACATTCTCCATTCATTCCCGCGCAAGCGGCAATTCAGAACTTTCTGTCTGAGGCCCCGCTTTCGCGGGGACGAGCGGGTGAATGAATGGCACGGTCAATCTCTATTTGCGGTCGCGGTGCCAGCCGACGGTCGCGTCGGGCTTGGCGTCGACCGAGGCAAAGTAAGGCTTGATGTCGATCAGCGGCGTGTTGTTGAGGCAGTCGATATTCTGCACATGCAGCGTCGTGCCCTCGACCTTGATGAGTTTGACGACGCTCAGCGCGATCGGATTCGGCCGCACCGGCGAGCGCAGGGCGAAGGTGCCGCGGCCTTCGCCATAATGGCGGGGCACCTGCACCACGAGATCACGCCGCGCGCGGTCCATCCAGTAAAGCACGATGAGGTGGGTGCAGGTCTCGACCTTGTCCAGGGCCGCCGCGTAGTGCGGATCGACCTCAATGGTGCAGACCGTGTCCGATTCGCCGGCGTTCTTCGGGCAGTCCTCCCGCCGGGTCCAGGGCGTGCGGATACGCCCGATGAAATAAAGCCCGGCGTCGTAGGCGGCCGGCAGATCGGTCGCGACTTCACCGGGCCTGATGTCGTGGGGTTTGGGTTCGAAATCTGTGTCTGCGGTCATCGGATTGGACTTAGGGCAAATCGGGAACGCGTTCCATCGCAGCGTTTCCGGACCCCTCAGGCGACATCGACGGTCACAAAAAGTTAACGGCAGCCCACAAAGTGGGCTTGCGCCCACCAAATTACCGTATAAAGATATCCTTATATCAATCAGCTTTTGACGGGATCCGATGTCCGGTCCTCTGGCTTTTGAGACAATGCACGATGCGCTGCGGGCGGTGGCCGAGGGCACCCGGCTGCGCATTCTTGCGCTGCTCGCGGAAGCCGAGCTGACCGTCTCCGACCTCACCGAGATCCTGCGCCAGTCCCAGCCGCGCATTTCGCGCCATCTCAAGCTCCTGTCCGAGGCAAACCTGATCGAGCGCCACCGCGAGGGGGCCTGGGCCTTCTTCCGTCTCGCCGAGACCGGCGATGCGGCGCAGGTGGTGCGCATGCTGGTCGCGCAACTCGATCCGTCGGACCCCATCGTCGCGCGCGACCGCGAGCGGCTCGCGGCGGTCCGCGAGGCCCGCGCGGAAGCGGCGCAGAATTATTTCCGCGAACATGCCGCCGAATGGGACCGCATCCGCAAGCTGCACGCCGCCGACGAGGCCGTCGAACAGGCGATCGTCAGGGCTCTGGGCGACAGGCCATTCCGGTCGCTGCTCGATCTCGGCACCGGAACCGGGCGGATGCTCGAATTGTTCGGATCGCAGATCGAGCGCGGCCTTGGCATCGACATGTCGCTCGACATGCTGCTGCTCGCGCGGGCGCGTCTGGAGCGGGCGGGCTTGCGCCATTGCAGCGTGCGGCAGGGCGACATCTACGATCTGTCGGTGCCGCGCGGTTCCTTCGACGTCATCATTATCCATCAGGTGCTGCATTATCTCGACGACGGCGCGCGTGCGATCCGTGAAGCCGCGCGCGTGCTGGCGCCGGGCGGGCGGTTGCTGATCGTCGATTTCGCGCCGCACGAACTGGAATTTCTGCGCGAGGAGCATGCCCATCGCAGGCTCGGCTTTGCGCCGGAGACCATTTCGCAATGGCTCGCTGCGGCAGGCCTTGATCTCACCATGCACAAGAGCATCGCGCCGGAACGCGGCACGGAAGGCAAGATCGCCGTGTCCCTCTGGCTTGCCCAGGACCGGCGTGTGCAGATCGCCGGACGTCAGGAGGTTGCATGACCATCAATGCGGTGAGCCGGGTCAGCCGGACGGTCAATGCGCGCGGCAAGACGCTGCGAGTGTCGTTCGAATTCTTTCCGCCCAGGACAGAGGAGATGGAGCGCTCGCTGTGGGAAGCGATCGAACGCCTCGCGCCGCTCAATCCGAACTTCGTGTCGGTGACCTATGGCGCCGGCGGTTCGACGCGCGAGCGCACGCACGCGACGGTCAAACGCATTCTCGAGGAAACCTCGCTTGTCCCCGCTGCCCATCTCACCTGCGTCGATGCCACGCGCGAGGAGGTGGACGCGGTGATCCGCAATTATCGCGATATCGGCGTCAAGCACATTGTTGCGCTCCGCGGCGATCCGGCGGGTGGCGTCGGCGCGCGCTATGAGCCGCATCCCGGCGGCTATCAGAATGCCGCCGATCTCGTCGCCGGCATCAAGCGCATCGGCGATTTCGAGGTGTCCGTCTCCGCTTATCCCGAGAAGCATCCGGATTCGCGCCATGCCAATGTCGATCTCGACATGCTGCAGGCCAAGGTCGATGCCGGCGCGACGCGGGCGATCACCCAGTTCTTCTTCGAGAACGATCTCTATTTCCACTATGTCGACCGCGTCCGCGCCCGCGGCATCGATATCCCGATCGTGCCGGGCATCGTGCCGGTGTTGAATTTCAAACAGGTCAAGAACTTCGCCGAGCGCTGCGGCACCTTCATCCCGAACTGGCTTGCCGAGCGCTTCGAGGGGCTTGATGAGGATGTGTCGACGCGCAAGCTGGTCGCCGCCGCGATCGCGGCCGAGCAGGTGTTCAACCTCGCCGACCGCGGCGTCACCGATTTCCACTTCTACACGATGAACCGCGCCGATCTCGTCTACGCGATCTGCCACATGCTGGGTCTGCGTCCCGCCCAGAAGGAAGCCGCGTGACCTCGGATGATCGCAACGTGCTCCGCTCTGCTCCCTCCCCCCTTGTGGGGGAGGGTCGGGGAGGGGCGTGCGAACTGGCGCCGTTGTTCGCGATTAACCCCTCTCCCTATCCCTCCCCCGCAAGGGGGGAGTGGACCGAGTAGTGCAAATGGCCATACCTGTTTCCAAAGTCGAAACCCGTCTCCGCACTCTCGCCGCAGACCGTATCCTGCTGCTCGACGGCGGCATGGGCACGATGCTGCAGCAGCGCAAGTTCGACGAAGCGGCGTTCCGTAACACCCGCTTCAAGGATTGGCAGCATGACGTGCGCGGCAACAACGATCTGTTGTCGCTGACGCAACCCGATGCGGTGCGCGAAATCCATCTCGCCTATTTCCAGGCCGGCGCCGACATCGTCTCGACCAACACGTTCTCGTCGACCGTCATTGCGCAGGCCGATTACGGCATGCAGAGCCTGGTCCCCGAGCTGAACCGCGTCTCGGCGCAGCTCGTGCGGGAGGCCGCGGAGGTCGCCTCGAAGCGCGACGGCCGGCCGCGCTTTGTTGCCGGTGCCATGGGGCCGACCAACCGCACCGCCTCGATCTCGCCCGACGTGAACAATCCCGGCTTCCGCGCGGTCTCGTTCGACGAACTCAAGGCGGCCTATGCCGAACAGGCGGCGGCGCTGCTCGAAGGCGGCGTCGACATCCTGCTTGTCGAGACCATCTTCGACACCCTGAACGCCAAGGCTGCGCTCTATGCGATCGCCGAGCTCGAAGAAGCGCGCGGCGAAAAGATCCCGGTGATGATCTCCGGCACCATCACCGATCTCTCGGGGCGCATGCTCGCGGGCCAGACGCCGGAAGCGTTCTGGAATTCGATCCGCCATGCGACACCGTTCTCGGTGGGACTCAATTGCGCGCTTGGCGCCAAGGAGATGCGCGCGCATATCGCCGAGCTGTCGCGCGTCGCCGACACGCTGATCTGTGCCTATCCGAATGCGGGCCTGCCGAACGAGTTCGGCCTTTATGACGAAAGCCCCGAGCACATGGCGGGCCTCCTCGGCGAATTTGCCGCCTCGGGTCTCGTCAACGTTGTCGGCGGCTGCTGCGGCACGACGCCCGAACACATGCGCGCGATCGCGCAGGCTGTGTCCGACAGGAAGCCGCGCGCGATTCCGGTGATCGAGCGCAGGCTGCGGCTGTCGGGTCTCGAGCCGTTCACACTGACGCCGGATATTCCGTTTGTGAATGTCGGCGAGCGCACGAATGTCACGGGCTCGGCCAAGTTCCGCAAGCTGATCACCGCGGGCGACTACACGGCGGGCCTCGCCATCGCGCGCGAGCAGGTGGAGAACGGCGCCCAGATCATCGACGTCAACATGGACGAGGGGCTTCTCGATTCCGAGAAGGCCATGACCACCTTCCTGCACCTGATCGCGGCCGAACCCGACATCGCGCGGGTACCAATCATGATCGACTCCTCAAAGTTCCAGGTCATCGAGGCTGGCCTGAAATGCGTGCAGGGCAAGTGCGTGGTCAACTCGATCTCGCTGAAGGAGGGCGAGGAGGCGTTCATCCATCACGCCATGATCGTGCGTCGCTACGGCGCTGCGGTGGTGGTCATGGCGTTCGACGAAAAGGGCCAGGCCGACACCATCGAGCGCAAGACCGCGATCTGCCAGCGTGCCTATGACATCCTGGTCAACAAGGTCGGCTTCCCGCCGGAAGACATCATCTTCGACCCGAACATCTTCGCGGTCGCGACCGGCATCGAGGAACACAACAATTACGGCGTCGCCTTCATCGAGGCCGCGGGCTTCATCCGCCAGAATCTGCCACACGCGCATGTGTCCGGCGGGGTTTCCAATCTCTCTTTCTCGTTCCGCGGCAACGAGCGGGTGCGCGAGGCGATGCACTCGGTGTTCCTGTATCACGCCATCCAGGCCGGCATGGACATGGGCATCGTCAATGCCGCGCAGATGGCGGTGTATGACGACCTCGATCCCGAACTGCGCGAGGCCTGCGAGGACGTGGTGCTAAACCGGCGTGAGGATGCGGCCGAGCGCCTGCTCGACATCGCCAAGCGCTTCTTCGGCCAGACCCGCGAGAAGAGCGAGGCCGATCTTGCCTGGCGCAGTTGGCCGGTCGGCAAGCGCCTCTCGCACGCGCTGGTGCATGGCATCACCGATTTCATCACCGAGGACACCGAAGAGGCGCGGCAGGCCGCGACCCGTCCGCTCGACGTGATCGAAGGCCCGCTGATGGACGGCATGAACATCGTCGGCGACCTGTTCGGCTCGGGCAAGATGTTTCTGCCGCAAGTGGTCAAGTCGGCGCGCGTGATGAAGCAGGCGGTCGCCTATCTGATGCCGTTCATGGAGGCGGAGAAATCCGCGAACGACAAGGGCCAGAGCAATTCCAACGGCAAGGTGCTGCTCGCGACGGTGAAAGGCGACGTGCATGACATCGGCAAGAACATCGTCGGCGTCGTGCTCCAGTGCAACAATTACGAGGTGATCGACCTCGGCGTCATGGTGCCGGCGGCAAAGATCCTCGAAACCGCGCGGCAGGAGCAGGTCGACATCATCGGGCTGTCTGGCCTGATCACGCCCTCGCTCGACGAGATGTGCCATGTCGCGGCTGAGATGGAACGGCAGAATTTCGACCTGCCGCTGCTGATCGGCGGCGCCACCACGAGCCGCGTTCATACCGCGGTGAAGATCCATCCGAATTACCGGAAAGGGCAGGCGGTCTATGTGGCGGATGCGAGCCGCGCGGTCGGCGTCGCGCAATCGCTGATGTCGAAGGATGGGCGCGCCACCTATGTCGAGAATACGCGCGCGGAATATGCGCAGATCGCCGCTGCGCATGCCCGCGGGCAGGACGACAAGAAGCGGCTGACGCTGGCCGATGCGCGTGCCAAGTCGCTGACGCTGGACCCGGCCGTACCGGTTGCGCCGAAGCCGCAATTCATCGGCACGCGCGTCCTCGAGAATTACCCATTAGCGAAGCTCGTCGATTATATCGACTGGACGCCGTTCTTCTCGACCTGGGAGCTGACCGGGCGCTATCCGCAGATCCTGCATGACGACAAATACGGTGAGGCCGCGCGTTCGCTGTTCAACGATGCGCAGGCCATGCTGAAGCAGATCGTCGAGGAGCAATGGGTGCAGGCGTCGGCCATCGTCGGCTTCTGGCCCGCGGCGCGCGACGGCGACGACATCCGCGTCTTCGACGAAAGCGGCAGTACGCAGATTGGCACCCTGCATGGCTTGCGCCAGCAGATCGCGCGCCGCGACGGGCGGCCGAATGTCTCGATCGCCGACTTTGTTGCATCCGGGGACGGTGCGCCGGTGGATCACGTCGGTGCGTTCGCGGTCACCGCAGGAATCGGGGAGGAGGCT
>NZ_DATMRX010000077.1:0-7393 GCF_035565855.1 Pseudorhodoplanes sp.
CGATCTATCGCAAGGCGGAGACCCCGGCGACGCCTGCGGCAAAGTCCTAGGCGCAGCCGCGCAGCCTACCGGCGCAGCTTTTCCAGCTCGGGAAATGGCTGCCAATTCGCGTTGTCACATTGTCCTTTCCGCGCGAGGACGAGCGTATCGAGGCGCCCGGCGAGGAATGCCACCATGCGGTCGCGACTGCCCTCGTATTTCCCGGTCGAGTTCTTCGCATTGAAGCGCAGGCACACCATGTAGCGCTGGTGCGCCGGCGACATCTGCTCGGTCGAGAAGATCGAGGCCGGAATGCTCTTCAATTCGGGCTCGCCGATATAGGCCTCGCGAACACCGGTCGGGTCGTTCAGGTAAACCCGCAGGTAATCCAGAATCTCGGCCTTGTAGTTTGTCGGCGGCACGTTCGGATTGCTCGACAGCACCGCAGGCTGTTCGCGCGCGCAGCCGCACAGCAGCGCTGCGAGCGCCACTGCCGCCACCGCCGAACTCAGCGGGCGGCGGTCGCGTCCTTTATCGTGCGCCATATCCGCTCCGGTGTCGCGGGCATATCGATATGCTCGATGCCATAGGGCGACAATGCGTCAACGATCGCGTTGGTCACCGCGGCGAGCGCGCCGACCGTTCCCGCCTCGCCCGCGCCCTTCACGCCGAGCGGGTTCATCGGCGTGAGCACTTCATTCGCCTTGCAGATGAAGTCTGGGAAATGCGCGGCGCGCGGCATCGCGTAATCCATGAACGAGCCGGTCAGCAATTGTCCGTCTTCGTCATAGCGAATGTCCTCGAACAGGATCTGGCCGACGCCCTGCACCACCCCGCCATGTACCTGGCCCTTGACCAGCATCGGATTGACGACCCTCCCGACGTCATCGACCACGATATATGTTTGAAGCTGGCACACGCCGGTATCGGGATCGATCTCGACCTCGCAGACATGGCAGCCGTTCGGGAATGTCGCAGCTTTGGGCGCTGCGATGGTCTTGTCCGCAAAGCCGAACGTCCCGCCAAGGCTCGGATCGCGCATCGTGTAGGACAGTTTCGCCACGTCCTTGATGCCGATCCGCCGGTCGGTCCCGGCAATCGCAAACTGCCCGGCTTCGAAGACGATGTCGCCCGCATCCGCCTCGAAGTGGACGGCGGCAATCTTCTTGCCGCGCTCGATCAGCCGGTCGGCCGAGATGCGCAGCGAATTCGAACCGGTGATGACCGAGCGGCTGCCAAAGGTGCCGGTGCCGAATTCAATGCCGTCGGTGTCGCCGTAGCGCACCCGCACGTCGCCGATATCGAGGCCGAGAAAATCAGCGACGATTTGCGCGAAGGTGATCTCGTGCCCCTGCCCGTGCGAATGGGTGCCCATCGACACGGTGACGCCGCCGGTCTGGTCGAACTTGATCTCCGCGCTCTCGGGGTTCGGCGCCGGCGCGGGCCCCGCCGAGATCTCGATGGCATTGGCGATGCCGATGCCACGCAGCTTGCCGCGCTTCTTCGATTCCTTGCGGCGTTCGGCGAAGCCCTTCAGCTCCGCAAGCTCCAGCGCATCGTCCATGTTGCGCTCGAACTCGCCGGAATCGTAGGTGAAGACGAAATTGGTGTTGTAGGGCATCTGATCCGGAGAGATCAGATTGCGACGGCGCAATTCCACCGGATCGAAGCCGCATTGCCTTGCGGCAAGATCGATGACCCGCTCGATCGCATAGGTCGCCTCGGGACGGCCCGCACCGCGATAGGGCGAGGTCGGCGGGGTGTTGGAGAACACGCCGGTCACGCGCGCGTGGATGTGCGGGGTGCGATAGACGCCGGCGAGACCACCGAGATTGTTGGTCGGTACATGCAGGCCCATCGGCGAGATATAGGCGCCGATATTGGCGGTCGTTTCGACCTTCAGAGCGAGGAAATTGCCGTGCGCGTCGAGGCCGAGAGTCGTCGTCGAAAAGTTGTCGCGGGCGTGGAAATCCGACAGGAAGCTCTCGCCCCGCTCGGCGGCCCAGAGCACCGGCCGCCCGACGAGCTTTGCTCCGACGAGGGTCAGCACATATTCCGGGAACGGCGCCTCTTTCAGACCGAAGCCGCCGCCGACATCCGGCGCCACCACGCGCACGCGATTTCCGGAGATACGGAAAATATCGTTGGCGAGGCTCTCGCGCACCGCATGCGGGTTCTGCAATCCGCAATGCAAGGTGTAAGCCTCGGCGACGGGGTCGTAGCTGCCGAGCGCGGTCCGCGGCTCCATGGTCACCGCGGTGATGCGGTTGACCGGATAGGTGATGCTGACCTTGTGTTTGGCCGCAGCCATCGCCTTCTCGACGGCGTCGCGATTGCCGGCGTCGAACACAAAGCAGATGTTGCGCGGCGATTGCGGCCAGAGCTCCGGGGCATCCGCATCGGCGGCGCTCCGCGTCTCGGTCACGGCCGGCAGCGCCTCCCATTCGATGGCGATGGCTTCGGCGGCATCATTGGCCTGATCCAGCGTTTCGGCAAACACCGCCGCGACCGGATCGCCGACATACAGCGCGCGCTCCCGCGACAAAATCCGGTAAGGCGGCTCAAAATTGGGGGACCCGTCGGGCGCCTGGCGCTTCACCTTGGACTGGATCGTTCCGAGCGCCGCGATCTCCGGATGCTCGCCGGTCAGGACGAGATGCACGCCCGGCATCTTTTCCGCTTCCGTAACGTCGATGCTGAGGATGCGCGCGGCGCCGTGCGGCGATCGCACCACGAACAGGCGCAGCGCATCGCGCGGCGCGAGATCGGCGGTATAGCGGCCGAGGCCGCGAACGAGGCGCAGATCTTCGGTACGCGGCAGCGACTTTCCGATGAAGCGGTACGACATTTCAGCTTTCAGGACGCGTGAAAAGGACGGCCCTTCTCTTAGCCGCTTCGCGGGCCGAAGTCATCGCGGCCATCAGGCATTCATGCCGCCGTCGGTCATGTACACGCTGCCGGTGCAGAAGCTCGACGCGTCGGACGCCAGGAACAGGGCCATTTCCGCAATCTCTTCCGGCCGGGCATGACGGCCGAGCGGAATCTGGCCGTTGATCATGGCGGTCGCGTCGGTCCCGATGGCGTTCGAGATGCGCTGCTCGATGTCGCCCTGGAACGAATTGTCCACCGGGCCCGGCGCCAGCACATTGCAGCGGATGCGCCGTGCGGCGCCTTCCTTTGCAACCACCTTCATCAGTCCGATCACCGCATGTTTGGACGTGGCATAGCCGACAATGGCCGGCGCGGAGCGCACGCCCATGATCGAGGAGGTGATGATGATCGAGCCGCCGTCGTTCATCAGCGGCAATCCGTATTTGCAGGCAAGGAAAGAGGCCCGCACATTCACCGCCATGACGCGGTCGAACAGGTCGTCGGGATAATCGGTGATCGGGGCGATGGCGCCGCTCATCCCGGCATTGGAAAAAATCACGTCGATCTTGCCGAACCGCGACACCGCAGCCTCGAGATAGTTCCTGGCCGCATGCGTATCGGCAACATCGGCTGCGAAGGTGTCGACATTGTCCGGCGCGGGAAGGCTCTTCGCGGCCTTCGCAAGCTGGGCCGGATCGCGATCGACCAGCATCACCTTGGCACCCTCGGCCGCGAACATCTTCGCGCTCGCCAGTCCGATGCTGCCGGCCCCGCCGGTGACGACGCAGACCTTGTTCTCCATCTTCGCCATCACGCCCTCCCCGCTATTTCATCAGCTCCGCCAGCGTATCCCGCAAAGCCTCCGGACAGGTGATGTGCGGGTTGTGGCTTGCATCCAGCTCGGCAAAGGGCCAGCCCTCGGCCTTGGCGCGGTCTGCGAATTGCCGGAACACATCGCCGGGCGCCACTCGGGTGCAATAGATGTAGCTCCGTTTGGGCATTGCCCGGCCCGACAGGCGAAGCGGCTGCTCGAAGCACTTCATCGGCTGCGTCAGCCGCCGGGTCGCGGCCCATGCGACGTAATCGGCCGGGGTATCGGACGGCATCGGGTTCGAGGGTACGCGCCAGCCGTCACCGGCCGCGGCGCCTGCCCGCATCTTCGCCTCCGTCTCGGGGCCGACAAGCTGGAACAGGCTCTGCCCGTCCTTCGGCACGAAGGCATCGAGATAGATGAGTTTCGTCACGCGGCCTTCGGACCGGTCCGCGACGCCCGTCGCGACCATGCCGCCATAGCTGTGCCCGATCAGCACCACATCGCGCAGGTCCTCGAACTGCAAGACGCCGAGGACGTCGGCGATATGCGTGTCGAGGTCGATCGCGGGATTGGCGAGATGGGCGCGCTCGCCGAGCCCGGTATAGCTCGGGGTGAAGACCTCGTGACCCGCGGCGCGCAGCAGCGGCCGCATTTTCTGCCAGGCCCAGGCCGACGACCATGCGCCATGCGCAACAACGATTGTGGCCACCCGCTTCCCCCCTGGACATCCGTTCGAACGCTCAGCCGAACTTGCGGGCGATTGTGGTCAAGTCGAAACGAAATGCAAATGCGATGCGGTTGCCACATGCCGCACCGCGCGCTAACGACAAAAAACCAACCGGAGACATATCCGTAATGGCGTCACGAAAGCGGCCTCCCTTCCGCGCCGAACATGTCGGCAGCCTGTTGCGCCCGAAGGCGCTCCTGAAAGCCCGCGAAGAGCGCGCCCGCGATGCGATTTCCGCGGAAGAGTTGCGCCGCATCGAGGACGAGGCGGTCCGCGAGGTCGTCGCGCGGCAGGAGGACATCGGCCTCAAAGCCGTCACCGACGGAGAATTCCGGCGCATCGACTGGTTCATGGACTTCAAATATTCGATCGGCGGTATCGAGAAGCTGACCGAGACGGTCAAGGTGCCGTTCCGCTCCGCGACCGGCGCAACCGATTTTGAATTCGTTGCCTATCGCGTCGGCGAGCGCATGCATCTCGACGAGACGATCTTCGCGGAAGATTTCGCCTTCCTGAAATCGGTCGCGACGAAGGCGATCCCCAAGCTGACCATCCCGTCGCCGTCGATGATGCATTACCCGGCCGGCCGCGGCGTCGACCGCAATGTCTATCCGGACTGGGAGATGTTCTACGACGATCTTGCGGCGGTCTATCGCCAGCAGATCGAAGGCCTCGCGGGGCTCGGCTGCACCTATCTGCAGCTCGACGATACCAGCCTGTCGTTCCTCAACGATCCGGCGCGCCGCGCCATGCTGGGCGAAGGCGCCGAGACCCAGCACCATCGCTATATCAAGCTGTTCAACGACTGCATCGCCGATCGTCCCTCCGACATGACGGTCTGCACCCATACCTGCCGCGGCAATTACAAGTCGGCCTGGATGGCGGAAGGCAGCTACGACCACGTCGCGGAAGCGCTGTTCAGCGATCTCGCGGTCGATGGCTTCTTCCTCGAATACGATGACGAGCGCTCCGGCGGTTTCGAGCCGCTCCGCTTTTTGCCCAAGGGCAAGATGGTGGTGCTGGGCCTTGTCACCACGAAATCCGGCAAGCTCGAAAGCAAGGACGATCTGAAGCGCCGCATCGACGAGGCTGCGAAATTCGCGCCGCTCGAGCAGCTATGCCTGTCGCCGCAATGCGGCTTTGCCTCGACAGCGGAGGGCAATCTGCTCACCATCGACGAGCAATTCGCCAAGCTCAAGCTCGTGGTCGAAACCGCGCGTGACGTCTGGGGTGACGAATGACGAGGTTCGAGGGAGTTGTGGTCGCGGGCGCCGGGCCCGTCGGCCTCGTCACGGCGTTGAAGATCGCGCGCGCCGGCATTCCGGTCACCGTTGTCGACTGCGAACCGGGGATCGTCACGTTGCCGCGCGCGGTGGTTTATCACGCGCCGACGGTGGAAATGCTGGACCGGCTCGGCTTGCTCGACGAATTGAAGATCGCGGGCATCCTCAAGCAGGATTATCAATTCCGCACCGTCGACGGCCGGATTCTGGCTGCGCCGCATATGTCGGTGCTGACGCCGGACGACACCGCCTATCCGTATAACCTGCACATGCCGCAGCATGAGCTTGCACAGGCGATCCTGCGCAACTTCCTTGCCATCCCAGGCGCTACGGTGCGCTGGAACACGCGTGTCACCGGCGTCGAGCAGAAGTCCGACGGCGTCGCCGTCACCGTCGAAACCGACGGCGGCACCAGCGTGATCGAATGCGATTGGCTGGTCGGCGCCGATGGCGGCAGCAGCACCGTGCGCCGCGCGCTCGGCCTGTCCTTCGAGGGTTACACCCACCCCGAGCGGCTGATTTCCACCAACCTCGTTTACGACTTCGAGGCGCGCGGCTTCGCGCGGGCGAATTTCATCATCGACCCGACCTATTGGGCGGTGATCGTGAAGATCGACCGTCACGGGCTGTGGCGCGTCACCTATGGCGAGGATGCGAGCCTGCCGGAGGACAAGGTGCAGGAGCGCATTGCTAATCATTATCGGGCGATCCTGCCGGATGACGGGCCTTATGAACTCAAGGCCTTCGCGCCGTTCCGGGTGCACGAACGCAGTGCGCCGCGGTTTCGCGTCGGTCGCGTCCTGCTCGCGGGCGATGCCGCCCATGTCTGCAATCCGTTTGGCGGGCTTGGCTTGACGTCCGGCCTCCTCGATGCCGATCTTTTAGGCGACGCCCTCCCCGCGGTCATCAAAGATGCAGCGAGCGACGACCTGCTCGACCGCTATGCGGAGGAACGGCAGCGCGTCTTCCGCGAAATCACCGGGCCCACCGCCGCAGAGAATCTCCGCCGGGTGAAGGAAACCGATCCGGAGAAGAAGCGCGCCGACAATGCGCGGTTCGACAAGCTGCGCGACGATCCGCAATTCCAGCGCGAGGCGCTGACCTTCACCTACAAGCTCGTCGGACGGCCGATCGGCGTGCCGCAAACCCATTGACCGGCCGTCTCCCACCGTCGTCTGCCCACCGGGCGCGTCAGGGGACCAACCGCGTTTTGGACTTTTGTCTGCACGATGCCGATTGAATTGTTGGGACTCAAACTATAGCCTGCCTGTCACGTCCGAAGACCGAAACCAACTCGGCCTCAACTCAGGGAGGAATCAGATGATACCCCATCGCTCGATGACATTGGCCGGGTCGGCGCTTGCCGCCGGCCTGTTGCTGGCGCAGCCCGCCCCCGCGCAGGAGCTGATCTACGGAAGCTGGACGCCGGCGCGCGAATATCAGAACGCCAAGGTCATGCCCGGCATCCTCAAGGCCATCGAGGAAAAGACCGGCGGCAAGGTGAAGTGGAAGCTGGTGCCCGGCGGTCAGCTGGTCGACGGCAAGACCACCTTCACCGGCGTGAAGGACGGCCTCATTCAAGCCGGCCTTGCGATCCCGCAATATGTGCCGAACACCGTGCCGGCGATGTTCATGCTCTATTCGACGATCGTGCTCGGCCACAACGACGTGGTCGCGGCAACCGGCGCGGTGCTGGAAACCATCTATTTCAACTGTCCG
>NZ_DATMRX010000078.1:0-8396 GCF_035565855.1 Pseudorhodoplanes sp.
AGGAATCCGATCGCCTCGCAGCCACCGCCGACATGCTGCGCGTGAATGGGGTCGCGGTGGAGATCGAAGGCGACGACCTGATCGTCCACGGCAAGGGACGGGCGCCGGGTGGCGGCACGGTGGCCACGCATATGGACCACCGGCTTGCGATGTCGGCGCTCGTGATGGGGCTGGCGAGCGACAAGCCGGTCAGCGTGGACGATGCGGCATTCATCGCGACGAGTTTCCCAGGCTTCGTCGAGCTGATGCGTGGACTTGGAGCGGACCTGACGTGATCATTGCCATCGACGGCCCTGCCGCATCCGGCAAGGGCACTATCGCCAAGCGTCTGGCGGCGCATTACGGCTTCAAGCATCTCGACAGCGGCCTGTTGTATCGCGGCGTCGGCCTGGCGGTGCTGCAAGCGGGCAAGCTCGGCGACGAGGCTGCGGCGGTCGCCGCCGCGCGCAGTTACGATCCGGCGCGCTACCCCGAGGATGACCTGAAGTCGGACGAGGTGGCGAAGGCAGCCTCGATCGTAGCCGCCATTCCGACGGTCCGGGACGCGCTGATCGCGTTGCAGCACGAATTTGCGCGCTCGAAACCGGGCGCAGTGATCGACGGACGGGACATCGGAACCGTCATCGCTCCCCATGCCGAAGTTAAGATTTTCGTTACCGCAACGCCCGAAGAGCGCGCCCGGCGCCGCATTCTGGAGCTGCGCGGCCGCGGCGAGACCGTCGATGACGCAGCGGTCCTCGCCGACATCAAGGCCCGGGACGAGCGCGACATGAATCGACCGGTCGCGCCCCTGAAACAGGCCGACGACGCGGTCTTGCTGGATACCACGCATTTGGCTATATCCCCGGCAGTCCAGGCCGCCATCGATATAGTCGAGGCCGTCCGGGCGGGCCGAACGCCGGCTTAACCGCCCTTCGTCGTTGGAGGAAATGCCCGCTCCACGCCTCTTCGGGAGGCCTTGGACCAAGCCATCATCGTTCCGGTCGAACGGCATATCGCGCCGACCCGCCGCTTTGCGGCGGCGTCAAAGGTCTTGCGGGGCCTTTGACCCGTTCGTCTGGAACATTTTTGTCGAACCCGGCGTCCGCAAACAGGAGACTTCATGGCCCAAGCTGCCAGCAGCACACCCACACGCGAAGATTTCGCGGCGATGCTCGAAGAGTCCTTCACCCAGGGCAACCTGCACGAAGGATCGGTGATCAAGGGAAAGGTCGTCGGCATCGAAAAGGACGTCGCCATCATCGACGTCGGACTGAAGACCGAAGGCCGCGTCCAGTTGCGCGAATTCACCGGACCCGGTCGCGGCAACGAGATCAAGGTTGGCGACGAGGTCGAGGTCTACCTGGAGCGCGTCGAGAATGCGCTCGGTGAGGCAGTCCTCTCGCGCGACAAGGCGCGACGCGAAGAGAGCTGGGGCAAGCTCGAAACCGCGTTCAAGAACCAGGAAAAGGTTCAGGGCATCATCTTCAATCAGGTCAAGGGTGGCTTCACCGTCGATCTCGACGGCGCCGTGGCCTTCCTGCCGCGCTCGCAGGTCGACATCCGTCCGATCCGCGACGTGACCCCGCTGATGAATACGCCGCAGCAATTCCAGATCCTGAAGATGGACCGGCGCCGCGGCAACATCGTCGTCTCCCGGCGCACCGTGCTGGAAGAGACGCGAGCCGAACAGCGTCAGGAGCTGGTGCAGAACCTCGAAGAGGGTCAGGTCATCGACGGCGTGGTGAAGAACATCACCGATTACGGCGCCTTCGTCGATCTCGGCGGCATCGACGGCCTGCTGCATGTCACCGACATTGCGTGGCGGCGCGTCAATCACCCGACCGAAGTGCTCAATATCGGTCAGTCGGTGAAAGTGAAGATCATCAAGATCAATCACGACACGCACCGCATCTCGCTCGGCATGAAGCAGCTGCTCGACGATCCGTGGCAGGGCATCGAGGCGAAGTATCCGATCAACGGCAAGTTCACCGGACGCGTCACCAACATCACCGACTACGGCGCCTTCGTCGAACTCGAGCCGGGCATCGAGGGACTGATCCACGTGTCCGAGATGTCCTGGACCAAGAAGAACGTGCATCCGGGCAAGATTGTCTCGACCTCGCAGGAAGTCGAAGTGCAGATCCTGGAAGTCGATCCGGTCAAGCGCCGCATCTCGCTCGGTCTCAAGCAGACCATGCGCAACCCCTGGGAGGTCTTCGTCGAGAAGCATCCGCCCGGATCGATCGTCGAGGGCGAGGTCAAGAACAAGACCGAGTTCGGCCTGTTCCTGGGCCTCGACGGCGACGTCGACGGCATGGTCCATCTGTCGGATCTGGACTGGAAGCGTCCGGGCGAGCAGGTGATCGACGACTACAAGAAGGGCGACATCGTGAAGGCGACCGTTCTCGACGTCGATGTCGAGAAGGAGCGCATCTCGCTGGGCGTCAAGCAGCTCGCCAAGGACCCGATGGACGAGGGTGCTGCCGGCGAACTGAAGAAGGGCGACGTCGTGACCTGCGAAGTCACCGACGTGAAGGAAGGCGGCATCGACGTGAAGATCGTCGGAACCGACCTCGAGACCTTCATCCGCAGAGCCGATCTCGCCCGCGACCGCGGCGACCAGCGGTCCGAGCGGTTCCAGGTCGGCCAGAAGGTCGATGCCCGCGTCACGCAGTTCGATCGCAAGGCCCGCAAGGTCCAGGTCTCGATCAAGGCGCTCGAAGTGCAGGAAGAGAAGGAGGCCATCGCGCAATACGGCTCGTCCGATTCCGGCGCGACCCTGGGTGACATCCTCGGCACGGCGCTCAAGCGCGCCGGCGACAAGGAGAAGGCGGAGTAATCTCTGCCCGAGCGCGCGGGCTTCAACCGCGCGCATCGATCCTCGTACCGGACGACGGCCTTCGGGCCAGGTCCGGGCGGCCAGAAACAAAGAACCCCGGTGCGAATCGCGCCGGGGTTCTTTTTTTCGCCTCAGCGCCTCATTACCTCTGCTTTGCCAATCGCAAAGGTTTGTCCGGCTAAAGTCTGCCGGCCCGGTAATGTCCGGCTTCGTTCGAACCAAACAGGAGCGAAACCATGTCGCTCGATTCTCGGCCGCTCGATGCGGACCAGATCGTGGATCGTCGCCGGTTGCGGCGCAAACTGACCTTCTGGCGGGTGCTGACCGTGCTCGTCGTGATCGCCGCCGTCGCAGCGATCGCCGCGGTGTCGCGACAAGGTTCGCTGAGCGGCGTGGCCTCGGGGAACATCGCCCGCGTCACCATATCGGGACTGATCCGCGGCAATCAGGCGCGCGTCGAGGCGCTCGAGCGGCTCGCCAATTCCAATGCCAAGGCGGTCATCGTCCATATCGACAGCCCTGGCGGAACCACAGCCGGTTCGGAGCAGCTCTACGACTCGCTGATGCGGCTGAAGGCCAAAAAGCCGATGGTGGTCGTCGTCGACGGTCTCTGCGCTTCGGGCGGCTACATTGCCGCGCTGGCGTCCGACCACATCATCGCGCAGAGCGCGTCTCTGGTCGGTTCGATCGGCGTTCTCATTCAGTATCCGAATTTCTACGATCTTCTGAAAACCGTCGGCGTCAAGGTCGAGGACGTGAAGTCCTCGCCGCTGAAAGCCGCGCCGAACGGCTTCGAGCCGACGTCGCCGGAAGCGCGGGCCGCGCTCGCTTCGATCGTCATGGACTCCTATGACTGGTTCAAGGATCTCGTCGCCAAGCGTCGCAATCTCGAAGGCGAAGCGCTCGCCACGGTCTCGGATGGCCGTGTGTTCACCGGCCGCCAGGCGATCAAGCTCAAACTGATCGACGAACTCGGCGACGAGCAGGCCGCGCTGGCATGGCTCGCGAAGGAAAAGGGCATCGACCCGAAGACCCCCGTGCGCAATTACAGCCTGCGTTCGCGCTTCTCGGAATTCTCGTTCCTCCATCTGAGTGCGGTAACGCTGCTCAATGCGGTGGGTCTCGACGGCTTCGCTCGCAGCCTCGAACAGTCGGGCGCATTTGCGGCTGTCGAGCGGCTCAATCTTGACGGTCTGCTGGCGCTTTGGCACCCTTCGCCGGTCAATTGAGCGACGGACTCGACCGGCCGGTACGGCGGGTGGATATGCCGGCGCGCATTCCGGGCGGCGTGGATGATCAAGTCGGATTTGGTTACGAAGATCGCGGCACAGAACCCGCATCTTTATCAGCGGGATGTCGAGAACATCGTAAACGCCATTCTGAACGAGATCACCGCGGCGCTCGCGCGGGGCGATCGGGTCGAGCTGCGCGGCTTCGGCGCCTTCTCGGTGAAGCACCGCCCGGCGCGCACGGGGCGAAATCCGCGGACCGGAGAGCACGTCTCCGTGGACAAGAAGTCGGTTCCGTTCTTCAAGACCGGCAAGGAGATGCGCGAGCGGCTGAACCGGGACGGAGCTGTCTGAGCCGCCGACCGGACGCCAACGCGGTTCGGCTTGCGCGCGGCCTTGCAACGGAACGCTCGTTGCGGATAGACGCTGCAGCTTCGCGCAGCGGATGGGTCGCGCGATGGCTCCGTTCGGCGCGCGCGGCCGGCGGCCATCACCAGATTGGCGGGCGTTAGCACAATGTTCAGCAAGATCGTTTTCTGGCTGGTTCTTGTCCCGATCGCGATCATCATCCTGATGTTCGCCGTTGCAAACCGCGAGCACGTGACGGTGTCATTCGATCCCTTCAGCGCGCACGCGCCGGCCGCGGCGATCAGCATCCCGGTCTTCGTTCTGGTCTTCGTGCTGGTCATCCTCGGCATCTTCATCGGCGGCGTCGCGTCCTGGCTGCGGCAATCGGCCTATCGGCGCGCCGCGCGGCAGCGCGATGCCGAGGTCAATGCGCTGCGGCGCGAGATTGACGCCTTGAATGCAAGGCTCAACCATCAGGCGGACAGGGCGGCAACGGACAACGCGGCTCGTCTCGTTTATCGGCCTCCGGCAGCACGGTGAGCGCAGCGCATGCGCATTGTCTCCGCGGACGACATCCAGAATGTCCTGACCTATCGGACGCTGATTGACGCGCTGGGCGAAGCCTTCCGCTCCGATTTCGTCGTGCCGGTGCGGCATCACCACACCATCGGGACCGCCGGAACGGACGCGACGCTCCTCCTGATGCCCGCGTGGAAGGAGGACGGCGAGCGTTTCGTCGGCTGCAAGATCGTTACCGTATTCCCGGACAACGTGAAGCAGCAGCGGCCTTCGGTCTATGGACAATATCTGTTGCTGTCGGGCGAGACCGGCGAGCCGCTCGCCATGCTGGACGGCCGGGCCCTGACCGCGTGGCGCACCTCCTGCGCCTCCGCTCTTGCTGCACGCTACCTCGCGCGCGAGGATGCGGCACATCTCGTGATGGTCGGGGCTGGCGCCCTTGCGCCGCATCTGATCCGCGCGCATCTCAGCGTGCGGCCGATCAAGCGGGTGACGCTTTGGAACCGGACCCGCGCGCGCGCGGTCTCGCTGGGATTTGGAATCGCCGTCGCCGGAATCGAAGTCGATATCGCGGAGACGCTCGAGGAGGCGGTCGCTGAGGCGGACATCGTGTCGTGCGCGACGCTCTCGGCCCAGCCGCTGATCAAGGGCGCCTGGCTGAAAAAGGGCGCGCATCTCGATCTCGTCGGTGGCTTCACGCCGAAGATGCGGGAAGCGGACGACCAGGCGGTCAAGCGCGCGCGCATTTTCGTGGACACGCGCGCCGGCGCGGCCAAGGAAGCAGGCGATATCGTCGTGCCGCTCAAAAAGAAGATCATCGATCCCAAGGCGATCAAGGGCGACCTGTTCGATCTGTGCCGCGGCAAGGTGAAGGGCCGCACGTCGGCGAGCCAGATTACGCTGTTCAAGTCGGTCGGCACGGCCATCGAGGATCTCGCGGCCGCGATGCTGGTCTGGAAGGCCATGGCCGGATGAGGGCAGACAAAGGCAGGCCGCCGCGCTAGAACCTGCCGCACATGAAAACGCTGACCAAAATCTGCGGCTTGAGTTCGGCCGACGCACTCGATGCGGCGCTTGCCGAAGGTGCCGAGTTCGTCGGCTTCGTGTTCTTTCCGCCGTCCCCCCGCAACATATCGACGGATGTGGCGCGTGCGCTCGGCGCGCGGGTGAAGGCACGGGCGGGCAAGGTCGCGTTGACCGTCGATGCCGACGACGCGCTGTTCGAGACCATTGTCGAGGCGCTGGAGCCCGACATGCTGCAGCTTCATGGCCGCGAGACACCGGAGCGGGTGGCGGAGCTGAAGGCCCGGTTTGGTCTCCCGGTGATGAAGGCGATCCCGGTCGAAACCCCGGCCGATCTCGATGCGGTAGCCCGCTATGCGGGGATTGCCGACTGGCTGCTGTTTGATGCCCGGGCGCCGCGGGACGCCACGCGCCCCGGCGGCCTCGGCCGGCCCTTCGACTGGGTCCTCCTGAAAAACCTTGATCCGGGGCTGCGCTTCATGCTTTCCGGAGGCCTCGATCCGGGCAATGTCGGCCGGGCGCTGGACATCACCGGGGCGCCCGCGGTCGATGTATCGTCGGGGGTCGAGTTGAGGCCGGGCGTCAAGGACCCGGCAAAAATCGCGGACTTCATCCGCGCGGTGCGCGCAACGGATGCAGCGCGGATGAAAGCGGCAAGCAGCGCATGAGTATTCAACAGCCGAATTCCTTCCGCACCGGGCCGGACGAGTCCGGCCATTTCGGTATCCATGGCGGGCGCTTCGTCGCCGAAACGCTGATGCCGCTCATCCTCGATCTGGAAAAGGCTTATGCCGAGGCCAAGAAGGACCCGGCCTTCCAGAAGGAGATGGATTATTACCTCGCGCATTATGTCGGCCGTCCGTCGCCGCTCTATTACGCCGAGCGTCTGACGCAGCATCTCGGCGGCGCGAAAATCTACTTCAAGCGCGAAGAACTCAATCACACCGGCGCGCACAAGGTGAACAATGTGCTCGGCCAGATCATGCTGGCGCGCCGCATGGGCAAGACCCGCATCATCGCCGAGACCGGCGCAGGGATGCATGGCGTTGCGACGGCGACCTTGTGCGCGCGGTTTGGCTTGCCGTGCATCGTCTATATGGGCGCGGTCGACGTCGAGCGGCAAAAGCCGAACGTGTTCCGCATGAAGATGCTGGGCGCCGAAGTCGTGGCCGTGCAATCGGGATCGAAGACGCTGAAGGACGCCATGAACGAGGCGTTGCGCGACTGGGTCACGAATGTTGCCGATACCTTCTACTGCATCGGCACGGTGGCGGGACCGCATCCCTATCCGATGATGGTCCGCGATTTCCAGTGCGTAATCGGAAACGAGACGCGCACGCAGATGATGCAGGCCGAAGGCCGCCTGCCGGATTCGCTCGTCGCCTGCATCGGCGGCGGCTCCAACGCGATGGGCCTGTTTCATCCCTTCCTCGACGATAAGGACATCGAGATCTATGGCGTCGAAGCCGCGGGCCACGGCATACCCTCGGGACAGCATGCGGCCTCGGTGACCGGCGGCCGTCCGGGCGTGCTGCACGGCAATCGCACCTATCTCCTGATGAACGAAGACGGCCAGATCAACGAGGCGCATTCGATCTCGGCCGGCCTCGATTATCCCGGCATCGGTCCCGAACATGCGTGGCTTGCCGATATGGGGCGCGTGAAATTCCTGTCGGCCACCGACGACGAGGCGGTCGAGGCGCTGCAACTCTGCTCGAAGCTCGAGGGCATCATTCCGGCGCTCGAGCCGGCGCACGCGCTCGCCAAGGTAAAGGAGCTCGCGCCGCAAAAGCCGAAGGATCATCTGATGGTGGTCAATGTCTCCGGCCGCGGCGACAAGGACCTCGCCAGCGTTGCGGAATATCTGGGGACGCGGATCTGATGACCACACGCATCGACCGCCGCTTTGCCGACCTGTCGCGCGAAGGCCGCGCCGGCCTCGTCACCTTCCTGATGGCAGGCGACCCGGATTACGGCACCTCGCTCGCCATTCTCTCCGCGCTGCCGAAGGCTGGCGCCGACGTCCTCGAAATCGGCATGCCCTTCACCGATCCGATGGCGGACGGACCCGCTATCCAGGCCGCAGGTTTGCGGGCGCTCAAGGGCGGACAGACGCTTGCCAAGACGCTGCAGCTCGTGCGCGATTTCCGCAAGACCGATGCCGATACGCCGATCGTGCTGATGGGTTACTACAACCCGATCTATATCTACGGCGTCGATCGCTTCCTCAACGACGCCATCGCGGCCGGCGTCGATGGGCTGATTGTCGTCGATCTTCCGCCCGAGGAAGACGCCGAGCTTTGCATTCCCGCGCTCAAGGCCGGGCTGAATTTCATCCGCCTGGCGACCCCGACGACAGACGACAAGCGCCTGCCGGCCGTGCTCACGAACACATCGGGCTTTGTCTATTACGTTGCATTCGGCATCACCGGATCGGCGACGCCGAATGCAACGCG
>NZ_DATMRX010000079.1:0-12994 GCF_035565855.1 Pseudorhodoplanes sp.
CGCCCGCGCCGCCGGGATCGAAGGCGGCGCGGCTACAACCGGGCGGAAACCCGGCTGCAGCGCGGCGCCCGCCGCCATTCCGGCGACAAACACGAGGCCGATCAGCACAATCCCGGCCGGTCCGGACACTTGTCTGGTGAAGGAACATGGTCCTATAGGACCACTTTCCGCTCCGATTCGCAATCTCAATCTGAGGTTGTATTCATTCGTCCCTCGGATACCTGCGAACAGCGGCGCAGTGACGCTGCGATCTTGAAGGAACCTTTACCCATTCCCATCCTTTGTCGCGACCGGATCAGCGCGCGGCTCGCGCGGCCGGTTGGAGGACGACGATGAACTATTTCAAGACAGCCATGTTGCTGGCGGGGCTGACCGCCCTGTTCATGGGTGTCGGTTATCTGATCGGCGGCGCCGGCGGCGCGATGGTCGCGCTGGTGGTGGCGGCCGGCATGAACATCTTCACCTACTGGAATTCGGACAAGATGGTCCTGTCCATGGCCGGCGCGCAGGAGGTCGACGCGCGCACGGCGCCGGATCTCTACAACATGGTCGCCGAGCTCGCGGCGCGCGCCCAGTTGCCGATGCCCAAGGTCTATCTGATGAACGAGGCGCAGCCGAATGCGTTCGCCACCGGCCGCAATCCGGAAAATGCGGCGGTCGCGGTGACGACCGGTCTGCTCGAGCGGCTGACCCGCGAGGAAGTCGCGGGCGTGGTCGCGCACGAGCTCGCGCATATCAAGAACCACGACACGCTGATCATGACGATTACCGCGACCATCGCGGGTGCGATCTCCATGCTCGCGCAATTCGGCATGTTCTTCGGCGGCAATCGCGACAGCAATTCGGGCGGCGGCCTCGGCCTCATCGGCACGCTGGCCATGGTGATCCTGGCACCGATCGCGGCGATGCTGGTGCAGATGGCGATCAGCCGCACCCGCGAATATTCCGCCGACCGGATGGGCGCCCAGATCTGCGGTCAGCCGATCTGGCTCGCTGCGGCGCTCGCGAAAATCGCGAACGCGGCGCATGCGATCCCGAACGAGCGCGCCGAACGCGATCCTGCGCTCGCGCATATGTTCATCATCAACCCGCTGTCGGGCGAGCGGATGGACAATCTGTTCTCGACCCATCCGGCAACCGAGAACCGGATCGCGGCCCTGCAGCAATTGGCGCGTGAGATGGGCCAGGGCGGCTTCGGCGGCGGCTATGCCGAAGCGCCGCGCCGGGCTGGCAGCGTGCCGTCTTCGGGGCCCTGGGGCGGCGCGGGCGGCACCGGTCCCCGGCCCGGCGGACCCTGGGGCCGCTAGCCACGTCACAAACCTGACGCTCATCCTCGCCCGCGCGCACCCTGCGCCGGGGCGAGGATGACAAAACGCCAGACCTCAATCATCTCAGGCCGTTAACGGCCATTCCGGCGGGCGCGTGCCTCGCGTCTGCCGCAATTCGCCCATGAGATGGCTGCGCGATCCGGGGGGACGCAGAATCAGTCATTGAGACGAATTGACCGCGCAGGACGAAGCCGCTCGGTTTCGGAATCTCGACGTCCGGTGCTAGGTCAGGATTCGTCGTTCGGACGGCTGTGGCGAAGAGGGGGAACCTGGAACGGCAATGGCGGGGGTTACGGTCGGTGAGCGGACAAGGCTGTCCCTGATCTTGATGCGCCGCGGGCTGCGTCGGGCCAGCGGCCGCGTCAACAATCTGCCGCTGATGCCGTGGCGCCTGATCCCGCGCAAAACCGATCGCCTCTTGATGGCGCCGCAGGATCTGCGGACCGCAGACGGCACACGCGCCAGCGAGATCTATGCCGGGCGTTTTGCGTTCGCGGGCAAGGTGGTGATTTGCGACGGCCGCTCGCCGTTCGAACTCAATCCGCCGTCGGAAGAATGGGCCGTCGAGCTCGCCAGCTTCGGATGGCTGCGCCATTTGCGCGCCGCCGATTCGGCCATCACCCGCGCCAATGCGCGCGCGCTCGTGGATGAGTGGATTTCCCTGCAAGGCCGCTGGCATCCGCTGGCGTGGCGATCAGACGTGCTGTCGCGACGGGTGATAGCCTGGATCAGCCAGTCGCCGCTGATCCTGCAGGACGTCGAGGCATCATTTTATCGCCGCTTCATGCGCAGCCTGACGAAGCAGGTGCGCTTCCTGCGCCTCAATGCATCGGAAGCGCGCGACGGCGCGCCGCGGCTGCAGGTCACGATCGCGCTGACCTACGCGACGCTGTGCATGGCGAGCCAGGAGCGGCACATCCGCGCCGTGACCAAGCGGCTCGCCGAGGAACTCAACGAGCAGATCCTGCCGGATGGCGGGCATATCAGCCGCAACCCCGGCACGATCATCGAATTGCTGCTGGATCTCCTGCCGCTCAAGCAGGCCTTTGCCAGCCGCAATCTGCCGCCGCCGCCGGAGCTTCTCAACGCCATCGACCGCATGATGCCGATGCTGCGCTTCTTCCGGCACGACGACGGCAACTTCGCGCTGTTCAATGGCATGGGGCCGACCGCCCCCGACGTCATCGCGACCATCCTCGCCTATGACGACGTGCGCGGCGAACCGGTCTCGAACGCGCCGCATTCCGGTTATCAGCGGCTCAAGGTCGACAATCTGCTGGTGCTGATGGATACCGGCGCGCCGCCGCCGGTCCGCGTCAGCCAGGAGGCGCATGCCGGATGCCTTGCCCTGGAATTCTGTGCCGGCGGCCAGCGCATCGTAACGAATTGCGGCGTACCCGCCATCAACAAGGAAAGCTGGCGCCAGGTCGCCCGGGCAACGCCTGCGCATTCGACGGTGTCATTCAACAACGCATCGTCCTGCCGATTCCGCGAGGAAGGCGCGTTTCGCGAGCTGATCGGCGTTCCGATCATCGATGGCCCGTCGCGGGTTTCGGTACAACGCAGTGAACACGGCGATTCGCTGGTCTTGCGGGCCACGCATGACGGCTATAGCCGGTTCGGCATCATCCATCAGCGCGCGGTGATGCTGACGGCGGGCGGCAACAAGCTCGAAGGCGAAGACGTATTCATGCCCACCCACGGCGAGATGCTGCCGCTCGGTGCGCTGGACGAATTCGCGGTGCGCTTCCATCTCCACCCGGCCGTGAAGGCCAGCCGGCGCTCCGACGGGCACGGCGCGATCCTGGTTCTGCCGAACAAGGATGTGTGGAGCTTCGACAGCCACGAGGACCGCGTCGAGATCGAGGAGAGCGTCTATCTCGGCGGTTCGGAGGGTCCGCGGCGGACCGTGCAGCTTGTGATCTACGGTCACGCGCGACAGGTGCCCCGGGTGCACTGGACCTTCTCCCATACGCCCCGCCAGCCGGCCCCTCGCAAGAGCGCCGACGCCGCCAAGCGGCGCAAGGACGAACCGGAATTGCCGCTCTGACCTGTGGTCTTCCCCCGGGTATCGACGGCCGCGCATAGCTCAAGGCCGGCCGGCGGGGGTCCATTTCCGCGAAGGCTTCCTGTAGAAGACCCGCTCCCCGGCCCTCCCCCTTTGGGGGTGAGGGAGCTTACAGTGCGGGCGGCGCTGCCCGCGCTCACGCGAGAGACCTCGAATGCCCTCCTCCCCGCGCCGCATCGAACGCGCTTTGATTTCCGTTTCCGACAAGACCGGCCTGATCGACCTTGCCCGCGCGCTCGATGCCGCAGGCGTCGAAATCGTCTCCACCGGCGGAACCGCGAAGGCGATCGCCGATTCCGGGATCGCGGTGGTCGACGTGTCGCAGCTGACCGGCTTCCCGGAAATGATGGACGGCCGGGTCAAGACGCTGCACCCGAAGGTGCATGGCGGACTGCTTGCGATCCGCGACAATGCCGAACATGCCGGCGCGATGAAGAGCCACGGCATCAAGCCGATCGACCTTCTGGTGGTCAGCCTCTATCCATTCGAAGCGACGGTGGCGAAGGGCGCGAGCTTCGACGACTGCATCGAGAATATCGATATCGGCGGACCTGCGATGATCCGGGCCGCGGCGAAGAACCACAACGACGTCGCCGTGATCGTCGATGCCGATGACTATGCGCCGCTGATCGATGCGCTGAAAGCTGGCGGCACGACGCTCGACTTCCGCAAGAGGCTCGCCGCCAAGGCCTATGCGCGGACCGCGGCCTACGACGCCGCGATCTCCAACTGGTTCGCCGCGCAGCTTGCCGATGCGACGCCGACGTACCGTGCCTTCGGCGGCAGGCTCGCCGAGGCCCTGCGCTATGGCGAGAATCCGCACCAGACGGCGGCGTTCTATCGCACCCCGGAACAGCGCTTCGGCGTTGCCACGGCGCGGCAGGTGCAGGGCAAGCAGCTGTCCTACAACAACATCAACGACACCGACGCGGCCTACGAATGCGTCGCTGAATTCGATCCGGCGCGCAGCGCGGCCTGTGTGATCGTCAAGCACGCCAATCCCTGCGGTGTCGCCGAAGGCGAGACGCTGGCGGACGCCTATCGCAAGGCGCTCGCTTGCGATTCGACCTCCGCCTTCGGCGGGATCGTCGCGTTGAACCGCACGCTCGATGCGGACGCCGCGCGCCTCATCACCGAGATTTTCACCGAGGTGATCGTCGTGCCGGATGCCACGGAAGAGGCCGTCGCGATCGTCGGCGCGAAGAAGAATCTGCGGCTGCTGCTTGCCGGCGGCCTGCCCGATCCACGAGCGAAGGGGATGCTGGTGAAGTCGGTGGCCGGCGGCCTCCTGGTACAGAGCCGCGACAACGCGGTCGCCGATGACATGACGCTGAAGCCGGTGACGAAACGCGCGCCGACGGACGCCGAGATGCGCGACCTGATCTTCGCCTTCCGCGTGGCCAAGCACGTCAAGTCGAACACCATCGTTTACGCGAAGGATCGCGCCACGGTCGGCATCGGCGCGGGACAGATGAGCCGCATCGATTCGGCGCGGATCGCCGCGCGCAAGGCGCAGGATGCGGCGAAGGAACTCGGGCTCAGAGAACCGCTGACCAAAGGCTCGGTGGTCGCGTCGGATGCCTTCTTCCCGTTCGCCGACGGATTGCTCGTTGCGATCGAAGCCGGCGCGACCGCGGTGATCCAGCCCGGCGGCTCGATGCGCGACGACGAGGTGATCAAGGCTGCCGACGACGCCGGCATCGCCATGGTATTCACCGGTACGCGGCATTTCCGGCATTGACGTCCTTCCCTTTCCCCGCAGGCGGGGAGAGGGAAACATGTAAACCGTCGTGGGTTGGAGTCTTCGATTGGCGTCTGCGGCCTACCGCCGCGCGAGATCGCCGAGCAAACTCGCCGCCACCGACAGCTTCGACAGCGTCAGCCCGGTATCCGCGATCTCGTGCATCGCGGTGCGGATCCTTTCGACCTCGGTTGCGCGCGGCTTGACCCAGGCCTCCATCGCCTCGACGCCGGCACCACCCCGCAAGACGTCCGTGGTGAGGAGACGCGCAGCAGCGGCAAGCTGATCGCGCGCGCGGTCGAGCGCCAGCCGGTCGAAATAATCGACCGCCGTAATCTCGCGCGCGTCGTTCGCAATGCGCTCGAGCCGGAAATAACGCACGACGGCGAGGAAGGAGCGCGCCACATCGCGCACCGAGCTGCCGGATTTGTCGGCCACCAGCACGATGTCGGGCGCCACCGTCAGCGCCGGCAGACTGGCGATGTGCTTCGCCAGCGGTTCCGGCACGCCGGACTTCGTAAGTTCATCGGCCCGCGCATTGCGCGTGATCGCCGCGTCGTCGGTCAGCGCCGCGTCGAGCGCCTGCGCCACTTCCTCGATGCCGCTGCGATAGTGATCCACGATACCCATCAGACCCTGATCGAGGTCGACATTACGGATGAACCAGACCATGCGGTCCATCAGGAGGCGCTTCACGGCGGCATACAGATCGAGCTGCAGCGCGCCGTCGATCTTGTTGTCCAGCGCATCGATCTCGGCATTCAGTTCGACCATGCCATAGCTGTCGCGCACCGCCGCAAAGGCGCGCGCGATGCGGTCGGCGGTCGCGCCGGTTTCGTCGGACATGCGCGCGACGAGCGACGGGCCGCCGCGATTGATGATCGAGTTGGTGAGATACGTCGCGATGATCTCGCGGCGCAGCCGGTGATGTTCGAGCGCTTCGGGATAGCGGCGCGACAGCTCCGCCGGAAAATACCGAATCAGCTCCTTGCCGAGATACGGATCGTCCGGCACCGAGGTTTCGATCAGGTCGCTGTACAACGTCAGCTTTGCATAGGCGAGCAGCACCGCCAGCTCCGGCCGCGTCAGCGCCTGGCCGCGGCGGCGGCGCTCGGTGATCTCGATGTCGTCGGGCAGGAATTCCACCACGCGATCGAGGAGGCCGCGCGCTTCAAGCGTCTGCATCAGCCGCTGGCGTGAGGCGAGATCCTCCGTGCCGTTGCGCTCGGCGAGCGAGATCGCGAGCGTCTGCAGGTAATTGTTGCGAAGGACCAGCGCCGCCACCTCGTCCGTCATCTCGAACAACAGCTTGTTGCGATCTTCGAGCGACAGCGCGCCGCTCCGCACCAGGCCGCCGAGCGCGATCTTGATATTGACCTCGAGGTCGGAGGTGTTGACGCCGGCCGAATTGTCGATCGCGTCGGTGTTGAGACGCACTCCGTTCTGCGCCGCCTCGATGCGGCCGCGCTGCGTCATGCCGAGATTGGCGCCCTCGCCGATCACCTTGCAATTGAGGCTTTCGCCGGTGACGCGGATCGCGTCGTTGGCGCGATCGCCGACCTGCTCGTCGGTTTCGTCGGCAGCGCGCACATAGGTACCGATGCCGCCGAAGAACAGAAGATCGGCCTCGCATTTGAGGATGGCGCTCATCAGCTGGACCGGCGTCACCTTGTCCGCCGTCAGGTTCAGAAGCGTCTTCATCTCCTGCGTCAGCGGGATCTCCTTCAGCGAGCGCGAAAAGACGCCGCCGCCCTTCGAAATCAGAGACTTGTCGTAATCCTGCCAGCTCGACCGCGGCAGTTCGAACAGCCGCTTGCGCTCGGCAAAGCTTTTCTCCGGATCGGGATCGGGATCGATGAAGATGTCGCGGTGATCGAAGGCCGCCACCAGCTTGATGGTCTTTTCGCGCAGCATGCCGTTGCCGAATACGTCGCCCGACATGTCGCCGACGCCGACCACCGTGAACGGCGTCACGCCGATGTTGATATCCATTTCGCGGAAATGCCGCTTCACCGCCTCCCACGCGCCGCGCGCGGTGATGCCCATCTTCTTGTGATCGTAGCCGGCCGATCCGCCCGAGGCGAAGGCATCGCCGAGCCAGAAATTGCGAGAAACCGAGATGTCGTTGGCGGTGTCGGAGAAGGTGGCCGTGCCCTTGTCGGCGGCCACCACGAGATAGGGATCGTCGGAATCGTGACGCACCACATTGGCGGGGGGCATCACTTCGCCATCGGCCGACAGATTGTCGGTGACATCGAGCAGCGCATCGATGAACAGCTTGTAGGCGGCGATGCCTTCGGCCGCGATCGCATCGCGTCCGCCGCCGATCGGCAGGTGCTTGGGCACAAATCCGCCCTTGGCGCCAACCGGCACGATCACCGCGTTCTTGACCTGCTGCGCCTTCACGAGACCGAGAATCTCGGTGCGGAAGTCCTGCGGACGGTCCGACCAGCGGATACCGCCACGCGCAACCTTGCCGAAACGCAGATGCACGCCTTCGACGCGCGGCGAATAAACGAAAATTTCGTAGAGCGGGCGCGGCGCCGGCAGCGTGGTCAGCTTGCCGCTTTCATATTTGATCGCAATTACCGCCTTCGGATGGCCGTCGTCACCGATCTGGAAGAAGTTGGTGCGGATCGCCGACTGCACCGCGTTGACGAAGTGACGAAGGATGCGATCTTCGTCCAGCGAGGGAACCTTCTCCAGCGCGGCTTCGATTGCGGCAACGATCTCGGCCTGCTTCGCCGTGCGACCAGCCTCGGCCAGTTCGCGCGGATCGAAGCGCGCGTGAAACAGCGCAACGATCTGCGACGCGATCTGCGGATGGGCACGCAGCGTGTTCCACATATAGTCCTGCGAGAAGGGCAACCGCACCTGCCGCAGAAAGCGGGAGATCGAGCGGATCAGGACGATGTCGCGCCACTGCAGCCCGGCTTTCAGGACGAGCGCGTTATAGCCGTCGTTCTCGGCGATGCCGCGCATCACCATCAGGAAGCAGGCTTCGAGCGCGACCTGCAGCTTTTCGACATCGATCGGCGCTCCATCCGCGCTCTCGAGCGACATGTCGTGCATCCAGACATGCGTGCCCGCCGGCGTTCCGGGCCTGATCTCGTAGGTTCGTTCGGCGACGACCTTGAACCCCATGTTTTCCAGCATCGGCACGCGGCTGGAGAGCGGAATGGCACCGCCATAGCTCCACACCTTGAGGCCGATCACCCGCCCGTCGCCTTCATGCCGCTCATGGAAATCGACGCTGAGCGGCCGTTCCGCGCTGAGGCTCTCGATGGTGCGGATATTGTCGAGTGCGGTCTCGGGCGAGTAGCGATCGCGGAAGCTCGCGCTGAAAGCCTTGCGGTAGCGCTCGAACAGATGCCGCGCACGGCTGGGCTCCTGCGTGCGAGCAAGCTCTTCGCCGAGCGCATCCACCCAGGTACGCACGATCGCCGAAACGCCGCTTTCCAGCGTAGCCCGGTCCGGCTCATCGATGCGATCCGCCGAGCGCGCGATGATGAAATGCGCGCGCATCATCGGCCCTTCCGGGAAGAACAGGTTGAGGCCGCTGATGTGACCCTTGTAGCGTTCGGCGAGCAATTCGCCCACCGCCTCGACCACATCGTTCGAAGAACGCCTCCGCGGCAGATAAACGAGGATCGACATGAAGCGGTCGAAGCGATCGCGGCGCGGTAGCACGCGGACGCGCGGACGCTCCTCGAGCTGCAGGATCAACATCGCGAATTGGTAGAGGAGGTCGTCGTCGATCCGGAACAGATCGTCACGCGGATAGGTCTCGAGCGCATTGACAAGCGCCTTGCCGGAATGCCCCGACGGCGAGAAGCGCGCGCGCTTGAGCAGCGCCTCGACCTTGCGGCGCAGATAGGGAATCGAGCGGGTCGAACGCGTATAGGCGGTGGAGGTGAACAGGCCGACGACGCGCAGCTCGCCCGACACATTGCCGTTGGCGTCGAACCGTTTCACGCTCACCATGTCCATGAACACGCGGCGATGCACGCGTGAACGCAGGCTGGCCTTGGTGATCAGCAACGCCGTCGGCTCGCTGTAATAAGTCTGAAGCCCCCGGATGATGACTTCCTGTCCCGACCGGCCCCTTAATTCCTGCACATCGGCCCGACGCAGCACGCCGAGCCCGGAGCCCTGCACGAGGTGCGGCTCGCGATCCGGCCCGACGCGATATTCGCGAAGTCCGAGAAAGGTGAAATTCTCGGCGACCAGCCATTCGAGAAAGTCGACCGCCTCCTTCTGTTCGGCTTCCGGCACCGGCGGCGGATTGGTCTTCATGTTGGCGATGAGTTCGCCGACGCGTCCGAGCATCGGCCGCCAGTCCTGCACCGCGACCGCGACATCGGCGAGAACCTGCTCGATCGAGACGATCAGCGTGTTCTGGGAGGCAACGTCCATCAGGCGATCGATATGGACGTGGATGAAACTTTCCCGCCGAGCCTCCTCGCTCGCCGCCTCTTCCGCGGAGACCTGTTCGATATGTCCGGTGTGGTTCCGCGCCACCGCCAGAATCGGATGCACCACGAGTTTCACGCGTGCGTGACGCGCGGTGAGCTCGGCCATCACCGAATCGACCAGGAACGGCATGTCGTCGTTGATGATCTCGAGCACCGAGACCGAATTGCTTTCCGCGACCGGCGCGGGGGAGGCCGGCGCATAGATGCGGATTTTCGGGATGCCTGGCTTGCGCTCCGACAGAAAGGCATAGGCCTGCGCCGCGAAGGCGGCGATTTCCTCGGGGGTATAAACCGCGAGATCCTCGGCCGAAGCGCGCGCGAACAGCAGCGCGGCGAACCCATCCGGAACCTTTGCCTGCTGGTCCCGCAGGATTTCCGACGCCCGCGCAATAAGGGCCCCCACAGGTCCTTCACCTGCGGCCGGAACCGGCTTCTGGATATTCATCGATCAGGCCTCCTGAAGCGGAGAGTGTCCTCCACACGACGGGCTTCGTCGAGGTCTTGCCGCCCACGTCCGGTGATTCTCAAGCCGTGCATCATACCGGGCTGCTTCTGCTGCATTGCAACATGCAAGCTTTGGATTTCGTCCCGGTGCTGCGAAGGATACGCTCGGGAAAGATCGGTGACGGAGCAGAGCGCGTGGCAAGACCATCGAAGAAACCAGTGCGGAGATCCTCGCGGGCCGCCGCAGCGAGAAGCGAAAGCAAAGCATCGCGTCGTGACACATCCGTGACGGCATTCAAGCCGACACCACCGAGTGCCGCCGCCGCGGACGACATCACCTTCGTCGCCTTGTCGCTGCCGGAGCCCGTTCTGAACGAGAGCATGCAGGCCTATTTCGACAAATGCATGGAGAAGCTCGGCTTTATTCCGAACGTGCTGAAGGCCTACGCCTTCGACATGAAGAAACTCGAAGCCTTCGTCGCCATGTACAACGATCTGATGCTCGGCCCCTCGGGCCTGAGCAAGCTCGAGCGCGAGATGATCGCGGTCGCGGTGTCGTCGCAGAATCGCTGCTATTACTGCCTCGTCGCGCATGGCTCGGCGGTGCGGCAGCTTTCCGGCGATCCGGCGCTCGGCGAATTGATGGTGATGAATTATCGCGCGGCACGGCTTTCGAAGCGCCAGCGTGCAATGCTCGATTTCGCGGTCAAGCTGACCAACGAGCCCTGGGCGGTTGAGGATCACGATCGCGACAGCCTGCGGCGCGCAGGCTTTTCCGACCGGGACATCTGGGATATTGCCGCAATTGCCGGCTTCTACAACATGTCCAACCGGGTCGCGACCGCGACCGACATGCGGCCGAACAGCGTTTATCACGGCATGGCGCGGTGATCTTTTCTCTTCCCTCCCCTGAAAGGGGGGTCGCTCGCGCATAGCGCGAGTCGGGTGGGGTCCGGCCATGTTTGCTAGTAAGACCCCCACTGACTGCCCTCGCTGTGCGATGGCAGTCGACCTCCCCCTTTCAGGGGGAGCCATAAACCACCAGATTGCTTCGCAATGCTTCGATCGATTGTCTTCGCCTGCCTTCTGACATTCGCCTCCCCCGCGCTCGCGCAGGAAGGTCCGGTCCATGACAAGCCGCTGTCCGAAGCGCCGCGCCCGCAGGCCGTCATCGCGAAGAACGGAATGGTGGTCGCGCAGGAGGCCCTCGCCGCGCAGATCGGAGTCGACATCCTGAAGGCCGGCGGCAACGCGGTGGACGCTGCGGTCGCGACCGGCTTTGCGATGGCGGTGACCTATCCGCGGGCCGGCAATATCGGCGGTGGCGGCTTCATGGTGATCTGGCTGGCCAAGCCGAAGAAGGCGATCGCCATCGATTATCGCGAGACGGCGCCGGCAAGGATCGACAAGGACAGCTTCCTAGACGATGCCGGCAATGCCGATCCGCAGAAGTCACTGGCCTCGGGCCTCGGCATCGGGGTGCCCGGCACGGTGGCGGGCCTTGCGCTTGCGCACAAGAAATACGGCTCGGGCAAGTTCACGCTCGCACAGTTGCTCGAGCCCGCGATCAAGCTCGCGCGCGAGGGCTTCACCGTGACCGGCGACCTCGCCGACACTTTCGTCGCCGCAAAGCCGCTGTTCGAACGCTGGCCGTCTTCGGTGAAGGTGATGCTGAAACCGGATGGCTCGTCATACGGCGAAGGCGATCGCCTCGTGCAGACCGATCTCGCCAACACGCTCGCGGCGATCGCGAAGGACGGACCGCGCGCGTTCTACGAGGGCGAGATCGCCGAGAAGATCGCAGCCGCAGTGCGCGACGCCGGCGGCGTGATGACGGCGGAGGATTTCAAGGCTTACCGGGTCAAGGAGCGCAAGCCGGTCACCGGCAAGTATCGGGGCCATACCATCGTCTCGATGCCGCCGCCCTCGTCCGGCGGCACGCATCTGATCGAGATGCTGAACATGCTCGAGGCCTACGACCTGAAAAAGACCGGCCCCTCGAGCGCCGAGACCGCGCATCTGATGATCGAGGCGATGCGACGCGCCTATGCCGACCGCGCGGTCTATCTCGCCGATCCCGACTTCGTGCGCGTGCCGGTGCACGGGCTCATTTCGAAAAGCTATGCGCGCACCATCAGCAAGAATATCGGAGAGCGCGCGACGCCATCGTCGGAGATCCGCAACGGGGATCCGGTGGCGGCCGAAGGCGACAACACCACGCATTTCTCCGTCGTCGATCGCTTCGGCAATGCGGTCGCCAACACCTACACGCTGAACCTGAGCTACGGCAACGGGCTGATCGCGGACGGCACCGGCGTTCTGCTCAACAACGAACTCGACGATTTCGCCGCCAAGCCCGGCGTGCCCAACGCCTTCGGCCTTGTTGGCGCGACCGCCAACGCGCCGGCGCCGCGCAAGCGTCCGCTGTCGTCGATGACACCGACCATCGTTCTGAAGGACGGCAAGCCGTATCTCGTCACCGGATCGCCGGGCGGCAGCCGCATCATCACCACCGTGCTGCAGATCATCGTCAACGTGCTGGATCACGGCATGGACGTCGCCGATGCGGTTGCCGCGCCGCGCATCCATCATCAATGGCTGCCGGACGCCGTGTTCGCGGAAAAGACCTATCCGGAGACTGTGCTGAAGGGATTGGAAGAGCGCGGCCATCGCTTCGCGACGCGGGTGCCGAATACGTCCGCCAACTCCATCCTGATCACAAAGGACGGCTTCGCCGGCGCCGCGGACACGCGCACACGCGGCGCCGCAGCGGTCGGGTATTGAGCCTGATCCTGGCCTAGTGCTTGGGCCGCTTCATGCCGAGCAACTTTTCGGCCTCGGCCTGGATTGCAGCATCGCTCGGCAGCGAGCCAACCACGCGCTCGACTTCATGGCTGCACGTGGCACATTTGAATTGCTGACGTTCGCCCTCCGCAAC
>NZ_DATMRX010000080.1:0-16650 GCF_035565855.1 Pseudorhodoplanes sp.
GGCGCGCAAGCGCCGCAACAAGGTCACGTCGATGGAAAAGCGCAACGTGATGAAGTCGGGCGTGCTCTGGAACGAAGTCGTCACCGAGGTGCACAATCGCGAGTTCAAGGACGTCCAGCTCGAACACATGCTGGCGGATGCGGGCGGCATGCAGCTCGTGCGCAATCCCAAGCAGTTCGACGTGATCGTGACCGACAACCTGTTCGGCGACATGCTCTCGGACGTCGCGGCGATGCTGACCGGCTCGCTGGGTATGCTCGCCTCGGCCTCGCTCGGCGAGGTCAATCCGAAGACCGGCAAGCGCAAGGCCTTGTATGAGCCGGTGCATGGCTCGGCGCCCGACATCGCGGGCAAGGGCGTCGCCAACCCGATCGCGATGATCGCCTCGTTCGGTATGGCGCTGCGCTATTCCTTCGGAATGGGCAAGGAAGCCGACCTGGTCGATGCCGCGATCTCGGCCGCCCTGGCCCGTGGGCTCCGCACGGCCGACATCGCCGCCAGGGGCGAGAAGGCGGTCGGCACGGCTGAGATGGGCGCGGCGATCGCGGAAGAAATCGAGAAGGCTGCCGGGTAGATCGGCCCGGCAGCGACGCTCGCACGATTCCGGCGAAGACGGTATATATCCACCCGGATTTCAGACGGGTGGAGGGTTTTCCGTTGCGTCTTCGAGCCGTCTTCGTTGGGGCGCTGCTGATCGCGGCGCTGTTCGTTGCTGGACCAGCATCGGCGCAGAAGCGCGTGGCGCTGGTCATCGGCAACGGAAGCTACCAGCACACCGCGCATCTGAAGAATCCGGCCAACGATGCGAGCGACATGTCCGCTGCCCTGCAGCGGCTCGGATTTGACGTCCTGCGCGGCATCGACCTCGGTCACGAGGCCATGCGCGACATCATCAGGGCGTTCTCGCAGAAGGTGGAAGGCGCGGATGTCGCGCTGATCTTCTATGCCGGACATGGCCTGCAGGTCGGCGGCAAGAACTACCTTCTCCCGGTCGATGCGGAGGTCAGGACGCAGGCCGATCTTGAATTCGGGTCGATCGACCTCAATCGCGTGCTCAACTTCATGGAAGGTCAGGCAAAGACCAGCATCGTCTTCCTCGATGCCTGCCGTGACAATCCGCTGGCGGCGAGCCTGTCGCGCGGGACGCGCTCGGTCGCGGTAGGCCGTGGCCTTGCCCAGGTCGATTCCGGCGTCGGGACACTGATCGCCTTTGCAACGCAGCCGGGCAACGTGGCGCTCGACGGCGACGGTCGAAATTCTCCGTTCACGTCGGCGCTCCTCACCGTGATCGAACAGCCGGGCATGCCGCTCAGCGACGTCATGATTTCGGTACGCAACGAAGTCTTGAAGTCGACCGGCGGCAAGCAGGTCCCGTGGGAGCATTCCTCGCTGACGGGCCAATTCTACTTCAAGCCGATGAGGCCGGACCCGGCGGTGGCGACCGATCAGGCCGGCCTCGAAGTCGCATTCTGGAACTCGATTCAGAGCAGCAAGAATCCGCAATTGTTCGAGGCCTATCTGCGCCGCTATCCGAACGGGACATTCGCCGACATTGCGCGGATCAGCTTGCAGGAAGTCAAACAGGCGGCTGCCGTGCCGATTGCTCCGGACGAGAAATTGCCGCTGAAGGATCCGGGCCTGCTGCGCGAAGTCAATGAACGGCTGTACGAACTGAATTTCGACACTGATGTCGATGCTTCCGCGGAGCGGATGCGCGCCGCGATCAGGCAATTCGAGGCGCGAATCAACCTTGCTCAAACGGGGACTCCGACGCGCGGCCTGTTGAGCCGTCTGCGCGACATAGGCGGACTGAAGCCTTGGGGTGCGATCGTCTACAGCAAGGCCGAGGGCAAATGGGGCATGTCCTGGGATCATCAGACCCGCAAGGCCGCCGTCGAGGCCGCGCGCAAGACATGCGGCGCCGCGACTTGCGCGATCGAGGTGAGTTTCTTCGGCACGTCGTGCGGGGCTTTCGCGTCTTCCGATGCAAGCTGGGCGCTGTCGACGCGCGATGATATTCAGCGCGCAAAGGACGCTGCGCTCGGCGATTGCGGCAAGCGCGGAAAACAGTGCCGTATCATCGCTGCATCCTGCGCAGACGGCGAAAGCCGGATGGCGGCGCGCTAAGACGCCTTGTGCCGTGGCCGGATATCGCGGCTAATGCATCGTGCTTATTTTGAATTTGCTAAGTCCTGATTTGTAACGCCTGGGGGATGACGCTGCGATGAAATGCGATTGGCTCGCCAAGGTTTTCACCCTCGCTGCGGCCTCGACGATGGCCATCGCGCCGGTACTGTTCAAGCCGGTGGATGCGCTGGCGCAAGGCAGCATGGGCGGGTCGATCGGCGTCCAGGAAAAGTCGGTGTCGGGTGATCGCGACCGGCCGGCACGCGCGCCGGCTCCGCCTGCTCGCCGGAGCGCGCCGGAGCCCAAGCGCGCGGCGCCGCGTCCGGCAAACTATGATGGCATCTGGTATGTCACCAATATCGGCTGCGGCGGCACGTCGGGCCCGGTCGCTGTGTCCGGCGGACGTGTCAGCGGCGGCGGCGGCGTCACCGGAACCGTGGCGAGCAACGGCTCGGTTCGCACCGTCTCATCATCCGCGGTCGGATGGGGCCGGATCTCTGGTAACAGTGCGTCCGGTGGATTCAGGACACATGGTGGATGTACCGGTCGCTGGACTGCGGTGCGCCGCTGAGAGCGCAGCGCCGATCCTTCGTCCAAAAAACAAGAGCGCCCGATTGGGTATCGGGCGCTCGCAGGCGAAAGCTCCAATTCGCGAAGCTTGGCCGTTTTACCACCAATCGACCTGACCGGGCCATGGACGCCCGCCGGGCGTGTCGAACGGTCCGTTGAAAGGATTGCGGTTCCACGTCAGGTTCGGATTGACGTTATCCATCGCCGAATAGCCGTAGGGCTCCGCATACTGGCGGTATTTGTACTCGCCCGGCAGCAATTCCGGACCGGGATCGAGATAGGATCGCGAACGCACCACTACGCGAGTGCGCGGCCGGTGCCGGTAATCGCGTTGCGCGTTCGTGTAGAAAAACATGTCGTCCTGCTGCCGCTTGCGCGTTTGCGCGCCGGCGGTGTCCGCAGTCAACAGCAGAGCCCCGCCGATGACGGCCGCAGCCGCGGAGGGCAAGAGGAGCAGGCGCATCGCTATCCTCATCGAATCCAATCCAAAATCACTCTAGCCGCGTTTTGTTCCGGGCAACAGGGCCTGGCTCGGTCTGGCGTCGCATGGCGCGTTTGAAAGCCGCGGTTGTGGCGGATTGACCACGAATATCAACGCATTAGAATTATTGAATACGTGGTCCGGCGATGCTACGCGAAACGCAACGGCATGATGATGCCTCAGGGTGGGTTACAAATGGTGAAGACGGTCGAACGGTCGAACGACCGGCAAATGACGCGACGCTCCCCGGAGGCGTCCGCACGTTTGATCTTGCGCGGCGTATCCTGAGCCGGTGCCGAACGCGGCCGCATGGACCGATCCCAGCGGATGACGTGATCGCGTCCGGCCCTGTCATGAGTTGCATGTTGTCATGCCGACGCACGGCTCTGTGCTGTTGTGCCGTCCGCCACTCACAACTCGATATGCAGAATCAAATTCGTGTCGTGCGAATTTCTTCGCGACATGGCGCGCGGTGCACAACGCCGCAGGCGCACGCATCTTGACCGCGGACTTGGCGACAGCGGATAACAGCGCGCCGCGAAAAGGGGCTTTATTGGGGGGAGAATGCCGGGAATTGCGGATAAGGACGACAGCCTTGTGGTGCTCGGCGACAATCCGTTGGTCATGGAAACCCCGGAAAGCTTGCTCGATGACGACACAACGCCGACGCGCAAGTTCTTCATCCGCAACAATGGTCTTGTTCCGGCCCGCACGCCGGATCCGGACAGCTGGACCGTCACGATCGATGGTGAAGTTCGCAATCCGCTGGTCCTGACGCTGCGCGAACTCAAGACGCGCTTCGAGGCGGTGACGTTGCGCATGGTGATGGAGTGTGGCGGCAATGGTCGTTCGTTCTTCAATCCGCCGGCGCCGGGCAATCAATGGACCAATGGCGGCGTCGGCTGCGCCGAATGGACCGGCGTGCGCGTCGCCGATGTCATCAATGCGGCCGGGCTGAAGGCGACCGCGATGTTCAGCGGTCATTTCGGCGCCGACCCTCACGTCAGCGGCGGCACAGATCGCCAGGCGATGTCGCGCGGCGTACCGATCGCCAAATTGATGGAGCCGCACAATCTGATCGTGTGGGGCATGAATGGGCGGCCGCTTGAGTTGATCCACGGCTTCCCCCTGCGATTGGTGATCGCAGGCTGGCCGGCGTCGCTGTCGACGAAATGGCTGACCCGCATCTGGATTCGCGATCGCGTGCATGATGGACCGGGGATGGGCGGCACCTCCTATCGCGTGCCGATCGCGCCGATGGAGCCGGGCGCACCACCTGACCTGTCGAACTTCAAAGATCTTGAATCGATGCCGGTACGGTCGATCGTCACCAGCCCTGCGGACCGCATGCATTTTCCGTCGGGCACGCGTGAACTTGTGTTGCGCGGCGCGGCCTGGGCCGGCGATGAGGATGTCGCCGAGGTCAATGTGTCGATCGATTGCGGTGCGACCTGGCACAACGCGACGCTCGACGCGCCGCGCAACCGCTATGACTGGCGGCGCTGGACCGCGCGCGTCGCGTTGCCCTCGGACGGTTATTTCGAAATCTGTTCACGAGCGACCGACAGCCGCGGCGTGTCGCAGCCTTTCGCCCCCAATCGCTGGAATCCGGAAGGGTATGGCGCGAACCCCATCCATCGCATCAGGGTGCGGGTGGGGTGAGCATTCGCCCGCAATCCGCGGCCTGACGCACAGCGACCGCGCTTCCCCCATTTCCTGTCATGCCCCGCCAAAGCGGGCATCCAGTCACTCGCGCTATCGCGCGATGCGTCCGCGCAATCGGGGTTTTGCTGCCGTCAGTTGCGTCACGTCGCCGCCGGGGCGTTTCGGCGTCGCATAGAGCAGGTGGTCGCGCGCGCCACAGAAGTTCCGGCGAAGTTCTGCCTGCGCGAACAGCCGCGCTATTTCCGGATCGCTGCCGGCCGACATCAGGGTCAGCCGGTCGAGCCCGCAGGAAATGGCTGAGCGATCGACCAGCAGATTCATGTTGCAGGACAGCCCGGTGATCTGGACGCGCGGCGCGTCGAAGCTGCGGATGAATCCGATGCAATTGTAGCTGCTGAACGGACCGATCGCGAATTCGAAGGTCTGCAATTTGCCGAACTTGGACGGTATCGGCAGCGTGGTGTGCATGCGGCTCACGCGTCCATATTCGGAGGCGAGCGCGCGGACATCGTCGGCCGGACGGCCGAATTCGGCCAGTTCGCGGCCGGCGCGGTAGATTTCGAAACTCATGAAGCGCTGCGTGCGGCCAAGCTCGCCAAACGACAGGATGTCCTTGCGGCCCCCGCCTTCGGCATGCCGGCGGATGGCGTACTGGGTTTCGCTTTCGCTGAAGCCGGGAATGTCCTGCTGGAACGCCGGCCATGGCTTTTCGACCTCGATCCAGGCCGGTCGGGGCGCTGGCTCCATCAGAGCCATGCTTCGCGGCTCGCTGAACAGTCCCGCCGCCAGCAGCGACAGCGCTCCGAGCCCGCAGATATAGGCAAGTATCCGCACCATCGCGGCGCGGAACTCGGTCGGCAGAACGAAGGGCTCGCTGGCGACGAGCGCCACCCGCCGCCACTCGATCGCGCGAATGGCCGCTCGCGCGGTCTTCCAGCTGATGGCCTCGATCGCCTGCCCGATCCAGTCAAAGGCCCTGGTGGCATAGCCCTCGGCCGGCCTCGGCCAGGCCAGACCGCCGAAAAGCAGCCGGGTGCGCAGCCGCAGGACCCGCAGCCGGCGGTTCAGGTCCGTGCGCAGCACCAGGCGCCGCGGCAGCTTCGCCGCTGCGGTTCCCTCATTGCTACGCCCGAAAGGCTGCGGCGGAGCGCTTCTGGCTCCGAACGGCGATTGGACGACCCCCAAGAACAGCCTCCTTCGACGGCCTTTCAGGCCGGCGTTGTCACGGCTGTGTTTCTCGCTTAGAAGCGCCTCCGTCCGGGTTTCCGCGGCAGCGAAATACCGGCAATTTTCCCTCGGAGAGTGAACGATGGGTTACAAGGTCGCAGTCGTCGGCGCCACGGGCAACGTGGGCCGTGAAATGCTCGATATTCTGGCCGAACGCCGGTTTCCGGCCGATGAGGTCGTCGCCATTGCCTCGCGCCGGTCTCAGGGCGTGGAGGTCTCGTTCGGCGACAAAACGCTGAAAGCGACTGCGCTCGAGCATTACGATTTCTCCGGCGTCGACATCTGCCTGATGTCGGCCGGTGGCTCAGTGTCCAAGGAGTGGTCGCCGAAGATCGCCGCGCAAGGCGCGGTGGTGATCGATAATTCGTCGGCCTGGCGTTACGACGCGGACGTGCCGCTGATTGTACCTGAGGTGAATGCCGACGCGATCACGGGTTTTCGCAAGAAAGGCATCATCGCCAACCCGAACTGCTCGACCGCGCAGCTCGTCGTCGTGCTGAAGCCGTTGCACGATGCGGCGACGATCAAGCGGGTCGTTGTCTCGACCTATCAATCGGTCTCGGGCGCCGGCAAGGACGGCATGGACGAACTCGACCGCCAGACCAAGGCCGTCTATTCGCTCGGCGAGCTCGAGGTGAAGAAGTTTACGAAGCGCATCGCCTTCAACGTCATCCCGCATATCGACGTGTTCATGGATGACGGCTCGACCAAGGAAGAATGGAAGATGGTGGTCGAGACCAAGAAGATTCTCGATCCGAAGATCAAGCTGAGCGCCACCTGCGTGCGGGTGCCGGTCTTCATCGGCCATTCCGAAGCGGTGAATATCGAGTTCGAGAAGGAGATCACCGTCGACCAGGCGCACGAGATACTGCGCAATGCGCCGGGCGTCCTCGTCGTCGACAAGCGCGAGAATGGCGGCTACGCGACGCCCTATGAAGCGGCCGGCGACGACGCAACCTATGTCAGCCGTGTCCGCGAGGACCCGACCGTCGAGCACGGGCTCGTCTTGTGGTGCGTGTCGGACAATCTGCGAAAGGGCGCGGCGCTCAACGCGGTCCAGATCGCGGAGAGCCTGATTAACCGCAAGCTGATCACCGCGAAGAAGAAAGCGGCGTAGCTTTCACTTTCTTTCCCTCCCCCCGCGAAGCGGTGGGGAGGGTCGATCGACTGAGCGAAGCGAACGCGCGCTAAAACCTTGCCGCGCTGAACGCGGCGCGATGTTCCGCCGAGGCCACCGGCTGAAACGCGCCGCTTTCCCTGTCGAGCACCGAGAGAGCGCCGGTAGCGACACCAAAATAGGCTGCGTGCAGATGCAGCTTGCCGCGTTCGACCAGAATGCGCACGCAGGGAAACGTCATCAGGTTGTCGAGCGTGGTCAAGAGCGACGATTGCTCGAGCTTCGTCAGATAGTCCGCGATCGGCAGATCGCCGCGCGGGCCGATCGCCTTCGCGGCGGGGGCGATCATTTCCATCCAGCGGCCGATGAAATCGCCCGGTGACAGTGGCGCGCTTTCTTCCGCATAGGCGCGGATGCCGCCGCATTGCGCGTGGCCGAGCACGACAATGTGTTTGACCTTCAGCGCCTGCACCGCGAATTCCAGCGCCGCCGACACCGCGCGCTGCGCGCCATCCGGCGTATAGGGCGGCACGAGATTGGCGACATTGCGCACGACGAAGAGTTCGCCCGGTCCGGCGTCGAAGATCACCTCCGGGGAGACGCGCGAGTCGCAGCAGCCAATCACCATGATCTCGGGCGATTGCCCGGTTTCGGCGAGCTGGCGATAGCGGCTTTGCTCCTCGCGCAGCCGTCCTGCGAGAAACGCGGTGTAGCCTTCGACGAGCCGGCCGGGAAAATTCATGCGCTGATTTCTCGTTGCGTCATCCAGGACGCGCTGTCAGGCGCGGCCCATACTTCCGGTCGTGGCGACGGGTTCCGGGTTCGCCGCTTCGCGGAGCCCGGAATAACCAGGACCTGTCCGCCTGTTATTCACGCCCAGATCGCCATCCGCAATCCATAACGATCCGCGGGCGGCGGATCAGGGAAAGGTTTCGCGGTTCCCGCGCGGATACGGCGCGCGATCGCGGCGCAGGCAAGGGCATCGAGGAGGTCGTCGGCCGCGGCCCCGGGTGGCGGTGCGGCGGCGAGAGCAGCCGGCGGCAGGCCGGCGGCCGCCAAGAGATCGCGCCGCAGGGCGAGACCCGGCTCGTAGGGCCTTCCTTTGACCTTCTTCGGCTCGGTCAGCGGGCGCTCGCCGTTGAGCCGCCAGAACGCGGCTTCCGGATGCACCTCAAAGGTCCGGGAGGCCGCCGCGGCGTTCTCGCGCAGGCAGGCATCGACCTCCCGGATTTTCGGCGCGATCATGAACAACTGCTTGGAGATCTTGCGCGGCGGATCGGAGGTCGCGAGCGCGATCGTGCAGGCCTCGCGATAATCGGTTTGCGCAAGGGCCGCGCGCGAGGGCACCGAGAACACCGCGGATTGCCGCGCGCCGAGCAGCGGCCGGATCGCATTTTCCGCGACGCGTCCGCCATATCCAGTCCGGTCGGGCAATCCGATCGGAATATCGACCGCGATGATGGCGGGGTTCTCCGCGGCGCCGAGGATTTCCGCAAAATGCGGGACCACCCGAATGCGCAATTCATCGCCGGATGCACGAATAAACGTCACGATCCAGCCGGCGCGGCAGCCGTCCACGCCCGCAAGCCACGGATTGGCATCGCTTCGGCCGTTGTCGCCCATGCGTTACGCTGGCATGGAATAAAAGGCCTCGCTAGGCTTTATGAGTTTCCAGGGGAATGACATGACGATCCGACCGCGCCGCTCCGTTCTGTATATGCCGGGCTCCAATGCCCGCGCCATCGAGAAGGCGCGCAGCCTGCCGGCCGACGGCGTCATCATCGATCTCGAGGATGCGGTGGCGCCAGACGCCAAGGTGGCGGCGCGCGAGCAGGTGGCGGCCGCGGTGAAGCAGGGCGGTTTCGGCGCGCGCGAAGTCTTCATCCGCGTCAACGGCATCGATACGCCCTGGCATGCGGAAGACATGATGGCGGCCGCGCAGGCGGCGCCGGACGCAATCCTCGTTCCGAAGATCAACAATTCCGATCAGCTCGAAATGGTCGGCCAGCGTCTTTTGGACATGGGCTGCAACAAGAAGACCCGGATCTGGGCGATGATCGAGACGCCATTCGCGATCCTCAACATTCTGGACATCGCCAGGGCGGCGACGGATTCCGAAACGCGGCTCGCCGGCTTTGTGCTCGGCACCAACGATCTCGCCAAGGAGACCTCGGCGCGGCTCGTGCCGGGACGCGCGCCGATGCTGTCATGGCTGACGACCTGCGTGCTGGCGGCGCGGGCCTACGGGATCGCCATTCTCGACGGCGTCTATAACGACATCGGCAATGCCGAAGGCTTCGTCGCCGAATGCGAACAGGGCCGCGATCTCGGCATGGACGGCAAGACCCTGATCCATCCCAACCAGATCGAGCCGTGCAACCGTGTCTTTTCGCCGAGCGAGGCGGAGATCGCGCAGGCGCGCAAATTCATCGCCGCATTCGAGCTGCCGGAAAATGCCGACAAGGGCGCGATCATGCTCGACGGGCGCATGGTCGAGCGGATGCATGCCGATATCGCGCGGCGTACCGTCGCCATCGCCGACGCGATCGCGGCGCGGGGGTAGGCGCTCCTCACCCTCCCCCGCGAAGCGGTGGTGAGGGTCGATCGACTGAACGAAGCGAAGCGGAGCGGAGCGAAGGAGATCGGGGTGGGGGGGCTTTTTGAACATCACCATCGAATGCGGCTCGGGTTTTCCCCCCACCCGGCTCGCTGACGCTCGCCACCCTCCCCACCGTTCGCTTCGCTCATGGGGGGGAGGGAAAGAAAGAAAGTACGTGTCTCCGTTCCTCCCCGCGAAAGCGGGGATCCCGAGTTATTGGCGCAATTGGTTCTTGCAGAGCTGGGCTCCCGCTTGCGCGGGAGCGAACGGAGTAAATGGCTCATTTGGTGATGAGGGGGTCAGGCCCGCGCATCACCAATGATCACATCCACGGACGCTGTTCGGCGACCTGCTTCTCGTAAACGCCGATCTTGTCTTCCTTGACCATCGTCAGCCCGATGTCGTCGAGCCCGTTCAGGAGACAATGCTTGCGGTGCGGGTCGATGTCGAACTTGATCACGCCGCCATCGGGTCCGCGGATCTCCTGCTTTTCGAGGTCGATCGTCAGCGTCGCATTGGCGCCGCGCTCGGCATCATCGAACAGCTTCTCGAGCTCCTCGGGCGTGACGCGGATCGGCAGAATGCCGTTCTTGAAGCTGTTGTTGTAGAAGATGTCTCCGAACGAGGTCGAGATCACGCAGCGGATGCCGAAATCGAGCAGCGCCCAGGGGGCATGCTCCCGCGAGGAGCCGCAGCCGAAATTGTCGCCGGCCACCAGGATCTTGGCATTGCGATAGGCCGGCTTGTTGAGCACGAAATCCGGATTCTCGCTGCCGTCGTCGTTGTAGCGCTTTTCCGAGAACAGGCCCTTGCCGAGCCCGGTGCGCTTGATCGTCTTCAGATATTGCTTGGGAATGATCATGTCGGTGTCGACATTGACCACCTTCAGCGGCGCCGCGACGCCTTCCAGAACTGTGAATTTTTCCATGTGCTCATACCCGGATGCCGGCTGCCCTGAGGCAGCCCCGAATTCCTGGTTGTCATGCAGGGGGCGGGGGGTCGGGTCAAGTCGCTACCCCGCCCGAAACCAGCCGAAATCGGCTGGCTGCCATGCGGCACCCTAGCCCAGGGCGTCGATCCCGGCCTTGGCGATCTGCTCGTCCTCGTGGGACTGAACCCCGGACACCCCGATCGCGCCGACGCATTCGCCCTCATACATGATCGGCAGGCCGCCCTGAATCTGCAGGACCCCCGGGAAATTCATGAAGGCCGGACGCTCCTTGACCCGGTCCTCCCAGAATTTCGACGGCCGCCGGGTGATGGCCGAGGTCTTTGCCTTCAGCGTCGCGACCTCGGCGGTGGTTGCGATGGCCCCATCCATGCGGTCGAGATAGAGCAGGATGCCGGCGTCATCGACGATCGCGATGGTGACGTTCCATTTCTGCTTCTCGGCCTCGGCGCGGCAGGCGGCCGCCATCTTGTGAACGTCGGACGATTGCAGGCACGGTTTTTTGCGCATGGCATGACTCTCCAAGTGATGCGTGGACGATTACTGGACGCTGGCTTCGATCGCTTCCATGTCCTCATCGGACAGGCCGAAATGGTGGCCGATCTCGTGTATCAGCACATGGGTGATGATGGCGCCGATGGTTTCCTCGTGCTCGGCCCAATAATCGAGGATCGGCCGGCGATAGAGCCAGATCATGTTGGGCATCTGCGCAGGGGCGCTCTCGGAGCGGAACGGCAAGCCGACGCCCTGAAACAGACCGAGGATGTCGAACTCACTCTGCAGTTGCATTTCCGCGACCACTTCCGCGGTGGGGAAATCGTCGACGCGAATGATCACGCCTTCGCACAGGGCGCGGAAGGTTTCTGGCAGTCGCCGGAAGGCATCGGCCGCGATCGCTTCCATATCCTCGAGGGACGGCGACGTGACGGGCAGCCAGGCCAGCGGGTCTGCCAGCGGACTTGCGGGGCGGTCAGCGGACATAGGTGACGCAGAGATAGACGGCCAGAGCCAGAAAAGCGACGACGCTCAGTGTTCGGCCGATCCGCCGGCCCCACAATTCAACCCGATCGCCATCGTCGGCGTCGAGCGGCGCGCCGGCGCGGCCAAACCAGGTGCCGAGCGCGTCGCGTTCCTCCCGCAGCCGGGCAAGGTCGGCGATCGCCGCGCGCTGCTTGTCCAAGTCTCGCTCCATCCGGCTACCATAGGCGGTCAGGCCCCCCGCAGACAAACAGTTGACGTCTTCCGACGAATGGGTAGCGTTCGAACATGATTGAGGGGCGGCGCAAATCTCTCGTTGCGGCATTGATGGTGTCGGCGCTTGTCGCCGGCCCGGGTTCCGCGATTGTTTTTTCATCTGGCGGAATCCAGGCCGGCACGATGACCGAATGGTCGTCGCAATCGCGACAGCGACCGCGCGTGCGAATCACGCCGGATCGGCCAGCGGCCTATGATTATCCGCGGCCCGGACCGTATGCATGGCCGGGACCAGGTTACGTGCGACAATGTGTCGACTGGTACGCCACCGAACATAGATTGAGCGGCACAGTTATCACTCCGCAGATGCGTTGCCGTTGGGTGCGGGGTTAACTTTACGCGCATCTTGGCGTAACGTGTGTGTGGGGACGACTTTAATCGCATGCCTCTCGGCGTCTAAGCTGGTGGAGGAGGCAGGTTCACCTCTTGGAGAGACCTTCATGCTGAAAAATCTTGGCTTCCTCGCCTTGTTTGGCGCTCTCGTTGCGTTGACACCCGCGCCCGCCAGTGCGGCTGCGGACGGTGCGCGCAATGCGGCGCCTGCGGTGACTCACGACGAGATCAGCGCGCGTCGCTACTATTATTATCGGCCGTATCGCTACTACCGGCCGTACCGGTACTATTATCGGCCGTATCGTTATTACCGGCCCTATCGCTACTACCGGTACTACTAAGCCGGCCTCATAAAGAATGACGAAGGCCCGCCGAAAGGCGGGCCTTTTTTATTTTGGCACCGTAGTTCCGCAGTGTTTCTGAAACGGATGGAGAGCCCGCGCGTTAGGGATACGAGGCGACCACAACATTGGGAGTGTGTGTGTATGAAGGTTTTGGCAGCAACACTCGCGACGGCAGGGCTTGCAGCTGTTTTTGCAATGCCGGCTCAAGCGTCCGATCGGACTCAAACGAACGGCGTGACCAACACCGCGCAAGTTGAACATACCGACATCAGCGCGCGCCGTTATCATGGCGGGCACCATTACGGACATCGCCACGGTCATTGGGGGCCGCGTTACGGCTATTACCGCGGTCCGCGCTACGGCTATTACCGGCCGTATGGGTATTATCGGCCCTATTATCGTCCGGGCGTAAGCTTCGGCTTCTGGGGCGGACCGCGCCTCGGCGTCTGGTTCTAGCTCCGTCGCAGAGTGGAAATGAAAGAGCCCGCCGAGAGGTGGGCTCTTTTCTGTTCAGGCCGCCGAAACCGAATGCGGAGAGAGGCGTTGGTGAGGGTTGAGCTGTGAGTTCCACGTTTAGGAGCCTGACCCATGCACAAGCTCTCGGTCGCATCAGCGGCGGCTTGCTTCGCCGTCCTGCTGACACTTCCTGCCCACGCACAATCCAGCGCGAAAGGTGAGGGGCCCATCGTCGCGAGCGCTCTCGCGCAAGCGACAGAACTCTCATCGCAGCGTCATTATCACCGGCACTTCCACGGGCCGCGCCGCGCCTATTGGGGTCCGCGCCGGGCTTATTGGGGGCCCCGCGCTTACTGGGGTCCGCGGCGCGCCTATTGGGGCGGGCCGGTATATTGGCGTCCGCGCCCGGTTTACTGGGGCCCGCGCTATTACTGGCGTCCGCGTCCGGTCTTTTGGGGACCGGGCCCGTACTGGGGTCCGCGCCCGTTCTGGGGCGGACCGGTCATCAGCGTGGGCTTCGGTCCGCGCTTCTGGTGGTGATGCCGTTGAAAATGAAAGGACCCGCTGCAGGCAGCGGGTCCTTTTTACGCTGTGAGCCTAAGCCAAGCGAGAAGCGGTTCAGCGCCACTCGCGCACATCGACGAAGTGACCGGCGACCGCGGCCGCGGCGGCCATCGCCGGCGACACGAGATGCGTGCGGCCCTTGAAGCCCTGACGACCTTCGAAGTTGCGGTTTGAAGTCGAGGCGCAACGTTCCTCCGGCTTCAGCTTGTCCGGATTCATCGCAAGGCACATCGAGCAGCCAGGCTCACGCCATTCGAAGCCGGCCTTGATGAAGATCTTGTCGAGGCCTTCGGCTTCGGCCTGTTCCTTGACGAGGCCGGAGCCCGGCACGATCATCGCGTTGACATTGGCGTTGACGCTCTTGTCCTTCACGATGCGCGCGACCTCGCGCAGATCCTCGATCCGGCCGTTGGTGCAGGAGCCGATGAAGACGCGATCGAGCTTGATGTCGGTGATCTTCGTACCCGGCTGAAGGCCGATATATTCCAGCGCGCGCTTCTTGGAGAGCCGCTTGGCCTCGTCCTGGATGTCGTCGGGATTGGGCACCTTGCCGGTGATCGAGATCACGTCTTCGGGGCTCGTGCCCCAGGTGACCAGCGGCGGCAGATTGGCGGCATCGAGCCGGATCTCGTGATCGAAATGCGCGCCGTCGTCGGAGTGCAGCGTCTCCCAATAACGCAGCGCGCGATCCCAGTCGGCGCCCTTCGGCGCCTTCGGGCGATCCTTCAGATACGCGTAGGTCTTCTCGTCCGGCGCAACCATGCCGGCGCGTGCACCGCCTTCGATCGACATGTTGCAGATTGTCATGCGGCCTTCCATCGAGATGGAGCGGATCGCCTCGCCGGCATATTCCAGCGCATAGCCGGTGCCGCCCGCAGTGCCGATCTCTCCGATGATGGCGAGGATGATGTCCTTCGCGGTCACGCCCTCCGGCAGCTTGCCGTCGACGATGGCGCGCATGTTCTTCGACTTCTTCTGGATCAGCGTCTGGGTCGCGAGCACATGCTCGACCTCGGACGTGCCGATGCCGTAGGCGAGCGCACCGAATGCGCCATGGGTCGCGGTGTGGCTGTCGCCGCAGACGATGGTCGTGCCCGGCAGCGTGAAGCCCTGCTCGGGTCCGATGATGTGAACGATGCCCTGCCGCTTGTCGAACTCGTTGTAATATTCGAGGCCGAACAGCTTGGCGTTCTCGGCGAGATAGGCGATCTGCGCGGCGCTTTCGGGATCCGGATTGGGCTTGCTGCGATCCGTGGTCGGGACATTGTGGTCCACGACCAGCAGCGTCTTCTCGGGCGCACGGACCTTGCGGCCGGTTAGGCGCAGACCTTCAAAGGCCTGCGGCGAGGTTACCTCATGCACCAGATGGCGGTCGATATACAGAAGGCAGGTGCCATCCGGCTGTTCGTCGACGACGTGGTCGTCCCAGATCTTGTCGTAGAGAGTGCGGGGTTTCATGTTTCGATTCTCGGCGTGATCGATGTGGTTTCGTGATCGATGTCGTTAAGGCGGCCAGGGCCAAGGCGCGCGGGATGCGCGCGCAACTCAGGCGCTCAAAGGCCGGCCTGGATCGAAGCCGTCATGCGGCCGAAAAACCGGCCAGGCAGACGGTCGTGATCCCGCAATATGAAGGCAAAGGGCCCGGTCAAACCGCGCATATTCATAGCGCCGATATAACCATTCCAGACTGAAGCCGCAAACGAAGCTTGCGGAGCGCGCGCGCCAAACTGACGCTCGCGTGCACCGGGATGGGCCGTCGTTGTGTTTCGAGATCGCCCGGCGCTTTGGGCACCGGGCCGAAGGAGGCGGGAGAATTACTCCGCGGCTTCCTTCGCAGCTTCCGCGCCGCCGTGACGGCCCTGCGCTTCGGCGATGCGCGCCGATTTGCCGCGCAGGCCGCGCAGATAATACAGCTTCGCGCGACGGACCTTGCCGCGGCGCACGACCTTGATGGAGTCGATGTTCGGCGAATAGAGCGGGAACACGCGCTCTACGCCTTCGCCGTAGGAAATCTTGCGCACGGTGAAGTTTTCGTGCAGCCCGCCACCCGAACGCGCGATGCAAACGCCTTCATAGGCCTGCACGCGGGTGCGCTCGCCTTCCTTCACCTTCACATTGACGACGACGGTATCGCCCGGCTCGAAATCCGGGATCTCGCGGCCAGCCGAGAGCTTCGCCACCTGCTCTTGTTCAAGCTGCTCGATGATGTTCATGGCGGTCTCTCCGTATCGGTCGGCGGCGCCGGGTCTCGGCGAGCGATGCATCGCATCACCGACTTGCGCGGCACGGCTAAAAATGGGGCGCAAAGGGGGACGTAACGTCCGGTTTCGGCGGGGGTTCTAATCGAAAGCGGCGGGCTTGTCACCCATTCGATGGCCCCTTTTTTCGAGGAAATTCGGGCCGCGCCTCCGCCGGCGCCTGAGGCTGGAGGTCGGGTCGCCGTTCCTTCGTCAGCCGCTCGGCCTCTGACCGACGCCAGGCGGCTACTTTGGCATGATCGCCCGAGACCAGTACCGGCGGGATCGGCGCCCCCTCAAAGTCCTGCGGCCGGGTGTAATGCGGGTATTCTAGCAGCCCCCCGGCGAAACTCTCTTCCTCGGCCGAGGCGGCCTTGCCCATGACGCCGGGAATGAGCCGGACGCAGGCGTCCAGCACCACGAACGCCGCGATTTCGCCCCCCGACAGAACGTAATCGCCGATCGAGACCTCCTCGAGGTTCCGTGCGGGTATCACCCGTTCGTCCACGCCCTCGAAACGGCCGCACACGATCACTGCGCCGGAACCGGCAGCGAGTTCCATGATCCGCCGCTGGGTCAATGGCCGACCGCGCGGGCTCATCAGAAGGCGGGGCCGCCCGTCATCTCCGACCGAGTCGATGGCGCGAGCGAGCACGTCGGCCCGCATCACCATGCCCGGTCCGCCGCCCGCGGGGGTGTCATCGACTTGACGATGAACGCCGATCCC
>NZ_DATMRX010000081.1:0-13320 GCF_035565855.1 Pseudorhodoplanes sp.
AAGATTATTCTCGGACATCTTGGCGAGACGCTGCCGTTCCTGGTCTGGCGTGTCGATCACGCCATCGCGCGTCCCGGCGCATCGCGGAAGATCAGCTTCCGCGATATCTTCTGTCATAACTTCTGGATCACCACGAGCGGCAACTTCTCCACGCCGGCGCTGATGTGCTGCGTGCAGGAAATGGGCGTGGACCGGGTTCTTTTTGCGGTGGACTGGCCGTTTGTCGTCAATCCGCCGGGCGTCGAATGGATGAAGACCGTGCCGTTGTGCGACGAGGATAAAGCAAAGATCCTCAGCGGCAACGCCAAGCGGCTTCTGCGGATATAACGGGGGCGCGAATGGCGTTCGCGCTGTTTCGCGGCCCGCTGTTGCGCCGGATGTAGGGTTCTGTATTTTCGCTCTGGATTTTCGCGCCGCCACGCTTGCCGCTGCGGCGCGATGGGCCTGTAGCTCAATGGTTAGAGCCAGCCGCTCATAACGGCTTGGTTGCAGGTTCGAGTCCTGCCGGGCCCACCACGCATTCTCTCGAAACGAGAGATTTCCCCCGAACGCGGAGAATCTCAACACGGGTGACGTGCGCCTTGATGATCGCGGCGCCGTCATGCGATTCAGCGAGGCTGAGTTGCTCCCGGACGGCTTTGACCACCCGCGTTTCGATCTCCAGGGCGGGTACCCTTCGCTCTAGGCCAGACCCAGATAAGCCTCGCGCACGGCGGGATCGTCGATCAGATCCTTGGCGCTGCCGCTGCGGACGATCGAGCCGGTATCCATGACATAGCCACGGTCGGCGGCGGACAACGCGAGGTGGACATCTTGTTCGACCAGCAAGACGGTGACGCCTTCGTTGCGAATCGCCTGCAGCACATCCATCAATTGCTCAACCACGACCGGAGCAAGGCCGAGACTCATTTCGTCGATCATCAACAGATCGGGGCGGGCCATCAGCCCGCGAGCCATCGCGCACATTTGCTGCTCGCCGCCGGACATCGAGCCGGCGAGCTGCGTGCGCCGCTCGCCAAGGCGAGGAAACAGGCTGTACATGCGGTCCAGATCGGTGACGATGGCGGCCTGATCGGTGCGGCGATAGGCGCCCATCAGGAGGTTGTCCTCGACCGTCATGCGGTCGAACAATTGACGGCCTTCCGGCACATGAACCAGGCCGGTGCCGAAGACTTCGTCCGGCGCCATCGGCACCAGGTCGTATTCGTTGAAATTGATCGCGCCGGTACAGGGAATGACACGCGACAGCGCCCGCAGCAGAGTTGTCTTGCCGGCGCCGTTCGAGCCGACGAGAGCGACGATCTCGGCACGCCGCACCTCCAGGGAAACGTCACGTAGAGCGGGCATGCCCCCGTAGCCCGCGCCCAGTCCCTCGACGACCAGCAGCCGCTCGCTCGACGCGCCGGCGGCGGTCATGCGCGCCTCCTGCCGAGATAGGCCTCGATCACCTCGCTGTTCGATAACACGGTGTCGGGCGGACCGTCGGCGATCTTGTCGCCGTGATGCAGGACGAGCAGTCGATCCGACAGACTTTTGATCGCCTTGATGACGTGCTCGATGACGAGAATGCTGATCCCGCTTTCGCGGATCTTTTTGAGCACTTCAATGACTTCGTCGATCTCGACCAGATTCAACCCCGCCATCACTTCGTCGCACAGCAGAACCTTGGGCTGCATGGCGAGGGCCTTGGCGAGTTCGAGCCTCTTGCGATTGGGGCCGCCGAGCTCCTCGGCCCGCTGCGTTACGAACTTGGCGAGCCCGACAAATTCGAGCTGCGCACGCGCCTTCTCGCGAGCCCTGGTGAGGTCGCTCTCGCCATCGCCGTGCCCGAACAGGGCGCCGACCGCAACGTTGTCGAGCACGGAGAGGCCCGGGAACGGCCGCATGATTTGAAACGTGCGGCCGATGCCCAGACGAGCGCGGCGGAACGCAGGAAGCCCGGTGATGTTTTTGCCTTCGAAAAAGATTTCGCCCGAGGTCGGCGGCAGCGTGCCGCTGATCAGGCTCACGAGCGTTGTCTTGCCGGCGCCGTTCGGGCCGATGACTCCGAGAATTTCACCATTGCCAAGGGTGAAGCTGACATCGTTGACGGCGATCAGTCCGGTGAAGCGGCGGGTGACGTGGCTGACCTCGAGAATCGCGCTCATATCCGGTGCGTCCTCAAGTTCTCGATAAAGTAGCGCCAGCCCGATTTGCGGAAGTGGCGCATGACGTCGGCGACACCGCGCGGCATCAGCACCACGGCGGCGACGACCACCACCCCGAAGAACAGGCCGGCGACATTGGTGACTTCGCTGGACAGAACCTCGGAGACCGCGGACAGGACGAAGGCGCCGAGAACCGGGCCGAACACCGTGCCCGGGCCGCCGAAGACCGCCATGATGATCATCTTGACGTTGAGGCTGATGTCGAAGGCGCTTTCCGGGTCCAGAAACGTGATCCAGTAGGCATGGATGCCGCCGGCGAGAGCCGCGAACAGCCCGGACAGCGCGAAGGCCAGCACCTTGTACAGCGTCGTGTTGACGCCCATGACCGCCGCGCCTTCCTCGTTCTCGCGAATAGCGATCAGGCCGAACCCGAAGCGGCTGCGGGTGAGCCAGAACACCGTGAGCGTCGCAATGACGAGCAGGCCCAGGGAGAGTTCGTAGAACAGAGGGTCGTTATTCAGCGGCGGCAGCACGAGGCCGATGTTCTGGCCGGCCAGGCTGATATTGGACACGATCGCGCTCATGACTTGCGCGAGCGCAAGCGTCGCAATGGCGAAGTAGTGCCCCTTGAGGCGAAGCACCGGGATGCCGAGCAGGAACGCGAAGGCTATGGCAAGCACCGCGCCGAAAATCATTCCGACCGCGAACGGCAGGTTCCACTGCACCATCGCGATGGCGACGCCGTAACTGCCGAGGCCGTAAAACACGGAATTACCGAACGAGGCATAACCCGTATAGCCGCCGATGATGTTCCAGCTTTGCGCCAGCACGGCGAGCAACAGCGTGTTGATGCCGAATTGAATAAGCACATCGGAGCCAAACATCGGCAGTGCCGCCAGCACCGCGGCGACCAGGAGGATGATGCCGACGCGGAGCGCGGTCATGCGGTTTTTCCAAGCAGGCCGCTTGGGCGAAGGATCAAAACAAGGACCAGCACGCCGAAGCTCGCAACGTCGCCGAACGTCGCCCCGATGTACAGGACCGTGAGCGACTCGATGATTCCGAGCACGAGCCCGCCGACCAGCACGCCGAGCGGATTATCCAGCCCCCCGATGATCGAGATCGCGAAGCATTTCGCCGTCAGTGTCGCGCCGATATAGGGATTGATCTGCGACACCGTGCCGTAGAGGCCGCCGGCGGCGCCGGCGAGCCCAATGCCGATGCCGAACGTGACGGCATAGAGATGCTGCGGAGCGACGCCGTAGAGCCGTGCGGCAACGAGATTCTGCGCCGTCGCCCGGATGGCGCGCCCGAGCCTGGTGTGCAGCAAAAATAGCCACATGCCGACCGTCAGCATCACCGCGACGCCGAACGCCATTAGCCGCGCCAGGGGCACCACAAGCGGGCCGAGCGCGATGCTGCTGCCGGCATAGGGCGGGTTGATGGTGCGGAAATCGGCCGAGAAGGCCAGTTGCGCCAGATACGTCAACACCACTTCGAGGCCGAAGGTGATGAGCAGCGTGTTGAACATCGGTGCGCGCACCACGAGATTCAGAACGCCGCGCTGCATGGCGTAGCCGAGACAGAACATGACAACCGCAGTCAGCGGCAGACCAAGGAACGGATCGATACCGAGATACGTATAAAGGTACCACGCCAGATAGGCGCCCAGCATGATGAACGCGCCGTGGGCGAGATTGACGATGTTAAGGACGCCCCAAACCAGGGCGAGTCCCAATGCCATGACGGCATAGAGCCCGCCCAGCAACGTGCCGTTGATGAGGACTTGTGCCAGCAGATCCAAACGTCACCCCGACCGTTGACACATTCGCGCGACTAGCGCGCATCCCATGCCGGCATCGGATACTTCGGCTTTTCGATAAAGCCCTTGCCACCGTAAATCGGCTGTAGCTTGTCACCCTGAACCTGGATGACAACCTGCGGCAGGTCGATCTGGCCGTTCTCCGCGAACGCGATGGTGCCGTAAAGGCTCGGGAAATTGAGCTTGGCGATGGCATCACGTACTTTTTTCGGATCGAGCGAGCCGGCATCCTCGATGGCTTGGGCCAACGCTTCGACATCGGCAGCGCCGGACGCAGCGTGATAGTCGGGGTCGTACCCGAACTTTGCCTTGTACGCCGCGGCAAATTGGGCGGCATCGCCGAACCAGCGATCCTTGAGATTGCTGTCCGGCAGCCACGCGGTCATGCCGAAGGCGTAGTCCGCATCCTTGCCGAGCGCCTTGCGGAAGTCCTCGCTCGGGACACCGACGGTGAACGAATAGAGCTTCGGCGCGGCCGCGAGACTCTTGGCCTGGCGAACGAAGTTCAAGATCTCGGTTTCATGGCCGGCGACCAGAACGACGTCGGCATTGACGCTCTTGATCCGCGAGAGCAGCGAGTTGAAGTCGCTGGCGTTCGAGGTGTACCGCTCGTCGATCACGATATTCAGGCCGGCCTTCTTGAGCAGAGGACGGGTTCCCTCCGCCACCGAGACGTCGAAGGCATCGTCGGCGTAGAGCAACGCGACGGTCTTTGGCGGCGGGCTCAATTCCTTGAGCATCGCGACGGTCGAGCCAAAGTAGTTGCTGGCCGGGGCCAGCGTGCCGAAAATGTATTTAAACTTGCGCGAGAAGATCTGGTCCGACGCCCCGCCGCCCTGGACCATCGGCACCCGATACTTCTCAGACACCGCGGAATCGGCAAGCGCGAAATTGCTGGCGAATGGGCCGAGCAGCAGGTTCACTTTGTCTTGCGAGACAAGTTGAGTGTACTGGCGCACGCTCAGATTCACGTCGGACTGGTTGTCGTAAATCTTGAGAGCGAGCTTGCGCTTCTCGTTGCCGACCTTGACGCCACCCGCCGCGTTGATCTTGTCGATCGTGAATTCGTAGGCGTCCTTATAATAACGGCCGGTATTGGCGACCGGGCCGGTGAGCTGCACCGAGGCGCCGAGAACGATGTCCTGGGCCGAAGCGGGAGTTCCTGCCTGAGCGACGGCAAGGGCCAAGACTGCGCCCGCTGCACGCAACGCGATGTGCACCATGAAAACCTCCTGAACTAAGGACGCCCCCACAGCCAACCGTCGCCGTTGGAAGTTGACGCCGAGACACTCATTTTGTCAATGTTATGGCGGGTCGGGACCCCGCTGAGCCTGCCTGAGAAGCAGGACAATGCGATCATCTGACTCGGCAATGCCTCCGGTGAAACCGTGACGAGTGGCTCGTCCGCATCGGCGCAGTTGTTCAGTGCACCGAGGGCGCATGGGCCGGGCCGGTGACGCTAACGCCGTCGGGGGATTGGGGGGTGTTGTGGCGTGGCAGCGTTTGGCTTCGCGCATGTCGCGCCGCGCTGAAGGTCGATCTCTAGGATGGACGGGCTGACGGGGGGGGCTCCACGAGTGGGCAGACGATTCCCGGCGCGAATGTCATTGTCCCGCAACAGGAATCATCAATACCAATGGCATGAACGTTCATGCCGCCGCCGGACCTGCTGCAGGACCCATCCGGGTCCGCGCGTTGTTCCTCTCGGACCTGCATCTGGGAACGCGCGGTTGTCAGGCCGAGAAGCTGCTCGATTTCCTGCGCGATTATGAGGCCGACCTGATCTATCTGGTCGGCGATATCGTCGATGGCTGGCAGCTCAAATCGAGTTGGTATTGGCCGCAATCGCACAACGATGTCGTCCAGAAACTACTGCGCAAAGCGCGTAAGGGGACCCGGATGGTCTACGTCCCGGGCAACCATGATGAGTTCATGCGCGACTTCTATGGCACTCACTTCGGAGGGATCGAAGTGATGGAGAAGTCGGTGCATGTGACCGCCAACGGCCGGCGGTTCCTGGTGATTCACGGCGACCTGTTCGATGTGGTGATTCGCCATGCGCGATGGCTCGCGCTGCTCGGCAATCGCGCCTACGACTTGGCAATCGTGGTGAATACGCACTTCAACAGTGTTCGCCGCTTGTTCGGCCTACCGTATTGGTCACTGTCACGCTGGATCAAACTCAAGGTCAAGAACGCCGTCAATTTTATTGGCGAATTCGAGAAGACGCTGAGCGGCGAGGCGCGCCGCCACCACGTCGACGGTGTCATCTGCGGGCACATTCACCATCCAGTGATCCGCGCGATCGACGGGCTCACTTACGTCAATTGCGGCGACTGGGTGGAGAGCTGTACCGCGGCTGTCGAGCATTTCAACGGACAACTTGAGATCATCGAGTGGGTTCAGCACGGATCGGCTTCGCTTCAGACTTGCGGCATGCAGAAACTGGTCCAGGTCATGACTTTGCCGGACAATGAGCGGGAAAGAGAGAAGCTCCCGCGCGACTGACGCCGCCGCTGCTATCTGGGTGACATCGAATCATCATAAGCGAAGACGCAGCGACGATGCTGAAATGCTCTATATTATGGAATGGCGAATGCGGCCTTAAAGAGAACGTTTCGGCCTCGCCGTTCATCACTTAAGTCGGAAACAAAATCTTGCGTGCGCCGGCGACGCTGCCTTTCGTATGCTTGGCGTCGCGCCGCTCCACGGTGTGCGCTGATCACGGCAGCCGCATCAGCGGCTGCCCCATCCGAATCGTTTCTCCTTCGCTGACGCCCTCACACATCGAAAATCCTTCTGGCGCAAACAGGATGATGGTCGAGCCGTGCTCGAACCAGCCCATCTCCTCACCCTTCTGAAGGCTCGTGTCGCACGCTAGCACGTTGGGCCCGCGATAGCGCAGGTGCAGCAGCACGTCGAGAAAATGCAGCCTGATGCTTGCCACCAGGATGGCCGCGACTGGTACCAACGTGACCGGATGACCGCCGGCGAGCGTCGTCGCGATCACGGCACGCTCGTTCTTACAAAATAGCTTCTCGATTCGTTTGAGCGCCACCGGGTTAACGTTCCAGGTATCGCCCGAGATGTAGATCACGCGCTCGACGCGGCAATCGTGGGGTGCGTGGAAGCGGTGATACATGGCCGATGTCAGCCGCAGCGTCACGAAGTGGCCGTTGCGATGGGTTTCCACCAGTTCCGAGTTACCGAGTAGGTCCGAGAGGGAATAGGGGAAGCCTTTGACCTGGTAGAGTTCGGTCCCTGCAACGGGACCGCAAGCGCCGACGATGGCGTCGCAGGGGCTGGTGAGAATTCCGGGGTTGGGATCGACCGGACGGGCGCCGTCCTTCAATTCACGGATAAAGCAATCGTGCATGCTGCGGAAGCGCGTATGTTTCGCCTCGCTCAGATCGAGCCCGGAAAACAGCCGCCACACCGCGATCGAGACATCGCGCACCAGCGGCTGCTCGATCTTGCTGAACCAGCCGATGAACAACGTTGCGAACCGGCGCGGAATGCGGTTGGTCAGCAGGAAGTTGAGGTTCTCCCGCGCAAACAGCCGTAGCATTCGGATTCGCATCGTCATGGTGCCGTAAAATCTCCCGCGTAAACATCGAATCGATGAACGACGGCGGGATGACATTGGTATTCTACGGACTCGGCATGACAGCCCTTGTTGGCTCGCTGATGACGCTCAAACGTCGGGTCGAGCTGTCGCGCGCCAAGCATCCCTCGCTGACGGGGCATGCTCGCATGTCGCGCCGTGTGGCGGCGTTGGTGCCGTTCTACGAGTATGATGAAAGCCGTTTCTTCTGCTCCGATGGCGCACCGGCCGAAGTGGCCACCCGCCGCCGCGATGGCTTTATGCGGTTGTCGGCGCTTTACCGGGAACGCTTTGGCGATACCGTCCGCCGCACCGCCGAGGCAGCCGAAGGCATCTCCGATCTGCAGTTCACGGAAACCTATCGGGTGCCGTTCCAGTACAGCCGCTTCGTGCGCGCCCACCTTCAGGTTGGCGCCTTCGTGGAGTCGTCCGACGGCGTCACCGTGACGGATCTCGACGGCAACCGATTCTACGACCTCACCGGCTCCTATGGCGTCAACCTGCTCGGTTATGACGCTTACAAGGAGATGATGCGGCGCGGTCTCGAGCGGGTGCACGATCTTGGCCCGGTGCTGGGCGCTTATCACCCGGTGATCGCCGGCAACGTTCGCCGCTTGCGGGCGATTTCGGGCCTCGACGAGGTTTCGTTCCACATGTCCGGCACCGAGGCGGTGATGCAGGCGGTGCGGCTTGCTCGCTATCATACTGGCCGCTCCCATCTGGTCCGCTTCTGCGGCGCTTATCACGGTTGGTGGGGAGATGTGCAGCCCGGCGTCGGTAATCCGGCTCCGGCGCGTGAAACCTATACGCTCAAGGATATGTCGGAGGATTCGCTGCGCGTGCTGCGCACCCGAACCGACATCGCGTGTGTCCTGGTCAATCCCTTGCAGGCGCTGCATCCCAACGCGGCGGCACCGGCGGATACGTCTCTGGTGTCAGGCGGGCGCTCCGCGCATTTCGACAAGGCAGCCTATGCCGAATGGCTGCGAAAACTGCGCGCGGTCTGCACCGAGCGCGGCATCGTCCTGATCTTCGACGAGGTGTTTGTCGGCTTTCGCCTCGCGCGCGGCGGCGCCCAGGAGTATTTCGGCGTGCGCGCTGACCTTGTGACATACGGCAAGACCGTCGGCGGCGGGTTCCCCATCGGGGTGGTCTGCGGCCGTCGCGACCTGACGAAGCGATTCCGCGAGGATCGCCCGGCCGACATCTGCTTTGCCCGTGGGACGTTCAACTCGCATCCCGCGGTGATGGGCGCGATGGACGAGTTTCTGCGCTACTTGGAAACGCCGGACGCGCAGGCGCTGTATCGTGACCTCGATGCCCTGTGGAACGGGCGCGCCAGGCAACTCAATAAGCTGCTGAGCGATCAAGACCTGCCGGTTCAGGTCGCCAACCTGTCGTCGATCTGGACGGTCTGCTATACGCGGCCGTCTCGCTACAACTGGATGCTGCAATATTACCTGCGCGCGGAAGGATTGGCGCTGAGCTGGATCGGCACCGGCCGCCTGATCTTCAGCCTGAACTACACGCAAGCCGATTTCGACGAGGTTGCCGCGCGCTTTGTCAGCGCGGCGCGGGCGATGGAGCGGGATGGCTGGTTCTGGTGCTCCCCCGCAGCGTCCAACCGGACGGTCAGGCGGAGCATCCTCGAGGAGATGATCGCGCACCGTCTTATGCCGTTGCGCGATCATCGCAGCTAAGGCGGTCCCCGGCGCTCAGGTCGCGCGGGGCAGCTCCTCCGCATCGTCGTCCAGCCATTTTTCGTCCGTGTGCGGGTCGATCAATTGGCCGCGCAGCAGGTGGTAGGGCGCGCGATGGTAGAGCTTGATGTCGTGGAATGGATCGGTGAGGATCTTGGTCAACCAGACCAGGCCGGTTTGCACGTCCCTGATGAAGAACAGATGGACGGTGCGGAAGATCAATCCGCCGATCCCGATGACCAGCCAGATCAGGGCGACGTGGCGGATGAATTCCGCATTGTCCGCGTGCGGCGTGAAAAGACCGAAGAACGTCGGGTCGAAGTACAACGGTATCGGCGACAGCGCCCAGATCGTCATCAGAATAACCTTGCGGCGCAGGTTATATCCGACCTTGATCTCCTCCTTGTATTCGTGCGTGGCGTGATTGTAGGCGTCGTATTCCTTTGGCTCGAAGAAGAAATGCCCGGCCTGGCGGGTCGTCATCGAAACCAGCCAGCCGACGAGCGCGGCAATCGCGGGATCCTTGAACATCATCACATAGGCGAACAGGAAGCTGATCGCGCTGACGAGATGGAGTGTTTGGTTGATTCGGCTGTGGTGGTAGTAACGATGATCGTCCCAGCGCTGAATCCTGAGAGCTTCCAGAAATCCGTTCATAACCTCTCCTCATCGTGCGGCATTGTTTGTGCTATGGCGATTCCATGTACCGGCTGTGACAGCCGGAAAAATGCCGCCGTGTTGGGCGGCGGCATCGGGGTCTTCAAGAGGCATATAGGTGCGAAGGCGATCAGCACGCGATACGGGTGTGTTGATGCGGCGCGAGCGCTTGTTTGCCTCCGATTTTGGCGAAGCGGATCAGCGAGAAATGGCCGAATGGCGGGACCGCGCGGCGCTCCACCAATGTGACGTCCGCTGTGCGCGCCGCCCAATTTGCGTAGCGCTCGAAGGAAAATTCCGACCGCCAACCGAGTTTGCGTGCGGCCGGCTGGAACCATTTTTCCAGCGCACGCCGAAGGCCAGCTTCAGCGCCGACCCGGCTCACCAGGATGATCTCACCGCCGGGCTTCAGTACGCGAACGAATTCGTCCAGCGTCGCCTCCGGATTGGGCACGGTGGTCACGACATGTTGCGCCATGACCACGTCAAAGGAATTGTTGGGAAAATCCATGTGCTCCGCATCCATCACGGCGAGCCCTTCCACATGGGTGAGCCGCAGTTGCTCCACGCGCTCGCGCGCCTTGGCCAGCATCGGCTCGGAGATATCGACGCCATAAATCGTATTCTTGTCCGAATACTCCGGCAGGGAGATGCCGGTGCCCACCCCGACCTCGAGAATACGTCCCCCGATTCGCTCGGCCGCCTCGATGGCCACTTGCCGTCCCCGTTCGAACACCGCGCCGAACACCGTGTCATAGACGGGCGCCCATTTGGCATAGGCTCGGGTGACGGTTTCTTGATCGAGATCGCTATGGGTCAGGTCGGTCATGCATTGTCCTTGCTTGATGCATCGGCGGTCACGATGCCGAAGATGGATTCATCGGTGCGCGGCCGCAGCGAGGTTGGTGAGCGCCGGGTGGGCGTGGCTGCCGCTGGCGACTTCTCGAAGATGTCCAATGAATTGCCGGGCGCTGTTCTCCCAGGAGTATTGAAGCGCGAAATTCCGGCATGCCTTGCGTGATAGCGTCAACGCCGCGAGGCACGCCATCCGAAGGTCGTCGTCAAGGACGCCGACCGGATGGCCGCCGATCACGTCCTTCGGGCCGGTGACTGGAAACGCCGCGATCGGCACGCCGCTCGCCAGCGCCTCAAGCTGCACCACGCCGAACGTGTCGGTGCGGCTGGGGAAAACGAAGGCATCGGCGGCCGCCAGGTGTGCGGCGAGTCTGCCGTTTTCCATCAGGCCGAGGAATTCCGCATCAGGGAAGCGCCGCTTCAACTCGTCTTCCTGAGGCCCGGTGCCGATGACGACCTTCGTTCCCGGTAAATCGAGCGACAGAAACGCCTCCAGGTTCTTTTCGACCGCCACCCGCCCCACACAGGCGAAGATCGGGCGAGGGAACGGCAACGCGATGGCGCGGTCCGGGCGGAACAGATCGGTATCGACGCCGCGGGTCCACCGGCCGATGCGGGCGAAGCCGCGCTCGCGTAGTTCGGCTTCGAGCGACGGTGTGGCCACCATCGTCACCGCCGCCGCGTTGTGGAATCGCCGCAGGGCGGCGTAGATCAGCCGCTCGGGGATGGGCCAGCGCGCCGCGATATATTCGGGAAAGCGCGTAGTGTAGCTCGTGGTGAAGGCCCAATTGCGGCGCCGGCAATAGGCGCGCACGCGATGTCCGATCGGCCCTTCGGTCGCGATGTGTATGGCGTCCGGTTTGGCCTGCTCAATCCGTCGGGCGATCTCGCGGCCACCCGGCAAGGCAAGGCGTAAACCCGGATAGCTCGGGAGCGGGACCGTCGGGAACCCATCCGGCGAGAGAAACTCGACCTCCACTCCAAGCGTTTTTGCGCTCCGCGCGAGCGAGGTGAGCGTACGCACCACGCCATTGACCTGTGGGTGCCAAGCGTCGGTCGCGATCAGGACTCGCATTGAAGTCTCTCGTGACGCTGATACGGCGACAGTCGCCGATTCGCTGGCGTCACCATTGCGTCGTCGTGTCTCAACCGTGTGACGGTCGGCGGCTTTCGCCAGACATCTACCGCTGTAACAAGGCTGTTACGCTGCGATGCGAGTTTCCGCGCGGATGTGACAGCCGATTCGGAAGCTCATTAGCGGATGCCGATACCAGACGTGACGACCTTCATCGCCCGGTCCGTTCTGAGGTGGGTTTGCTGGCGCAAGATCGGCTTTATCGTGAGCGTTCTGATCGTTGCCGCGGCAGGTGTCGCGCTGCTTTTCATCCTGCGCGATATCGACGTCGCGCGCGTACTCGCCGCTCTGGGTTCGAAGCCAGGGCATACGGTGGTTCTGGCCGGTGCGTTCGTCGGCATCGCTTATGTGACGTTGACGTTCTACGAATACTTCTCGCTGCGAATTATCGGATGTCATCATGTGCCGTATCGCGTCGCGGCTCTTGCAAGTTTCACCAGTTCCGCCATCGGGCACAGTCTCGGCGCTACGGTGTTCACGGCCGGCGCGGTGCGTTGGCGCATCTATTTGGTGTGGAGGCTGTCGGTCGTCGATATCGCGAGGCTTGCCTTCATCACCGGGCTTACGTTCTGGCTCGGCAATATCGTCGTGCTCGGCATCGGTATGGCTGTTGCGCCGGACGCGGCCGGGGCCGTCAGCCGCTTGTCCTCGCCGGTCAATCAGGCGGTCGGGCTCGCCGGCCTCGCGGCCGTCGCGGGCTATGTCCTTTGGCTGATCCCTCAAGCGCGAACGGTCGGCGCCGGCGCATGGTCCGTCACATTGCCGACAGCGTCGCTGACATTGGTCCAGATCGGCATCGGCGTGCTCGATCTTGCCGCCGGCGGCCTTGCTTTGTACCTGCTGCTGCCGGACGACCCGGAGGTGGATTTCCTCACCGTACTGGTGATCTACGTGACCGCTACGCTTCTCGGATTCCTGAGTCACGCACCGGGCAGTCTTGGCGTGTTTGAGGCCGCCATGCTGATCGCGCTGCCGCAATTCGCGAAAGAAGAGCTTCTGGCCTCGCTGTTGATCTTTCGCTGCCTCTACTTCGTACTACCGCTTCTGGTCGCGCTGCTGGTGATGGCGGTGCGGGAGCTGAGGCTGTCCGCGCGCTAGATCAAGACTGTGCGAAGTCTTGCGCTGGCAGGATCAATTGCCATGACGATTTCGATCACAATCGGCATCTGCGCGGCTGCGTCGGCATAGTTGAAGGAACGGATGCTCTCGTAGAGACTCTGGCCGATGCCGCCTGCGCCGACGATGCCGAGCGTGGTGGCCGAGCGCGCGTTGGTTTCGAGCGCGGGATAATTCACTTAACCTCTCGTGTTTCGACAACTTTCTTCCAGGTGCGATCGGGATTGAACCGGCTCATGCGCGACGCGAGCTTCTGCGTATCAGGACCCAAGTCCTTCTCATAC
>NZ_DATMRX010000082.1:0-7628 GCF_035565855.1 Pseudorhodoplanes sp.
TCAGGAATTGCTGCGGATCGAGCCGCGATTCGATGGCCGCTCGAACCCGTATTACTGGATCGCCTTCGCGCGCAAGGGCAAGCCGACACCGGTCGACGGCACCGACCTGTCGGCGCTGGCGCAGAACCGCATTTCGATCACGCCGCTGCGGCTCGATCAGACTGACCAGGATTTCATGACGCGGCTCGCCGAAGGATTCGATTAGACTGTCGCTCGCCGGGACGCGCCCCGGACGGACAGGAGGGCCCATGCCATGTGGCCGTCTCGGAACAAGAACATGGACCGCATGGAGTTCCTGCTGACGCTGCGGCGTCGCGGGATCACCGACAACGCCGTGTTGCGCGCCATGGACGAAGTGCCGCGCGAGAAATTCGTCAGCGAGGAGACCAGGGAACAGGCCTACCAGGATCACGCGTTGCCGATCGCCTGCGGCCAGACCATCAGCCAGCCCTATGTCGTCGGCTACATGACCGAATTGCTGGAGCTCGCCTCGCATCATCGCGTGCTCGAGATCGGCACCGGCTCCGGCTATCAGGCAGCGGTGCTGTCACGGATCGCGGCGCATGTCGTGTCCATCGAACGCTACCGCACGCTCGCCGAGAAAGCCCGGCGCACCTTCGATCAGATCGGCTACACCAATATTGACGTATTGATCGGCGACGGGCTTGAAGGTGCGCCGAACCTTCCGCCATTCGATCGCATCATCGTCACCGCGGCGGCCGAGACGATCCCCGATGCTTTGGTCAACCAGCTTGCCGACGATGGCATCATGGTATTGCCGCTCGGTCCGAAGAACGGCCCGCAGCACATCGTTCGCCTGCGCCGCACGAAAGATGGGATCGAACGCGAAGATCTGATTCCTGTGCGATTTGTGCCGCTCGTTGAAGGGCGCGCGAAGGAATTGTAACCGCGGCGGACGTTTCAACCTCGCTTAACCTTGACGCTTCGATATGGCTTAAAACCTTATTTACTCCGCGGGTGTTTAACTCGGCTCACTGTCTTGTAGCGTGAGTGAGTTTTGTACGATGCGTTCTGCTGAGCCCGCCCGCTCGCCTGCTGCGCCCCGTCTGGCGGTATGCGCGGCGCTCGCTCTGACGACCGCTGCCTGCTCGAGTGACGTCAACCGCATCGAACAACCGTTTTCCAATCCATTCTCGTCGCAGCCGGCAACGACCGGCTCCGTTCCCGCGCAGCAGCCGCCGCAAGGTCAGATTCACAGCCAGCCGCTGCCGCCCGCGCAGCCTTATCCTCAGCAGCCGGCGCCGTATTATCAGCAATCCTATCAGCAGCCCGCACCCGGCTATCAGCCGCCGGCCCCACATGCGCCGGCGACTGTCCAGCCGGCCACCTATCAGCCGCAGGCCGCATCCGCGCCGCGCGGCGGACATGCCTATCCGTCGCAGCCTGCCGTCACCGGCTCTGTCGGCCCGCGGACCGCGCAGCAGCAGGGGACCTGGGATTGGAAAGGCGGCACGCCAATCACCGTGGCGCAAGGCGAGACCCTCAACTCGATTTCGCGGCGCTACGGCGTTCCGCCCCTCGCCATTGCCGAGGCCAATGGCATGACCACCGCGACCCCGGTCTATCCGGGCCAGCGTCTTGTCATCCCGCGCTACAATTATTCCGGTCCGCCGCCGGCCGTGCCGGCCGCTCCGCCGCGTGCGCCCCAGATCGCCTCAGCGCCCGCGACCACCGGCAGCATCCGCCAGGCTCCGCCGGCGCGTCCGCTTGCGGCGCAAGGTCAGGTGCACACCGTCGCGCCCGGCGAAACCATGTTCAGCATCGGCCGCCGCTACAATGTCAGCCCGGTCGCGATCGCGCAGGCCAATCGCCTTCCGCCCCACCACAAGCTGCGGATGGGCGAGCAACTGACGATTCCCGGCGTCTCCCGCGTCGCGCAGGTGCCGCAGCAGCCGGCGCGGACGCCGGCGCCGACGCCGGCACCGGTCGTGCAGCGTCAGCCGCAAGTCGCCCCGATGCCGCCCGCCCAGCGCGTCGCCGAAGCGCACGCAGAGCCGATGCCGTCGGCGCGCGTGATGGCTCCCGTGAAAGAGGCGCCGACACCGGTCGAGCAGGCCAAGCAAGACAAGGAAGAGCAGGCCGCATCCAATAACTCGCCCGGCTTCCGGTGGCCGGTGCGCGGCCGTGTGATTGCAGGTTTCGGTCCGAAGCCGACCGGTCAGCAGAATGACGGCATCAATATCGCAGTGCCGGAAGGCACCCCGATCAAGGCCGCCGAGGATGGCGTCGTGGCTTATTCGGGCAACGAGCTGAAGGGGTACGGCAACCTCGTTCTGGTGCGCCACGCCAACGGACATGTCACAGCCTATGCGCATGCCAGCGAATTGCTGGTGAAACGCGGCGAGGCGGTGAAGCGCGGGCAGGTGATCGCCAAGTCCGGTCAGACCGGCAACGTGTCGTCACCGCAATTGCATTTCGAAATCCGCAAGGGCGCGACCCCGGTCGACCCGATGCAATTCCTCACCGGGGCATCGTAAGCGCTCTTCGTTGACGGCTGTGGGGGATCGGCTACGACAGCCGCACGCCCTTGCGGCCGGCATAGTCCTGGATGAATTGCCACGCCACGCGCCCTGATCGCGAACCGCGCGTCGTCGACCATTCGAGAGCCTCGCGTCGCAATTCCTCTGGCTCGAACGGGATGCGGAAATGCCGCACATACCCGTCGACCATGGCGAGGAACTCATCCTGGCTGCATTTGTGGAAGCCGAGCCAGAGACCGAAGCGATCGGACAATGACACCTTTTCTTCGACCGCTTCGCCGGGATTGATCGCGGTCGAGCGCTCGTTCTCCATCATGTCGCGCGGCAACAGGTGGCGGCGGTTCGAGGTGGCATAGAGGAGCACGTTTTCCGGCCGGCCCTCGATGCCGCCTTCGAGCACGGCCTTGAGCGACTTGTAGGAGGTGTCGTCGCCGTCAAAGGAAAGGTCGTCGCAGAACACGATGAAGCGGAACGGGGCGTCCCGCAGGATGGTCATCAGTTCGGGAAGACTCTCGATGTCCTCGCGATGGATTTCGATCAGCTTCAGTTGGCCGGGCTTCGGCGACGCGGCGTTGACGCTGGCATGAGCAGCCTTGACGAGGGACGACTTGCCCATGCCGCGCGCGCCCCAAAGGAGGGCATTGTTGGCGGGCAGGCCGGCCGCGAACCGCTCGGTGTTCTCGATCAGGGTGTCGCGCATGCGGTCGATGCCGCGCAGAAGGCCGAGATCGACCCGGTTCACGCGCTTGACCGGAGCCAGCACGCTGCCGTCGGCATGCCAGATGAAGGCGTCGGCGGCGTTGAAATCCGGGGCTTTTTTCGGCGCCGGCGAAAGACGCTCCAGCGCCGCCGCGATGCGATCGAGAGTGGTGGATTCGGCTTGGGCCGGTTTCGACCGCGATGGTTTGGCCGCGCGAGCCGGGGTGCGTTTTACGGGCTTTCTGGCTTTGGCCATGCGGCAGGATATCCTCTTGCGGCGGGGTGAGGCACCCCATAGCGGCACGGAAAAAGGCCTGCAAGGCCAGTGATTTGCCGGGGACTTGCGGCATCTTGGCTCAAACGCGCCGCAACATTGCAATTGGGCTGGCGGCCGCTATAGTCCGCGCCGTTTTGGCGCAATGATTTGCGCCGGACTCAACTGAAAATCCAAGGCTTGCTGGTGTCCTTCGACCTCGAAGTCCGCTCACGAGCAAGCCGCCCATTCACGCGGACTTCGGAATCGGGACACTAGAGGCCGTTCGATGCTGATCACGCCCGCCTATGCGCAGGCCGCCGGTGGCGATGCCAATTCGATGCTGGTTTCGTTGCTGCCTTTCGTCCTGATTTTCGTCATCATGTATTTCCTGATCCTGCGGCCGCAGCAGAAGCGCGTGAAGCAGCACCAGGAGATGGTGAAGAATGTGCGCCGCGGTGACACGGTGGTGACCTCTGGCGGTCTGATCGGCAAGGTCACCAAGGTGATCGACGACGACCAGATCGAGGTCGAGGTTGCCGACGGCGTGCGTATCCGGCAGGTGCGTCAGATGATCACCGACGTGCGCGCCAAGGGCGAGCCGGTCAAGGACGAGGCCTAATGGCAATCGGCGTGACGGGGGCGCGCCTCATTTTCCGCCACAACCGACGCCATACGGACTGAACCGATGCTTTACATCTCGCGCTGGAAGACACTGGCGATCCTCGCGGTCACCCTGATCGTGTGCTCCTTCGCGATTCCGAATTTCTTTCCGAAAGACGTTGTCGAAAAGTGGCCGAAATGGGCGCAACGTCACATCGTGCTGGGCCTCGACCTGCAGGGCGGCTCTCACATCCTGCTCGAGGTGGATTCGGCCGCCGTGCGCAAGGAGAAGGTCGAGGCGCTGCGTTACGACGTGCGGCGCGTGGTCCGCGAAAATCGGCTGGGCAGCCCGGCTGCGGCGACGATCCGCGGCAATTCGGTCGAGTTCCGGATTCGCGAAGGCGTCGATCCCAATGTCGCGATGCAGAAGTTCCAGGAATTGTCGCAGCCGCTTGGCGGACTGCTGCAGGCCTCCGGACAACGCAGCGTCGATGTCGTCAATCTCGGCGGCGGCCTGTTCCGTCTGACGGTGACCGAGCCCGCCTTGCTGGAGCGCATCCGCCAGTCGGTCGACCAGTCGATCCAGATCATCGAGCGCCGCGTCAACGAACTCGGCACCGTGGAGCCGTCGATCGCCCGTCAGGGCGTCGACCGCGTGCTGGTGCAGGTTCCGGGATTGCAGGACCCGCAGCGCCTGAAAGATTTGCTCGGCAAGACCGCCAAGCTGACCTTCCGGATGGTCGACACGACTGCGACGCCGGAGCAGGCGGAGGCGGGGCGTCTGCCGCCGGATTCCGAGTTGCTGCGCGGCAGCAAGTCGGAGAATGGCCAGCCCTATGTGATCGAGCGACGCGTCGTCGTCTCCGGCGAGGATCTCGTCGATGCGCAGCCTGGCTTCGACCAGCGCACCAGCGAACCGGTGGTCAATTTCCGCTTCAACAACAATGGCGCGCGACGCTTTGCCGAAGCCACCCAGGCGAATGTCGGCCGGCCCTTTGCGATCGTGCTCGACAACGAGGTGATCTCGGCGCCGGTGATCCGCGAGCCGATCATCGGCGGATCGGGTCAGATTTCCGGCAATTTCACCGTGCAGTCCGCGAACGACCTCGCGATCCTCCTGCGCGCCGGCGCGCTGCCGGCGCCGTTGACGATCATCGAGGAGCGAACCGTCGGTCCCGGCCTTGGCCAGGACTCCATCGACAACGGCATGCGCGCCGCCTGGATCGGTTCGCTTGCGGTCATCATCTTCATGTTCGCGACCTACGGCCTGTTCGGGCTGTTCGCCAATATCGCCGTGGTGGTCAACGTCGCGATGATCTTCGGCATCCTGTCGCTGCTCAATGCCACGCTGACCTTGCCCGGTATCTGCGGCATCGTTCTCACCGTCGGCATCGCGGTGGACTCGAACGTGCTGATCTACGAGCGCATCCGCGAGGAGGTGAGGGCAGGGCGATCGGCGCTCAACGCCATCGACGCGGGCTTCACCCGCGCGCTCGCGACCATCCTTGACTCCAATATCACGACCTTCATCGCCGCAGCCGTGCTGTTCTATATCGGAACCGGCCCGGTTCGCGGCTTCGCAGTGACGCTCGGCATTGGCATCGTGACAACGGTGTTTACAGCTTTCACCCTGACGCGATTGATGGTGGCCCTGTGGGTGCGCTGGTGGCGTCCACGAACCGTCCCGATCTGAGATTCGAGAACGCCCGTGCGCATTCCTCTTCTTCGTATCGTTCCGGACGATACCAAATTCGACTTCATGCGCTTCCGGCGCATCAGTTTCCCGATATCGGCAATCCTGTCGATCGCGGCGATCCTTCTGTTCTTCTTCAACGGCCTCAATCTCGGCGTCGACTTTGTCGGCGGCACGCTGATGGAGGTGCAGTCGAAATCGGGACCCGCCGACCTTGCGAAGATGCGCTCGACCGTGGGTTCGCTCAATCTCGGTGAGGCGCAGCTTCAGCAATTCGGCTCGCCGACCGACGTTCTGATCCGCATCCCGCAGCAGCCCGGAGGCGAACTGGCGCAGCAGCAGGCGGCGCAGAAGGTGCGGGAAGCGCTGGGCGATGGCATCGAAGTGCGCCGTATCGAGGTCGTGGGACCGCGCGTCTCGACCGAACTTCTCGCCTACGGCATTTTCGGCCTCCTGGTCGCGATCTGCGGCATCTTCATCTATCTCTGGTTCCGCTTCGAGTGGCAGTTCGCGCTCGGCGCGATGATCGCCAACGTGCACGATCTCGTGCTGACGATCGGCTTCCTCTCGTTGATGCAGATCGATTTCGATCTGAACGGCATCGCCGCGCTGATGACCATCCTTGGCTATTCGCTGAACGACACCGTCGTGATCTACGACCGCATTCGCGAAATGCTGCGCCGTTACAAGCGCATGTCGATTGCGGACCTCCTGAACATCTCGGTCAATTCGACGCTGTCGCGCTCGGTCATCACCCACGTTACCGTGACCCTCGCGCTGCTCGCGCTGTTCTTCTTCGGCGGCCACGCCATTCACGCCTTCACGGCGACGATGCTGTTCGGCGTGGTGCTCGTCGGCACCTACACCTCGATCTTCATCGCCGCGCCGATCCTGATCTATCTCGGCGTCGGCTACGGACGCGAGGAGGCCAACGAGCCTGCGCCCAAGGAGTTCGTCCCCGAGGTCGAAACCGCACCCAAGGCGGCCGGTTCGAAGGCCGCCGAATCCAAGACGGCCGGCTCCAGGGCGGGCAAGCCCACCGCGGCCAAGCGCTGAGTTGGACGTCTCGGACAAGCGCCCGCATTATCCGCGGCCGGCGCCGATCGAATCCTATGGCCGAGGCGGATTCCGCTTCGCCGACATGTCGCATCGCGGCTCGCTGCTGCTTCTGCCGAGCGGCATCTGGGCCTGGCCCGTCAGCGAGCCGGCAGGGATCACCGCCGAGACGCTCGCACCGGTGATCGCGGAAGCGGAAAAGATCGGTATCCTCTTGATCGGCACCGGCCCGGCGCGCTGGCCGCTCCCCGCCGAGCTGATGCAACTCTTTGCCGCGCACCGCATTTCAGCCGAGACCAGCCGCACCGGTCAGGCGGCCAATACCTATAATATCCTGCTCGAAGAGGGACGGCGCGTGGCGGCGGCCTTGATTGCAGTCGACTGACACGCGGACGCAAGAACCGCATGACCGGACCATCCGATTATTGCGAGGATCTCGTGCGCGATCGCGACAAGGATCGCTTTCTCGCAACGCTGTTCGCGCCTGCGACACGCCGGTCCGATCTGTTCGCCTTGTATGCCTTCGACCTCGAAACGGCGGCCGTAGCCACGCGGGTGCGCGATCCGGTGGCGGGAGAGATCAGGCTGCAATGGTGGCACGATGCCCTCACCGACGACCAGGCGGCGTCGGGTCATCCCGTTGCGGACGCGCTGAAGGAGATGCTGCCGCGCCATGGCCTGAACAGGACCGATGCGCTCGATGTCATCGATGCGCGGCGCAGGGCCCTCTATCCGGACAGCGAAGTCAGCGAGGCCGCGTTCGAACTCGCCGCATCGGAAACCGAGGGCGCGATCTTTCGCATGGCCGCGCAGGTGCTTGATC